>NZ_OZ271837.1:2942500-3273939 GCF_965601775.1 Flagellimonas sp.
ATTCCGAACCCTCATCCCGGCGCGGGCCCGATTCTCGTATCGGGCGACCTTTCTCTAGAAAGGAGGTGTTCCAGCCGCACCTTCCGGTACGGCTACCTTGTTACGACTTAGCCCTAGTTACCGATTTTGCCCTAGGCCGCTCCTTGCGGTCACGGACTTCAGGCACTCCCGGCTTCCATGGCTTGACGGGCGGTGTGTACAAGGCCCGGGAACGTATTCACCGGATCATGGCTGATATCCGATTACTAGCGATTCCAGCTTCACGGGGTCGAGTTGCAGACCCCGATCCGAACTGTGACCGGCTTTGTAGATCCGCGCCCCCTTGCGGGGTGGCTTCCCTCTGTACCGGCCATTGTAGCACGTGTGTGGCCCAGGACGTAAGGGCCGTGATGATTTGACGTCGTCCCCACCTTCCTCACGGTTTGCACCGGCAGTCCCGTTAGAGTCCCCAACTTTACTTGCTGGCAACTAACGGTAGGGGTTGCGCTCGTTATAGGACTTAACCTGACACCTCACGGCACGAGCTGACGACAACCATGCAGCACCTTGCGGGCGGTCCGAAGAAAGGGACGTCTCTGTCCCATGCAGCCCGCATTTAAGCCCTGGTAAGGTTCCTCGCGTATCATCGAATTAAACCACATGCTCCACCGCTTGTGCGGGCCCCCGTCAATTCCTTTGAGTTTCATTCTTGCGAACGTACTCCCCAGGTGGGATACTTATCACTTTCGCTTGGCCGCCGAGCCCGAAGGCCCGACAGCTAGTATCCATCGTTTACGGCGTGGACTACCGGGGTATCTAATCCCGTTCGCTACCCACGCTTTCGTCCATCAGCGTCAGTATATAGTTGGTCACCTGCCTTCGCGATCGGTGTTCTATGTGATATCTATGCATTTCACCGCTACACCACATGTTCCGGCAACCCCACTATAACTCAAGACCTGCAGTATCAAGGGCAGTCCCACGGTTGAGCCGTGGCCTTTCACCCCTGACTTACAGGCCCGCCTACGGACCCTTTAAACCCAATGATTCCGGATAACGCTCGGACCCTCCGTATTACCGCGGCTGCTGGCACGGAGTTAGCCGGTCCTTATTCTTACGGTACCGTCAGCTCCCCTCACGAGGGGAGGTTTCTTCCCGTATAAAAGCAGTTTACAACCCATAGGGCAGTCATCCTGCACGCGGCATGGCTGGATCAACCTTCCGGCCATTGTCCAATATTCCTCACTGCTGCCTCCCGTAGGAGTCTGGTCCGTGTCTCAGTACCAGTGTGGGGGATCCCCCTCTCAGGGCCCCTAACCATCGTTGCCTTGGTAAGCCGTTACCTTACCAACTAGCTAATGGTACGCATGGCCATCCCTGTCCGATAAATCTTTAAACACCTTATCATGCGATAAAATGTTACCATGGGGCATTAATCCAAATTTCTCTGGGCTATTCCCCTGACAGGGGCAGGTTCCATACGCGTTCCGCACCCGTGCGCCGGTCGCCGGCGGATTGCAAGCAATCCCCGCTGCCCCTCGACTTGCATGTGTTAGGCCTGCCGCTAGCGTTCATCCTGAGCCAGGATCAAACTCTTCATTGTAATGCGTCATATATTATATGTCGCTCCAATACAATCCCTGAGCCCGGCACCAAAATGGTTTGTTCTAAATCTTCTCTGATTTACGCTGTCTGTTCCAATAATGCCAATGAACTTCTTTGTTCCATAAGCAAAAAAAACGCCCCGAAAGGCCCTCTTTTCCGCTACACCAAAACAATACATTTACCGTTTTAGCGGGTGCAAATATAAACAGCTTATTTTATCTCCGCAAATGGTTTTGAACTATTTTTTTGTCAAAAAAATCCCAAAAGCCGTAACTAACTGCTTTTCAGATATAAAAAAGAAAATAATTTAATCTATCTATGAAAAGAAATTCCAGACCAATCCAAATCGTATCACAAAGTCCCTGTAAGGATAATTTGGAGCCGAGTAATAAACAGGCTCAGAAAAAGGAGAATTAAAGTGTTCCAGTTTAAAATAAATCCTAGTCTGTTTTACTCTAGCATTTATAAAAAAGTCCAGTAAAGGAAACCCTCCAAACTCTTCTTGATTTTGGACATAGAATTCACCCAACAAGGGATGATATGCATTCGTGTTGTACGAAGTAAAGTACTTAAGGGTTACCCCTGTCTGTAAGAACATAGCTTTCTTAAATACATCCGAAGAAAAATAAAGTGAATTTCTAGTCAATAGTTGAGGAACATTAAGTACCTGCTGATTCTGGGTTACATCCTGAAACAAAACCGTATTGGCCAATGCCCATTTTCTCCACTTGAATTCTTTAAAGTACTTTACACGAAGATGATTTACTGTTTCATTCTCTTGAAATGGACGTACGAAGGCTGTCTCGGCCAAGCCAGCAGTTCTTTGTTCGTCCGTAATGGCAGATGCAAAGAAACTGTAGTTATCAATCGCGCTGTATTCTGCTTCAAGAAGACCCCATTTTTTTGAGTCCAGGCCAAAAGAGATTGTTTGATTCTGTTGTTTTTCAAACAACGTATCATTTTGCCAATTGAAGTTTTGATAATCGCTTTGATACAGCAAATAGTTAAAATTTGGTAATCGGGAAGTTAAATGAACACCCCCTGAAACCGTGGTGTTTTCATTTATTCCGTACGCCGCAGAAAAATCAAATGCATTCCCTGTCAGTTCTCCAGAGACGGTATAATTCACATTTCCTTTTAATACTAAGCTACCTATTTGATTAAAGTAATTGCCCCCCACGGATATTTCCTCCCCTTCCAGTTGGTTTTGTATCGTTTGGGAGTCCGTAATCAAAACACTATTGAAGAAGTAGTTGTAGTTGTATAGGCTGGCATTTCCAGTAAGCACCCCTAGTGTACTATTTGAGAATTCTGCTGAAAGTCGGTTGAACATGGTTTTAAGGCGCGCTTGGTCCTCAATTGGTTCCAAAAAAACATCTGACCCAAAAGCGTCCACTCGGTTTAATTGAACAAAGTCATAGAATTTGGTTTCGTAGTTAAATTCGTGACCAATTCTTATTTGACTTTTTCTTTTCTTGATTGAATCTTGGGCCGATTTGAATAAAGCAAATTGATGGTCGAAATAGTATCGCCTTCCCTGAATGCGGTTATTGGCGTTGGTAAAAAGAACATCTATTCTCCCACGATCCGTAAAATCACCTTCAGGATCATCTTCGAATTGTTCCCTGTTCGCAATACCGCCATTTTCTTCTGATTCTAAATCTTGTGCGGTTATATGCCCCCTAATTGTGTATCGCTCATTTTCGGTTCGATAGTTAAATGTTGTTTTGAAATTTCCCGATTGCGCCTGATTGAACTGATATTTTCCCAAGGAACGGAATCCTTTAAACCCAACCGCAAGGTTGAGTCTTCTGGTAACATTAAATGTCAACAAAGCATCCAGTAGTTGTCCCTGTTCCAACGTGGTCTTAAACATTAAATCCGACACCGGAGTGGCCACATCGTAGTATTTGATTTCCTCGGTTTCTTGATAATTAAAATTCCTTCCCAAGGCTCCCAATCTAGGATAGTAGTGATTTTCAGAAAACTGGACTCCTAGGGTATTGTAGGGTTGCCCTATGTTGGCAAATGGCATTAGCTCAAAATCGTCCTTTCTTAAGAAATTATAGGTATACTCCTTTTGTATAGTCAAAGTGGTATCCAAAAAAGTGGTATCCCTTTCATAAGAGATAATCCGATAGTCCTTTATGGTTATTTCGTTATCTGTTTTTAGGGACAATGAATCCAACCCTTTAGGAGCGTTTGGTATTTTTTTTACAACACTGTCTTGTTCCGTTGGTACTACAGGGATTGAATCTTGTTGTGCTGTGGTAATTGAAATATTTACGAGAAGAAAAAAAACTGCAATAAAGAATCTCATTCCATAGAATTGACGAACAAAGGTATAAGATTTGTTGGTATTGGAATGTGAAAGTTTTGCCATTAAAAAAAGTAAATAAAAAACCCCGGAAATTTTCCGGGGTTCTCTGAAAACAATACTTATTTTCTACTAATTCTCAAACCACATTGGTTGCTCCAATGGAAGCAAGTCCGGTGTGTTAGGATTCGCGTTTATTTCGCTATTAGGATAGTTGTATCGTCTAATAATGTCTGGCAAAGCAGCATCCACAGGCTGTTGGAAATCTGGCACTTTGTTACGTCTCCAATCCGTCCATCCTTCGATTCCACGGGTGAAATCAGAAATCCAATGCTCTTCATGGATTTTTCTTAAAGCATCCGCTGGAGAATCTGCAGCAATAGAAGCTCGCGCAGAAGCCATGAACGCATCTTTATCTGCTTGGGCAATTGCTCCAGGCTGACCATCATAAAAATCCAGAGACTCTTGAATACCGGCTCTATAGAATGTGTTAGCTGCCGCTTGACCACCGGCTATCCACCCTTGCAAGGCTGCTTCCGCCAAGTAGAAATTGGTTTCAGAAGCCGTAGCGTAGCGATCTGGCATATCTCTTCTAATGATGTTCAAACTAACCGCAGAAATTCCTTCAGGAGAATTTACTCCTTGATCCTGACCAACGAACGTATCATCCTCTGTCAAATCAAACCAAGTAGCTCTTCTTGGATCATCGGTAGCATTCATAATATCAACCAAAGTCGATGCAGAACCCCAAAACAAGTTTGCTTGACCTGCAAATTGATCAATGGTCTTCCATATAGGATTCTCATTACCAGCCGCCTCTGTATAGAAAAAAGTGGCGTCTTGGGCCGCATCCAAAATCAAAGGTTGGTTTGCTACCGCTTGTATTTCCGATTGAACCGAACCTGGATCTACATTGGCTACAAGCATTAGTGCCTTTAGTTTTAATGTATTTCCAAAACGTATCCAACTCTGGCGGTCACCACCATAAATCAAATCTGAAGTTGTAATAATATCAGTATCTGTTGCCAATTCCGCCAAAGCTTCGTCTATCAAAACTGGAATACCTCTTAACACTTGTTCTTGAGTATCAAAGTTTGGAGTTGGGAATTCAGACACCTGAATAGCTTCGCTAAACGGGATATCTTCAAAAATCTGTGTAAGATTTAAATAAGCAAAAGCCTCCAATATCTTGGCCTGACCAATGATATTTCTTGCTGTTGGGTTATTTTCCTCAACCAAACGTCTTACCTGCGCCAAATTAGACAATACCGTAGTATAATGTCCTACCCAAACGTTATTGGTTGTATTTGCACTGATATTGTATCTTTCTGGGTTAACAAATACCCCGAACCCGACAATGGAGGACCAATGTTGGGACTGCATATTCATTGCATTTAACTCCACAGTTCTGTTGGCGGATAAACCGGCCACAATAACCTGCGGAAACAATAAATCTGGTTCAATTGTAGTTGCCACAATCGGGTCAACATTCACATCTCCCTCAATGGAGTCGTCACAACTCACTACACCAACTGCCATTAAGGTAGTTGCAAGTAAGTATCCTGTTATTCTTAAAAAATTCTTTTTCATAGTACTAAAAATTAGCTATTAAATTAAAACCAATACTTCTAGTAGTAGGAAGTCCACCTCTTTCAATACCATCCAACTGACTGGCAGCACCACCAAGTCCTGATTCGGGGTCTATGTGTGGAACATCAGTATTGAACAATGCAAGATTACGTCCCTGAAGTCCTAGCTGAAGGGATTTTAGTGGAGTTCTTTCTAACAACTTAGATGGGAAAGTATAGCTTAGACTTAATTCCCTCCACTTGATGAAAGTACCGTCAAACACATTTCCTTCTATGATACTTGCGTTTGAAAAACCATCCTGATAAAAATCTTGGACGCTAGAGATGGGTGTCGTGTTAGGGATAACCTCAGTACCAGCACCCCCAGGTTGTGTGAAGGTATTCGGATCTACAAAGAGGGTCTCACGATCTACAGCTGTTTCTGAAGCCAATCCAGCTCTCCTTAAAGCACCAACAGTGTTTGAGAACAATAGACCGCCTTCTCTCCAGTCAAATGTTGTTGATAAGGTCCATCCTTTATACTTAAAGGTGGATGTTAGACCCATCAACCAGTCTGGTTGAATCGCTCCTAAGTCTCCTACTTGTCCTATCTGTCTGATACCATTAGCATCTACAAGAATAGCATCTTCGATTTCCTCTCCATCCGCATCCAAAGCTCTTCTGAACCTTGTTCCACGAAGTTGGAAAGGCTGCCCTTCTTGAGCACGAACGGCAATTGTATTAAATCCAGTCGCCAAATTCAGTGCACCTCCTTCGATTTCATCCAAGTCCTCAACAATTTGTCTGTTTCTTGTGAAGTTGTAGTTCAAGTCCCAGCTAAAATCGTTGGTTTGCAAGACTCTTGCGCTCAATTCCAGTTCCACACCACTATTGGATACCCCACCGACGTTAGTCAAAAATTGAGCAAACCCAGAGGTCTGAGGTGTCGGAACCTGAACAATATCATCTTCATTCAAATTATCGTAGTACGTGAAATCAATATTCACTCGGTTTTTAAACAATCCCAATTCGATACCTGCTTCCCAGTTTTCTTGGTTAGAAGGCTTAAGGTTAGGGTCCGTTTGAGTAGCACGAGAATTAAACGCTAGGTTACCGTCAAATGGGAACGTACCTCCTGTACCAAACTGACCAAAGAAGGCAGTATCTGGAAGGAAGAAGAAGTTCAACAATCCAAAGCCAGTGTCACCTCCTACATTAGCCCAGCTTCCTCTTAACTTACCGTAGCTAAGAATATCGCTTTGGATATCAAAGGCATCAGTAAATACAAAACTAAGAGATACTGACGGGTAAAAGAAACTGTTATCATCAAAGAAGAGCGTAGAAGACCAGTCATTTCTACCGGTGGCATTCAAAATCAACCAGTTCTTGTAGTCCAGCGTAACGTCACCAAATACACCAAAAATTCTTATCGTATTAAGGTCATTAAGAACATTGTTTACCTCTGCATTACCAGGAGCGAACAATTCTGGAACGGAAAGGTTTTGACCGAGATTTTGCAATCTTTCCGTTACCCTTTCATTCCATTGCGTACCTGCGTTAACGCTTAAATTAAGATTAGTAGCGATTTCCTTTTGATAAGTTGCGATAAAATCTAAGGTCAGCTCGCGTCTTTGGATAACATCTTGTGTGAAGTTACCATTGATTTGACCTATTGTCCCTACAGAATTTTGTAGCAGACGATTGTCGGAAAAAGTATCGTAACCTGCTCTACCCAATAAGCTCAAATCTTCAAATGGCTTATACGTAAGCGAAGCATTACCAAAGAAACGTTCAACCGCAATTTGTGGCGCATTTCTTCTGGCAATGAACAATGGGTTGTTCTGCTGTCCTCCCGGATCATTTAGTTGGTTTCCAAATTCGTCTATATCTGGATCGAACAACGAGAAGTCTGTTGTTCTTGGTTGCAAATTAACGATACTAGTTAAAACGTTAGGGTCATTTGCCCCACCAGCTGCTGTACCTCTAGTGTTTGTACGCACATAGTTCACACTGAATCGAGACGACAACTTGTCGGTCAAGTTCTTTCCGGCATTCAAGCCAATGTTCGTTCTGTTCAGTCTCTGATTAGGAACTATACCTCCTTGGTCAGTGTAGGAAACACTCAAGCGGTAATCGTCACCTACTTCAGAACCTCCAGCAACATTTAAGCTGTAAATACTAGTGAAACCTGTTTCGTAAAAGTCCTCTACGTTACTTGGGAAAGCCTCAAACGGAACTGTCTCTCCCGCAATATTAGTATAAGTCTGTCCTGCTAGAGAGGCAATGCTAGGTCCCCAACCTGAAGTATCTTGGTCACCAGGTCCTTGGGTAAAATCATAAACCCCTTGGTTACCAGCAGCAAATTCATTTTGAAAATCTGGTAAAATCAAGGGCTCATCAAATCTGTAGCTCGTGTTAAAGCTGATACTGGCAGATTGTCCTGGCTTCCCTTTCTTAGTGGTAATGATAATCGCACCACCCGATGCACGCGAGCCGTAAAGTGCAGCTGCAGACGCACCCTTAAGAACTGTTAGGGTTTCAATATCATCTGGGTTAATATCCTGTGCCCTGTTACCAAAGTCAAAGCCCCCAGTAATACGTGAACCTGTTGCAATGTTGGAGTTAGAAATTGGCACCCCATCCACTACGAACAATGGCTGAACAGTACCCTGTAAACTCGATTGACCCCGAATAACGATTCTTTGGGATCCCCCAACGTTACCACTCTGATTCTGAATCAGGATACCAGAAGATTTACCTTGTAATGCTTGCAAAACGTTAGTTTCACGAACCACATTAAGCTCTTCAGCTTTTATGGTGTTTACGCCGTAACCAATACTTCTCGCGGTACGTTCAATACCCAAAGCGGTTACCACTACCTCTTCCAGAGCCTCGGCATCTTCTTCCATCAGCACATTAATGGTATTTTCAGCCCCTACAGTTCTGTCAACTGTTTTCTGGCCCAAGTAGCTAAAACGCAATACTTGGCCAACATTAGCGGAGACTGTGTAGTTACCATCAAAATCGGTTTGTGTCCCCGAAGTAGTACCCACCACTACAACAGAGACCCCTGGCAACGGAAGACCGTTTTGGTCGGTCACGTTACCGGAAATTGTCTTCTCTTGTCCAAAAGAGAAATTGATGCATAGCAACAAGAAAGACGCTAGCACCAAAGTAAACTTTGATCTCATTTAATTGAATTTTTGAATTAGTCAGCGGCTAAAATCTTAATAAAAACTAAAAATTCCAAAAATTACTTGCCCCAGACCCCAATAAATGTTAAAAAGAGATTAATAATTATCAAATTTTGAGTTAATTCACCCATCGTTTATGGAATACTAAATTCTTTAACGAATCTATTTCTACTTTTTGCCGATGAACCATAATTTATTTAAGACCTATGGGTTTGGAAAGATTTAGTGCTCCAGGGCATATTGCTGGAACTGATGAGGCGGGAAGGGGTTGTCTGGCAGGTCCTGTGACCGCCGCTGCTGTTATTTTGCCTACACACTTTAAAAATGATATACTCACCGACTCCAAAAAATTATCCGAAATCAAAAGAGCCAAGCTAAAGCCGATTATAGAGAAAACTGCTCTAACATTTTCGGTCCAGCATGTATTTGAAAAAAAAATTGATGAAATTAATATTCTAAACGCTTCTTTCCTGGCCATGCACAAATCTCTTGATGAACTTTCAATTAAGCCAGACCTAATTTTAGTAGACGGTAATCGCTTTAAAGTTTATCCTTCCATAAAACATGAGTGTATAATTAAAGGTGATGGTAAATACTTGAGCATCGCAGCAGCTTCAGTATTGGCTAAAACCTACAGGGATGCCTACATGGAGCAAATTCATGAAGAATACCCCATTTATAATTGGAAGAAGAACAAAGGTTACCCAACGACAGAGCATAGAGAGGCCATTAGAGCATACGGCCTAAGCCCTTACCATCGAAAAAGTTTTAGACAGTTACCAAAACAATTGATGCTGGCAATCTAAAATCCTAAATTTGTTTCAAAATGACTTTATGAAACCTCAGGTAATTTATTTATTCCTGCTAATCTGTTGTATTTCCTGTCGAAAGGAAATAAAAACCTCGGATACCTTACTACAACAATTACCTCCCAATACTTCCTTTTATATTAAGGTTAACGATATGGCGAGTTTTCTAAGCCAACTAAAAAACTCCCTGGTTTCCAGAGAAGGGCAAATTTTAAATTTCATCGACTTAATCGAAGATAAAAGCGAAACCTTGGCCCTTGTACAAACTGATAAAAAAGCGCTTTTAGGATTTTATCAAACGGGTAGAAAGGACGATGATTTCATTTTGGTGGTAAAGTCTGAACCTGATTTTTTTGATGTAACCACACAAGAAAATTACAAAGTGGAAACCTTGACCTATGAAAATTACATCTTAAATAAACATGTTTTCAATTCCACGGAGGTTTTTACTAGTCAAAAGAACGGATTTCAACTGTTGAGTTCTTCCCAAATGTTATTGGAAAACGCGTTAAGAACTGAATCCTATTCAGCAAGTAGCAAACTGAATAGATTATACAAAGCTTCTTCCGACATTAAAACGGCTACTGTTTTTATAAATCTGAACGCTTCCTCCGCAACTTCAAATCCTATGGCCGAATGGACGAGCTTGGATATCTCATTGGACCAAAGCAAAACCGCTCTAAACGGTGTTGCCATTGCGTCGGATTCTACCAAAATGTTTATCAATTTATTTAAGGGAACTGCTCCACTGGCCAACCGTACTCCTCTTTATGCACCGGCAAAGACCGAAGCTATGCTTTCTTACTCTTTTGACCACTACGATGTCTTTCTCGAAAATCAAAGCAAATACCTTGATCGGGTAAAAGCAAAAGACACCCTTTTTAACACGGTTGAGGAAATAGGGGTAATCCGTTTAAACCAGCAAAAGGTAGTTTTTCTCAATTCTTTTGGGCCCGAGGGATTATCAGATTTTTTATCTAGCCAAAGAACAAGCTCCCTGGCTTATCAAGGAAGTGACATCCACGGTTTTCAAAATAAGGATTTGTTAACCTCCTCCTTCAACCCCTTAATTGCTGACTTTGAATCAAATTATTATACGGTGCTTGATAATACTTTCATCTTTGCCGAAACTATGGAATCCCTTCAAACGGTAATCAGCAATTATCGAAACAAATCGACTTTTTCGGAATCAACCACCTACAAAACTGCAATTAATAACCTTGCTAGTGAATCCAGTATGCTTTTTATTTCTGATAACAAGGGTGCCGATTTTTTATCAGAACAACCATTTTTAGCAGAGATTTTCAAGATAGAAGAAAGCAAGAAACTTAATAATCACACCATAGGAGCACAACTGGTTGCAGATACCCATTTTATGCATACCTACTTTTTGGTTTCCGAGACTGAAAAAGCAAGCTCCAATAACACTACCGTTCCTCTTTTTAATGTGGAGTTGGATTCGGATTTGGCAATTAACCCGGTTTTTGTGAAAAACCACAGAAACAATAAGCAGGAAATTGTTGTACAAGACCGAGACAATTTTCTATACCTAATTTCTACCAACGGGAAGGTTCTCTGGAAAAAGCAATTAGAGGGAAGAATTCAAGGAAAAATACACCAAGTGGATCTCTATAAAAATGGCCGTCTGCAATTGGCTTTTTGCACCAACAATGAATTCTTGGTCATTGACCGAAATGGAGATGATGTTCCTCCATTTAAAATTAAGTTTGAGGGCGGCAACCTGAATCCACTCGCCGTTTTCGATTATGAGGGCAATCGGGATTACCGATTTCTTATCACCCAAGGGAAAAAGGTGTACATGTATAACAATAAGGCACAAATTGTGAACGGGTTCACTTTCAAAGAAGCTACCAGTGATATTGAGAAAGCCCCAAAACACTTTCGAGTGTCAAACAAGGATTATTTACTGTTTCAATTAGCAGATAATTCCTTAAAAATTCTTCACAGGGCTGGAAGAGAAAGGATTCCGGTAAAACAAAAAATCGATTTCTCGGATAATGAGATATTCCTTTATAGGAATAAGTTCTCTGCAACTAATACAAAAGGGGTTTTGGTCCAAGTAGACCTTCAAGGGAACATTTCCAGTGCCAACTTCAATCTTAACAAGGACCATGGCATGTACGCCACCAGCAAAACCTTGGTATTGATGAACGATAATATTTTAAGTATTAAAGGAAAAAAGGTAGAGCTCGATTTGGGTGTCTATTCCAAACCCAAGATTTTCTATATCTACGATAAAATTTATGTGAGTGTGACCGACATCCAAAACCAGAAAATTTATCTCTATGACAGCCAGGCCAAGCCCATTTCAAATTTCCCGGTTTTCGGAAACTCCTTAATTGATATGACTGACATTGACAATGACAGAAAATTGGAACTGGTGGCCAAAGACCAAGCCAATTCCTTAATTGTCTATAAATTGAATTAACAACTTATACAGTACTTCAAACAAAGCATACATCTTGTGAAGTAACTTGATTTTTTTTTTGTAGTTTCCAATAATTTGAAACACAATAACTTACACTTACGAAACACTACACAGATGAAAACCTCCATTAAACTCTTTACAAGTTCTCTTTTTATTCTTGCTTTTTGTTTTAGCGGAAATGCCCAATTCTTTAAAAAACTGGCGAAAAAAGCTGAAAAGGCAGCAGAGCGCACTGTTGAAAGAAGAGTGGAACAAGAATCCGCAAAAAAAACAGACCAGGCCCTAGACAGCGTATTAGGCACAGGAAATGAAAGACAAAAGGCACCCAATACTCCAACCCCTCAAGGACCCGCCGGAAATCCTGAAAGCTCAGGAAATGAAAATACGGGGACCTCGGGTTCAGGAAATGTTCCAAGTTCTGGACCAAAGTCCCTGAATGTTTACAGTAAGTTCGATTTTGTGCCTGGGGATAAACTTTTGTTCGTTGATGATTTTTCTAACGATTTTATCGGAGACTTTCCATCCAAATGGAATACCAATGGCGGCGGTGAGATGGTAACAATTGATGGTTCTTCCAACAAATGGTTCGCCATCAATCCGGGTAGTTTTGTGGTACCTATTACAGATTTCTCTTTGCCAGAAGAGTATACCATTGAATTAGATGTAAGATTTTTGAATCTAACCAACCAAACCTCTTCAGTAATAGAGGCCCAGTTTATATGTGCGGAAAATGCAAACTTAAGCAACAGGGATGCTTTTGCCATGACTGACCTTAACCCAGTTCAATATATTGCAGTTGGTCCAGAAATCAGAAACAAGTTTCCTGGTGACCCAGACCCTATTCGGAATAAGATGAAAAGCGATTTTCGAAATGTTTATAAAGAGGAAATGCATCTTTCCATAGCGGTAAATAAAAATCGCTATCGCTTCTGGATCAATGAGACCAAGATCTTTGATGTTCCACAATTGATAAAGGACCCATCCAAAATCAATAATTTCAAAATATTCATGAGAGGTTTGAATCTCGATAAAGGTGAGCGCATGTTGATTTCCAACCTTAAAATTGCCGAAGGTGGGGTTGACCTACGTAGAAAACTGATGGCAGAAGGAAAAATTTCCACTAATGGAATTTTATTTGATTCCGGTTCCGCAAACATCAAACCCGAGTCTATGGGAATTATCCGTCAAATCTATCAAGTGCTCCAACAAGATGCTTCCATAAATCTTAAAATTGTAGGGCATACTGACGCAGATGGTAGTGAAGATAGCAATCTTGCCCTTTCGCAGAAAAGAGCCGCTGCCGTAAAAGAGGCTTTGGTTTCGGTCTACGGAGTGGATTCCGGTAGACTGTCCAGCGAAGGCAAAGGCGAATCTGAACCTGTTGGTGACAATAGCACTTTGGATGGAAAAGCACAAAACCGTAGGGTAGAATTCATTAAACAATAACCAAAAAGATGAAAACAAGACACTACGCCTTTGGGTTGCTGCTTTTTGTTTTTTGCACTTCCATAGCTCAAGATAATTGCAGCCAATACTACCCTATGGTCGAAGGCACTTCCTTTAGCTATAACATGTACGGTAAAAAAGATAAGTTAGATGGTACTTCTGTTTACACCGTAAAAAAGGTTACCAATAAAGGAGGTGAAACCAAGGCCTCATTGAATGTGAGCTTTCAAGGAAGCAAGAAGAATGAAAGCTTTGAAATGGACTATGATTTTACTTGCACAGGTGACGGAATTCGAATCGACTTCAACAGTTTATTACCCAACCAAATGATGGAGCAATATAGAGATATGGATGTTGAAATGGATGTTACGGGAACCGACATTGACCTACCAAACAATCTCTCCGTGGGTCAGGAATTAGCCGATGCTGATGTCAACGTTGCCATGAACATTAGTGGCATGAAAATGAAGATTGAAGCCAAAACTACCAACAGAAAAGTTGTCGCTGAGGAATCTGTTACAACCGCTGCCGGAACTTTTGATTGCGTAGTGTTGACCGCAGATATCTTTAGTAAGGTTGCTTTTGCCAATGTCAATGTATCGGACAAGTTGTGGTTAGCAAAAGGAGTGGGGATTGTAAAACAAGAGACCTACAACAAAAAAGGAAAGCTTGAAAGTAGGATGGAATTGGCTTCCTTCAGCAAATGATGTAACAAAAAATGTTACATTAGATATATCGACCTAGCCCTGTTCTTACTATAATTGAAATCATATTTCATTTATGGGAACCATTGATTTTAAAGCTCACTATTCAAAGAGTCTCCTGATTCTTTTAGGCTTCCTTTTGTTCTCTTTATCATACGGGCAAAACACATATAACGTTGATTCTTTAAGACAGGTATATCATCAAACCAAGAGCGACAGTTTAAAGATTGTTATACTGGAAAGGCTTTTTAGCAATTACCTCTACATATCCCCGGATTCCTCAAAATCGCACTATCTGAAAATGCTATCGCTATCCCAGAAAAATGAATTTGTCTGGGGGTTTTATCAGGGTTATACATACAAAGCAACCTATCACTGGGCTCAATCGGATTTGGATAGTGTCATTGTTTCCATGAACAAGGCGCTCCAATATGCAAAACAACTTGATGAAGATGGCAAAATCAGTGCCTGCTATAATAGAATGGCCATGGCGCATACTTACCTGGGACAGTACGATAAAGCCAAGGAATTAACCTATAAAGCCCTAGATATAGCTAAAAAAAGTAATAATTGGGAAGGGCTTTATTTTTCGTATTACCGCTTGGGCAATACTTTTTATTACGAAAATGATTTTGACAATGCCCTGGTCAACTATTTAAAGGTTGATTCCATTTTCCAGCATCATGAGCGAAAAGAGCCGGCTTTGGCAGCCTCACTTTCAAATATTGGCCAAATTTATATGGAACTGGACAATTTTGATAAATCGGAAGAGTATTTCGTACGCAGCAAGGACCTTTATAAATCCATGAATAGAACCGAAGGGGAGATGTACATCGGTTTTAATATGGGCAAATTGGAATTCAATAAAGGTAATTATCAAAACAGCATCGATTTATTTACACCTCCCCTCCAATACTACGAAACGGCGGCAAGCACAAATGATGTCAGTGATATAGCTGGTTGGATAGGAGCGGCCCATCTTAAACTCAACCAATTCGGACAAGCTAGGGAGTTTTATGAAAAATCAATTGATCTAGCCAAAAAAACCGAAAATAAAATGCTTGTTGCCAACGGTTTGATTGGATTGGCGGATGTGGAAAAACACTATGGGAATGCGGACATCGGAATTTCGCATTTGAACGAAGCCTGGAATATCTATGAATCATTGAATGTTTCCTACAACAAATCTCAAATTCTAAACGGTTTGGCCACTGCATATTTGGAGAAAAAAGAATATAAAAAAGCCTATGAATACCTGGAAGCATATCAAAGCTTGAATGATAGTATTCTTAAGGAACAAAATGCCCAAAAGGTAAATGAGCTGGAAACCCAATACGATACCGCCAAAAAGGAACAGGAAATATCACTTTTAAAATCCCAAAATGAATTGGCGGAACAACAAAAAAGAAATCAAAGAAATCTGCTTCTGGGGGGCATAGGGATTACCTCTCTGGCTGGATTCTTCTTGTTATTCCTTCTAAGAAACCGTCGGAAAACCACTAAAAAACTACGTGAGCTGGATCAACTAAAATCCAAGTTCTTTGCTAATATCTCCCACGAATTCCGAACGCCCCTTACCCTAATTTCAGGTCCTTTGGAGAAACGCCTGGAGGCAAAAAAACTTTCTAAAACTGACCAAAAAGATTTTGAAATGATGCAGCGGAATTCTAAACGTCTGCTGAATCTGGTTGATCAATTGCTTGATCTTTCAAAATTGGAGGTAGGCAAATACCAATTGCAAATTTCTGAGGGAAATCTCGGGTATTTTCTTAAGACCTTGGCAGAGGCCTTTGTCTTTTCAGCCGAAGAAAACCAGATCGTCTATGAGACCAAGGTGGACGATTTGAAAAGTGTTTGGTATGATCAAGACTCCATAGAAAAAATCACGGTCAATCTTTTGTCCAATGCGTTTAAATATACCGATAATGGTGGCAATATAGACTTTACCGCCAAACAGGTTTCCAAGGAGTTGGTTTTAAATGTGAGCAACACCCCAACGGAATTGAAATCCAGTTCGATTGAGCAGTTTTTTAGCCGTTTTTATCAAGTGGATAGCCATAAGGATGGTGTGGGCATTGGGCTTTCATTGGTGCGGGAACTGGTCCATTTACACAAAGGCGTAATCGAAGTAAATCAACCTGAAGAAAATACGCTGCAGTTCAGCATTACCTTACCACTCAACAAGGAGGCTTTCAAATCGGAATTGCTAACCGCTACGCATCCGGAGATCCTAAAACCAATAACTACTCCCCATGTTGATGCTTTGGAAAGCGATGCGGAAGAAATCAATCTCATTGCAGATACCGATATCCTGTTGGTGGTCGAGGACAATGGAGATGTTCGTCAGTTTATCAAGGCAAGTTTTGAAAACGAATATCAAGTTGTGTTGGCAAATGATGGTCAAGAAGGGATAGCAAAAGCTTTGGAATATGTGCCGGACTTGATCATTTCTGATATTATGATGCCAAAGACCGATGGCCTTGAACTATGCAAACAACTAAAAAGCGACGAGCGTACCAGTCATGTGCCCATTATTTTACTCACGGCAAAGGCTGATGAAGAACACCAATATGAAGGTCTCAAACACGGTGCTGATGCCTATGTAACCAAACCTTTTAATTCAAAACTGTTACAAACTCGGGTTGCCAAACTCATTGCATCTCGAAAGGAATTGCGCAATAGATACAGCCAAGAGGTCATTCTAATGCCCAAAGATATTGCCATCACCAATTTGGATGAGCAATTTTTGAATCGAGTCCAAGATGTCTTGGATTCCAAACTAACCACATCCTCCTTTAGCACACAGGAATTTAGCGAATCCGTAGGTATGAGCAGGATGCAACTTCATCGCAAATTGAAAGCGCTAACCGGTCTCTCCGCTTCGGAGTTCGTGCGCTCCCAGCGCCTTAAATTGGCAGCTTCATTATTGGAGCAAAGTGATATCAACGTTTCACAAATCGGATATCAAGTAGGCTTTAACGACCCCTCCTATTTTACCAAATGCTTTAAGGAAGCCTACGGCGTCTCACCCTCACAATACGGCAAAAATCGTTCCTAAACCCTTGTAAAACAGGCGTCACCATCGATGTTACATCTGTCATAGGCTTTGATACATATGTCAAAGTCACCCACACGGTATGTCTTTAGTTTTGGTCCAAACAACTACCAATTCGAACTAATCCATTTTAAATCCTTCATCTCATTATGAAGAAAAAGCGATATGAAGGCGTACTAAAAAAGGTCCCCCAATTTGAAATTTTTTTGAATATCAACCACTTGGAAAAGGGTAGATACAAATTAAAGATTATCAACAGAAAGAAAATAATCAAAAGCACACACTTTACTAAAGAATAACACCATGAAAAAAATCATCATTCCATTACTCATCATTTTTTCTGGAACCTGCGTGCTGCATGCACAAATTGGAAAACCCAAAGTAAAACCCAAGGTGTCGATTCCGGTTGGTCTTCCGACTACATTTGATGAAATCGTAAATGATCTTTCCAATGGGAGATGTCATGAACTTGTAGTTGCCTCCGTTCAGCTCAATGCTAGAAACAGACAACACACTGCCTTTCACCGTGAAGTACGATACGGGTCTGGAACCGTAGTGAAAAGAGGCAAATATCTCGAAATCGTCTTTCCGCTTCAGATAGGTATAAAACAAGCTAGTACCCAACGTACCCTTACTACCACAATCAAGATAAAAAAACAAGGGAAAAAAGTCAGTCTTGATATTAGAAACAGCCAATATTACCACCTTTTTTATAACGTGGAAATCATAAAAAAGAACAATGGCTATTTCATAACCGTTGAAAAGGATTTTGACAGTGAAACGGTATCCTTCACTTTCGCCATTCACCGAGCGGCTTGTTTAATCTAAAAACCAATCATCATGAGAGCATTACAAGTATTATTTTTTATAACGGCGTTCTTGGTCTCAAGCCCAAGCGTAGAAGCGCAATTCTGGAAAAAATTAAAGAAAAGGGCCGAACAAGCTGCAGAAGAAACTATCCAAAGAAAAGTAGAAGAAAAGACTGCTGAAGAAACGGAAAAGGCCATGGACAGTATTTTGGAGGCCCCAGGCAAAAAAATTCGAAAGAAAAAAAAGAAATCAAAACAATCGTCCACTGATGCTGAAGGGGAATATGAGGAAACCATGGAGGAAGAAATGGACTATGGCGCCATAGAAGTGTACAGCAAGTTTGACTTTGTACCAGGTGACCAAGTAGTCTTCTTTGATGATTTTTCAAATGATTATGTCGGTGACTTCCCCTCTAAATGGAATACGAATGGTAGTGGTGAAATTGTGACTATTGGAGATTCTTCGGAAAAATGGTTTGAAATGAAGTCGGGCTATGGGATTGTACACATGCCTGATGTGCCCAAGTTGACCGATGAGTTTACCGTTGAATTTGACTTGCTTGCCACAGGTTTGGATAAACAAACCGGCTCTACAGCAGTCCTGAAAGTTGGCGTTTCCGATAATTCTTCCTTTAAATGGGGCAACTTTGCGAATATCGATATCCCCTTTTGTCAATATCATCCCGTTGGTTTTTTTGCGCGAAATGGGGGAACCATCAACAATAAAATTGATGGGGATATACGCGACAAGGTGCTGGACCAAGTACATGTTTCAATCGCGGTCAATAAACAACGATTTCGTTTATGGGTTGATGAAGGAAAGTATATCGATATCCCCAGAATGATTCCTGCCAATGTATCTCCTAGCAACATAAAATTTGAAATCCGCCAATTTAAGGATGGGAAAGAGCGCTTGTTCATCAAAAATTTTAAAGTAGCTGAGGGTGGTCAAGACCTACGTAGAAAATTAACTGAAGAAGGCGCTATTTCAACCAATGGGATATTGTTTGAGTCAGGTTCAGCAAAGCTCCAACCTCAATCTATGGGCATCATTCGCCAAATTTCACAAGTATTGAATCAAGAAGATGGTATGGACCTTTTAATTGTGGGACATACCGATGCAGATGGAGATGACACTTTGAACCTTGAGCTTTCCGAAAAAAGGGCCAATACTGTAAAAAACACCTTGGTCACGGTTTACGGAATTGATAGTGCACGCCTACAAACCCAAGGTAAGGGCGAATCCGAACCTGTAAGCGATAACAGCACGTCAGACGGAAAGGCCCAAAACCGAAGAGTAGAGTTTATAAAACTATAATCCAATTAAAATCAAAAATTATGAAAACCCTAAAAATTATTGTTCTAGGATTTTTAATACTAACATTGGGAATCAACGAAGGTATTTCTCAACTGCGAGGAGCCAACAAAACCCCTTTGGGAAGCAAAAAATTACCACGAGGTGTAAAACTACCGGCAAAGAAACTACCCTATTTTGCCATGGGGAATTTTACCAATTTGGAATCCTTACCTGTCTGGCGCGTACAATTGCGCATTCACACTGCTAATCGTGATAAAGCGGGTACTGATTCCAAAGTCTATGTGAAAATGACGAACAATAACCAGCGTTTTTGGCTCTTGCAAGGAGGTGATGATAGGCAAAGAAATGAATGGGAGATTTATGACGTAGTGCTCACCGATCCAATAAAAGGGACAACGCTTATTCCCACGGTCAGGCAAATTACACAATTGACCTTGGGTATCAACGGCAATGATATTTGGGAGTTTGATCGGGTAGAATTGTTGATAAACAATCCAAAAGACCGTAAAAGCACCAATCGGGGAGGTAGTCCCTATACTATTTACAGCTACAATGCCAGTCAAAAAATAGCAAAACGAGATGGATATCGTCAAGAGTTTTCTCTAAGTAATCGTACCCTTCGCTCACACTACAAATGGAAGTCAAGTGCAAAACTGGCCAATTTTCCATGGGTCACCAGTTTAGGTAAAACCAATATTGGTTTTCAAAGGGAAGTACTTGAGGAAGTCTTGGAAGGAGCCATAGGTAATGCCCTGGGGCCGGGAGGTGAGCTATCCGATAGAAAATGGGGGCGCAAGCAAGGGCGTACCCATGTAGGCATCAAGCATAAAAGTAGTTTTCCAGACAACGTAGCCCGCTTGGATGTCGATATAGCACCATCTAGGTTGGTTGATGTCGAAGTGAAATTTAGAGTGGCATGTGATGGCACCAATATCAAGGCAGAAGTTATTGGTACCAATGTTCGCACTAACAGGGTTGCCAAGATATTTGCCACCACATTTATGGGTTCCCTGCAATATGGTCTCAATAAATTAATGGATACCGCTGTGCGTCCCATCTATCTGGAAGCAGACATTTGCCTTCCGCCAAAATTTACAGATGACCATCATTTACTATTTCTAGTTCAAAAATAAACATCATGAAAAGAGTAATTCTAACCGTTATATGTGCTTTTGTAAGCATCGGACTTAGTGCCCAACTGGGCAAAAAGGTTGCGGAGAAAAAATTGGGCTCAGTGCTTACCGTTAAACCTGGTGACCTGTCATTTAAAAATGCTGAATTGACAAAGAACTTTAAGGCAAGTAAATTGCCCATCTTAAATGTCACCGAAAAAGAGCTTAAGATTCCAAGTCGAAAAAAAGTTAAGATTACTCCTAAAAAGCTCTATCATCAGCATCTGGAAATACGGTTTTCCGGAATCTACACGAAAAACTATATCATCAGCGGGGACTACATTAATGGTGGCATCATATACTTTAATGCTCAACAAAATAAGAGGTACCGACTAAAAATAGTATTAGCAGACAGAAAACACCTGCTAGCAGATTTAAACAAGGATTTTCCCAACGGCTTGGCATCAATACAAGTTGGGAATCAAGGCAGAAGGTATTCAGTCAATGTTAACCAGAACAACAGGGAAATCAATATGCTATTTACCACTTCAGAGGCCGGTAGAATACCCATTGTAATTCACGGAATATTTACAAGCAATTGGAAATGGGGAGATGAGTTGTCCTTACCTATAAAATACATTCAAGTAGACGAGATTTAACTTCAAACAAGAATCATGAAAAAAGCTGTCTTTGTTAGCATGGGACTTATGGTCTTTGGCCTTACCTTTTTACAATCACAATGTTTGGCTCCATTGGAAGCTGAAAGCCCAATGCCTCCAAATCCTGTTAACAACATCAATGGTGTTTTTAATTTTGATTATAAAATTAAGGCAGACGTCAAGTTTACCATGAGTGGACGTACCCAGAGAATTGAAATGGATTATTATGTCAATTCGGCTGATGGTTCCATTCTGTTCCCAAGTGGTTTTAGGGGGTTCTTTAATGTGAACTTTGGCTCCTATGAAGATAATCGAGGAAGAATTGATGGCGCCATATGGCTTGCCAATGGTCAAATGGTGAATTACTTT
This sequence comes from Flagellimonas sp., assembly GCF_965601775.1. Taxonomy (GTDB): domain Bacteria; phylum Bacteroidota; class Bacteroidia; order Flavobacteriales; family Flavobacteriaceae; genus Flagellimonas. The sequence continues at coordinate 2,963,894 of NZ_OZ271837.1, forward strand.
TTCGATAAATCGGACGGAAAAAAACGGGCAGTTACGCGCAAAATTCGAGGAACTGCTGAGGGTCGGTTTGAAAACGATTATCGGAACATCGTGGATTTTTTCAATTCCGCAGCGGAACTTGCAGAGCATCCTGAACCTATGCCATCGCATATCGTATGGAGTAGTATTACAGAAGGGTATAAAGGCCAGTTGGTTGAAGCTCATACTGGAATTACCAATACCGTGGAAATCTATTTCGATACCAATCCCACCACTTTCAAAACCTCTGTCCCTATGGTCGGTTTTATGGTGGGTATCATGAAAGATACCGTATTTAAAAATTGCAATCGTTTAGCGGTTTACACCAAAGTAAATATCGGTGGTGATGGTTCTTCAGATTCCATTCAGGCTGAGCTACGATTCATGCGATCCACAGCTAGGACCTTTGATGCTACTGAGTACAAGCCAACATATATTGGAGGGGAGACAGGAACTGATATCAATGCTGCAATGCAAGATTTCAACAGACGTTTGCAAATTTTATCATCGGATAAAGAAAATTTTAAAGAGCGTAGAAAGCTTTGTAGAGACAATTTATGCAGAGAACGGATGAATAGGGAAATACAACGCATTGAGGACGCCATGAAACGACTTGAGTGCGAAGCAGCAAGAAACATGGGTATGGAACACTTAGCTGATGATTGTGAATGAATAGATTCACTGTAAGCTTGTTCCCAATTGTCCTGAATTTGAAAGGGATGGGTTTAGATCGCTGCCTTAGAAGTTTCGAGCTGGGCTTCAAAAAGCGTTTGGAAATGTTTGAGCAATTTTTGCTGGACCTCCCCCATACTGATTTCCTGTTTCCCCAATTCCACATTGAGTGATGTTACAGCCTTGTCTTTTATGCCACAAGGAATCATTAAATCGAAATAACCCAAATCCGTATTCACGTTGAGTGCAAAGCCATGCATGGTCACCCAACGGCTAGCCCGCACCCCCATGGCACATATTTTTCGGGCAAATGGAGTTCCAACATCCAACCATACCCCCGTTTCTCCTTCAGAACGTTGTCCTTTGAGCCCATATTCTGCCAGGGTCAAAATCACCATTTCTTCCAAAAAACGCAGGTACTTGTGAATATCGGTAAAGAAGTTATCCAAATCCAAGATAGGATACCCAACCACTTGTCCAGGTCCATGATAGGTGATATCGCCTCCGCGATTTATTTTGTAAAAAGTAGCATTCTTATCCTTGAGTACCTTGTCATCCACCAACAGATTATTGATATCTCCACTCTTTCCCAAAGTGTAGACATGAGGGTGTTCCACAAACAAAAAATAGTTAGGGGTTTCCAATTCGCTTCCACTCCTTCGGTTGGCGATTTTGGTGTCCACGATTTGCTTGAAAAGCATTTCCTGGTAATCCCAAGTTTCCTTGTAGTCTTTGCGACCCAAGTTTTCTAGAATGACCTTTTTGTTCATTCTGCAAAGATACGAATAGCTAGTGCGGAAAACTAGTTTTCCAATTCTACCTCCAGGTCCAGTACAGAAGGGTCTTTCATTAGATCTAAGAACTTCACCTCGTAAATAAGTGTCTTGCCGTCTGCACTGAAGGTAGCCCCCTCTGCTGAAGCTGATTTCACGCGTTTTGGAAAATGGTACTTGAGCGTGTAGGTAGACCCGGAAAGAAACATCTCAGCGCCTTGAAGACTATCAATGCTCTGCTGAAACAATTCTTGGTCGATAATTTTTGCAGTTCTTGAAAATGTATTGCCGGAATAGTTATAGTTCACTTCGGTAGTTGGCTCTTCTCCCCCTATTTTGGGTTGATTACCTTGATTACTATTTGGACCCAAAGTACTTGCACTTTGAAAAGCATTAAAAGCATCATTCACTTCGTTCACATTTTTGAACTCGCTGAATAGGTCAAACTTCATTTGCTTTGCTTCCGGGTCCATGAGCATATGCATATTGAATCGCTCCAACTTCTTTAATTTAGCCTGTTCTTCGGGAGACAATTGGGCAATGCTATCTTTCTTTTCTTCCAATATATCCTTGAATGAAATCAGGGAATCCACCGCTTTTTCGTTGTCTTTCATCATCTCCTCTCCTGCCATTTCCATAAGCTCAGAACCGTCAAAATTAATGGACAATTTGCCCGAACCGTCTTCGTTAATGGTGATTTCCTCGGTAAAATTGCAGGAAGTAGCGAACACAACGGCGATAGCCATTATGAAAAAATGTATACGTTTCATGGTCTTGATTTTAGTTCGTGTTATTTAGGATGACGAGCGCCCCAATTACACCTGGAACCCACCCGCACAATGTCAAAAGTAAGACAATAAGAAACGAACCACAACCTTTTCCGATGACCGACAACGGAGGAAACAAAATGGCCAATAAAACTCTCCAGAAACTCATATTTGATTGATGATGATGTACTTTATAAGTAGTTTACATTCGTATTTTGTTACAACGATCTTTTAATTTTATCGTATTAGTTTTACGCTATGAAAAAATGGATGTTCTTACTGGTCTGCCTATCCTTTTGGTCCATACAGGGACAGTATCGGTTTTCTGGACAGATGGCCCAAGAAAATGCAGGCAAATCCATTTATCTTTCTTTGGTAGAGGACTATAGAAAATCCTCTCGCATCTATTTGGACCAAATCATCCGAAAAACAGAAGTTGATTCTACCGGAGTCTTTTATTTTGAAGGAAACAATCTTCCTACTGAAAATAGAATTTACCGGATTCATTTGGATAACTGCGAAGAGGATAAAGAATCTGCTCACTTTTTGGGTCAATGCCAGAACAGCCCCAATGTGTTGTTCATTGCCAAGAACACTGATTCCATCCAATTTCCCACTTCATTTGAAAACCAAGCCTTGTGTACCATTGAATCTACTAATCCCAAATCGAAATTGATTTTGGAAATTGAAGGATTCAAGGAAGAAATGATATTCGACTTCACAGAATTTCGAAGCGACACCAACTTAGCGTTAAATTCTAAAAACTGGTTCGCAAAACTGCAGGAGTATGGTGAAAATGGAGAAGAACCCTTGGTTGAACTTTATATTTTCGATTTTCTTTCTGACAAAAAAAATGAAACCTACGGTTTTTATCTAGAGGACATAATCCAAAATCCATATTATGACGAGTTACTTTATCGACTTCAAAATTCCTATCCTGTAGCCAGTTTTACCCAGCAATATGAAGCTGAACTAATTGCTGACAAACAATTGGCCAGTTTTGGAAATTCTTCTGTTTTCCAATGGCAATGGATTCTATTACTCTTGTTGGCGGTTTCTCTTGGTTTCAATATTTTTCTTCTTCTTAGAAATCGAAAAAGGAAACAGTCCGCCGAATTTCTGCATAAACTCACCCCACAAGAACAAAAAATTGTTGATCAAATCAAGGAAGGAAAAAGCAATAAAGAGATTGCTGCTACCCTTTTTGTGAGCCATAGTACCGTTAAGACCCATATCAACAATCTCTATAAGAAACTCAATGTTTCCAGTAGGGAAGACATCCTAGCCCTTTTGGAAAAATAGATTTCCACCCTGGGTCTAGACCCAAAATCCATCCTTCACTTTTCCATTCACTCCTCCCTTTTCGTGAATTTTCGACTCTAATCAATTCTTTAATTCATGAAAACAATTGTAACAGCAGTTTTATCACTATTTCTATTTGTCGGTTTTGGCCAAGAGTACAATAAGGAAATCGTTTTGGAAAACGGCAAAAAATTTATGGTCGGAAAAATCACAAAAGAGGGATTGGAAAATGAACCCTATCAGACCTGGTTTAAAAGTGGTTACGCTTCGTATCAGGTTGATGAGCAGATGGTTCGCATGCTCAAAAAATCCTTGAAAAAACATGAAATCAAATTATTCCTGGGGACTTGGTGTGGGGATAGCAAACGTGAGGTGCCACGAATTTTAAAAATTCTAACCGAAGGTGGATTCCCAGCGGAGCAGCTGGAAATAGTTGCCCTAGACCGAAGAAAGGAGCACTATAAAAAAAGTCCAACCGGTGAAGAAAAAGGTTGGGACATCATTAAAGTGCCCACGCTTCTCTTTTTAAAGGATGGCAAAGAAGTGAACAGAATTGTGGAAAGTCCGGTAGAATCACTTGAAGAAGATATGGCTCAAATTCTTCTGGGGAAACCCTATATCCCCAATTATGCCAACTTGAGCAAGACCGAGTGAAAAATTAAAGCGCAAAAGTGTAATTTTGCGCTTTAATTTTTTTCAGACATGCAGCTATCGGAACAGGAAATCGTTCGTAGAGAGAAATTGACAAAGCTCAGGGAAATGGGAATAAACCCTTACCCAGCAGCACTATACCCCATTGATGCTACATCCAAAATCATTAAGAACGATTTTGAAGAAGGAAAACAGGTGGTTATTTCCGGTAGGCTAATGTCACGAAGAATTCAAGGAAAAGCCTCCTTTGCAGAGCTTCAAGACGGCGAGGGCCGTATTCAGGTATACTTTAATCGAGATGAGATTTGTCCAGGCGAGGACAAAACACTCTACAATGAGGTATATAAAAAACTACTCGATATTGGTGACATCATCGGTGTAGAGGGTTCCTTGTTCACCACACAAGTGGGAGAAAAAACGGTTATGGTCAAAAACTTTACGGTATTGAGCAAAGCTTTGCGCCCCCTGCCCTTGCCTAAAGTGGATGCGGAGGGAAATACCTATGATGAATTTAACGACCCAGAGCTAAGGTATCGCCAACGTTATGTGGATTTGGTAGTGAATCCTTCGGTAAAGGAAACCTTCATCAAGCGGACCAAAATTACCAATAGTATCCGCGAATTTTATAATCAGAAGGGGTATTTGGAGGTTGAAACTCCCATTTTGCAGCCCATTCCAGGAGGAGCTGCAGCTCGACCTTTTTTGACCCATCACAATGCGCTGAATGTACCTTTGTATTTGCGAATTGCCAATGAGTTGTACCTGAAAAGACTTATTGTAGGTGGTTTTGACGGGGTGTATGAGTTCTCCAAAGACTTCAGGAATGAAGGAATGGACCGTACGCACAATCCCGAATTCACTGTGATGGAACTGTATGTAGCCTATAAAGACTACAACTGGATGATGGACACTACCGAGGAACTTTTAGAAAAAGTGGCTCTGGATTCCAATGGAAGTACCCAAGTACAGGTGGGTGAAAACCTAATCGACTTTAAAGCACCGTATCCAAGGGTACCGATGTTGGAGGCCATTAAAACACATACAGGTTTCGATATTACTGGCATGAACGAAGAACAACTTCGAGAGGTTGCCCAAAAGCTGGAAATCGAAGTGGATGAAACCATGGGCGTAGGAAAACTGATAGATGAGATTTTTGGGGAAAAATGTGAGCACCATTATATACAGCCTACATTCATTACCGATTACCCCAAGGAAATGAGTCCTCTGACGAAAGAACATAGAAATAATCCGGCTTTGACCGAACGGTTCGAGTTAATGGTAAATGGGAAGGAACTGGCTAATGCATATTCTGAGTTGAACGACCCCATTGACCAGCGTGAACGTTTTGAAGACCAGTTAAAGCTTTCTGAAAAGGGAGATGACGAAGCCATGTTTATCGATCAAGATTTTCTACGAGCCCTTGAGTACGGTATGCCCCCAACTTCCGGTATAGGGATTGGAATTGATCGTTTGGTTATGCTATTGACCAATAATGCCTCGATTCAAGAAGTATTGTTCTTCCCGCAAATGCGACCTGAGAAAAAACAGGTTCAGCTGACCGAGGAGGAAAAAATCATTATGGATATTTTGAAGCCTGTTGGTGCAATGCCATTGTCCGAATTGAAGGAAAAATCGGCTCTTAGTGGCAAAAAATGGGATAAGAGCACTAAAAACTTATCCAAATTGGGACTATTTGAAGTGGAAAAAAACGAGGATGGGCTATTCGCCAAAGCTAAAAACTAAGTGCTCCATCCGTTTACCATTTCTTGGTCGAACATTTCTAGGTTTTAATTGCAATTATTGTCCTTCAAGACATTTTTCGTATTTCCCTAAAAAAGTCTAGCTTAGGCTTCCATATGGAAAAAAGTAAAAAATGGGGACTGTTACTTGGCCCAGTAGCTTTTCTAATTTTAATTAATCTTCCCATTGAGCTGGTTTCGGAAAAAGGAGACCATGTTATTGCGGTTGCTGCTTGGATGCTGATATGGTGGATTACCGAGGCTGTTTCCATATCGGTTACCGCGCTTTTACCCCTTTTACTTTTCCCCCTATTGAAAATTTTACCCATTGCTGATGTTGGTGCAAACTATGGAAGCCCCATTGTGTTTCTATTCTTTGGTGGTTTTGTGATGGCATTGGCTTTGGAGAAAGTAAATCTACATCGTCGAATTGCCCTGAACATTATTAGACTTACAGGAACCACTCCAAATCGCGTGATTCTTGGATTTATGATTGCCACGGCTTCGTTAAGCATGTGGATTAGCAATACGGCTAGCACTGTGGTGATGCTTCCCATTGCCCTTTCCGTGATATCCTTGTTGATTGATGATGAAGACGGTTTTACCCAAAATGATAAAAACTTTGCCTTGAGCGTGATGTTGGGAATTGCCTTTTCAGCCAATGCGGGTGGAATAGCTACTGTAATCGGAACTCCCCCAAATTCAGTTTTAATTGGTCTTCTGGAAAACGAATACAATATTGAGATTTCTTTTCTAAAATGGATGACCTTAGGACTGCCCTTCTCAATGATTATGATTGGAATCAGTTATTTGGTATTGGTCAAATGGATGTTCCCTAATCGTGACCTGAAGTTCAATGCCTCCAAGGAAGTTATTCAGCTTGAATTAGAAAAATTAGGGCCTACTTCGGGAAAGGAAAAAATGGTCTTGGTTATTTTCGCAGTTACCGTGTTCTTATGGATATTCCGAACTTTAATCAACTCCATTTTCCCAACTTTGGGATTGTCAGATACTATGATCAGCATATTTGCCGCTATTTCGTTGTTTGCAATTCCCTATAATATAAAGCAAGGTGATTTCATCATTAATTGGAAGGATACTTCCAAATTAGCCTGGGGCATATTAATACTATTTGGGGGAGGGCTTGCCTTAGCCAAGGGAATGTCGGTTAGCGGAATAGTCGATTTGGTGGCATCAACCATTGCCCAGAGTGATATCAGTATACTATTTACCGCCTTTTTGTTGATTATTCTAATGCTTTTTATGACGGAATTGATGAGTAATGTTGCCTTAGTCGCTGTTTTAGCTCCAGTGGTGGCAGGGATTGCCATAGGTCTTGATATACCTATCCTTTATCTATTGATTCCAGTTACCATGGCGAGTAGTTGTGCTTTTATGCTGCCCATGGCCACCCCGCCCAATGCCATTGTATTTGCCAGTGGATATGTAAAGGTACCTCAAATGGCCCGTGTAGGGGTAATCCTTAACCTTATCGCGGTTGCTCTTCTGGTATTGGTATTTCAGTTTGTAATACCCCTACTATTCTAAAAGAAAATGGCCTCCGAGGAGGAGGCCATTCACTAACTAACTAACTCAAAAAAAAGTAAGAAACTAACTCTAACTCTTATTGTATATACGGGTCAAATCCCAATGGTAGATATCCTCCAGTTTGAAATCCTAATTCAACCTCTTCACAATCTTCGATAAAGTTGATGGCTTTTACTGAAATGATTCCGCTATAGGGATCAAAATTTTCTGGTAAATATTGGGCTGTATCGAACCCAAGTTCCCATTCTTGTTCTTCTTCAATGAACTCAACTGTGCTGATATCAAAGTCTTCAGCAGTATTAAATCCATAACTTGTAAATACCGACAGACCTAAGGTCAACATCAATATTGTTTTAAAGGTATTTTTGGTAATCATAGTTGTCGCTTTTTAATAATAGTACAAAGATAAAACCCCGAATTCCTAACTTTATTATAATTAGTCTTTCCTTAACGAATCCAGAAATAGCAAGGGATAATCACTTCTTTAACACTTTGATTCTGACACTGAAAAAGTGATACTCCCGAAAGCTTAAAATTGACAGTTTAGCAAAGAAATGAAGCTCTTTTTGCCATTTACACTTAATCGAATTTTGTGTTATTGTTTTGTTAATGAACCCTTCCATAAATGGATTCAACTAAAAAGCCCTCTTGCGAGGGCTTTCCTTGACTAACAACTCAAAAATTTGTAAAATGAAATCAAACATCCTACTTATTTGACCCTTGAGTAGGGATCAAAACCTTCTGGTAGGTAAGGAGCGGTTTCAAAACCTAAATCCTCATCTTCCAATTCTATATAGTTTACGGAAGCAATTCCGATTGTGTCTGTGTAAGGATTAAAACCTTCAGGTAGCTCATACGTGCTATCCAAACCTAGTTCCAATTCTACCTCAGTGTTTTCCTCAATAAATGGTACCGCATTTGGATTAAAGTACTCTTCATAAGGAGAAAATCCTTCTGGCAAATAATCCTTGGTATCAAAACCTAAATCCACGTCTTCTTCCTCTATATAGTTGATGGCATGTACGTCCAATACTTCGGCATATGGATCAAAACCACGTGGTAAATAGTCCTCGGTATCAAAACCTAGGTCAAATTCAACTTCACTTTCAACGTATATAATGGAATTCAAATCAAAATAGGTTTCATAAGGATCAAAGCCTTCTGGGAGATAGTCGGCGGTATCAAAACCGAGTTCCAACTCGTTCTCATCCTCTAGATACTCTATTTCGTTAAGATTTAGTTCAAAGGAATCTTCAGTAGTCCAGTGGTATGTGGACTCCAATCCTTCTACTTCAGCATTGATATTCAATACTGTAAAATTGTTCTCAAACGTACTTGTGGTAATTTGTTGCTGGTCGGCAGGTGTACTTACCGTACTTTGTTGTTCATCTGCTACGGCTGAACTACCTAAAAGGGCACATCCGTAAATTAATAATAACTTGCTCATTTTTGATTGAATTTTTTGATTGATGATGTATGCCTATAAGACTCCCCTAATTTTAAATTGTTACAGGTATTTTCATTTTTTTAGCAAAAAGAAATCCTCTCGTATCGCCAAAATAGCGTGGCTTTTAACGGAAACTATCAGTAAAATTAGATACTCCCATAGGTTAGAACATTTTTGAAAAAAAATCACACTTAATATTTATTTAACAGTCTGTTATCGTGTTTTTTAAGTTCTTTAGGCTCGCTAAAAACTACTTATTACCTTATAATGATTCAAAAATTACTTCCCAAAGCGCTACTTGCGCTTTTTATGTTGGCGCTAATTCCTTCTTCAAATGCCCAACTTTTTAAAAAGAAGAAGAAAAAAACAGAGCAGTCCAGTACTCCTAAACCTAAAAAAGGGGCTATCAAACCGTATGACAAGGTGATCACCAAAGAAGCAAAAACCGATGAAGGTCTTTTTCAGGTTCATCAAGTAGATGACAAACACTTCTACGAAATTCCTGACTCCCTATTCAATAGGGAAATGCTTATGGTAAGCCGAATCTCCAAAACAGCCACAGGAATTGGTTTTGGTGGTGGCAAAATCAATACCCAGGTGCTACGCTGGGAGAAAAAGCCGAAAAAAGTATTGCTCAGAGTAGTCTCTTATGGAAATGTTGCAGCTGATTCTCTTCCGGTGCATGAGGCTGTGGTCAATTCTAATTTTGAACCGGTTTTGTTCGCTTTTGATATTAAAGCATTCAATAAGAAAGATTCCCTCAATCCTGCAACAGTCATTGAAGTGGACCCGATGTTCACCAAAGATGTCAATGCTATTGGAATGCCTGGTTTTTATCGAACACGATATAAGGTAAGTAGATTGGACTCGGATAGAAGCTTTATTGAATCCATAAAAAGTTACCCACTAAATATAGAAGCTAGACATGTAAAGACCTATTTCGCCAAAGAACCGCCAAGCAACCAAAGTTTGGGTTCGATTTCAGTAGAAATCAATAATTCCATGATTCTGTTGCCCAAGGAGCAAATGAAAAGAAGGTATTTTGATGAACGTGTAGGCTGGTTTGCCAGAGGGCAGGTTGATTATGGTTTGGATGCCCAAGAGAGCAAAACCGTCCGTTATTTGGATAGATGGCGTTTAGAGGTAAAAGATGAGGATATTGAAAAATACAAGGCGGGTGAACTGGTAGAACCCAAAAAGCAGATTGTGTATTATGTGGACCGCGCTACTCCAAAAAGATGGATACCATATATAAAACAGGGAATAGAAGATTGGCAAGTGGCCTTTGAAGAAGCCGGGTTTAAAAATGCCATAATTGCCAAGGACCCCCCTTCTGTGGAAGAAGACCCAGAATGGTCTCCAGAGGACGTGAGGTATTCCGTTGTACGTTATTTGGCTTCACCCATTCCAAATGCTAATGGACCACATGTCAGTGATCCAAGGAGTGGTGAGATTTTGGAATCCGACATTAATTGGTACCATAACGTAATGACATTGTTGCGCAACTGGTTCTTTGTCCAAACAGCAGCAATCAATCCTGAGGCTCGTGGGGTGGAATTTAAGGATGAGATTATGGGTAGATTGATACGCTTTGTATCCGCACATGAAGTGGGACACACCCTGGGGCTACCGCACAACATGGGAAGCAGTGTGGCTTTTCCTGTAGATTCACTACGCTCTGCGAGTTTCACCCAAAAATATGGTACCGCTCCATCCATAATGGATTATGCGCGGTTCAATTACGTTGCACAGCCGGGAGATGAAGGTGTTGCCATGATGCCAGATATTGGTGTCTATGACAAGCATGCCATTCGTTGGGGATACAAGCCTATAATGGATAAAACCGCTGAAGAAGAAAAACCAATTCTAAACAGTTGGATTAGAGCACATGAGGATGACCCCATGTACCGTTTTGGTCACCAGCAAGTAGGTGATGTCCATGACCCTAGCTCGCAAACTGAGGATATAGGTGATGATGCTGTCAAAGCCAGTCTATATGGCATTGAAAATCTAAAACGCATTGTTCCCAAACTGATGGAATGGACCACCGAGGAAGGGGAAAATTATGATGACCTAGGAACCCTATATGGACAAGTTGTTGGACAGTATAGAAGATATATGGGTCATGTTTCCAATAATATTGGTGGTGTATATGAATTTTATAAGACCGCAGACCAAGATGGGGCAGTATACACACATGTAGATAGAGACCATCAAAAAAAGTGTATGGATTTTATGCAGGAACAGCTTTTCAAAACCCCTGAATGGCTTATTGACCAAAATATTTTCAATAAAATCCAATATTCAGGTTCGGTAGAAAGAATACGTTCCACACAAGTAAGGTATTTAAATAATATCCTTCACTTAGGTAAAATGGCCAGAATCATTGAGAATGAAACCGTAAATGGTACGGATGCCTACGGCTTACTGGAGATGATGTCTGACTTAAGAAGAGGTATTTGGTCGGAAACCCGAAGTGGAAAAGCAATTGATACCTATCGTAGAAACCTGCAAAAAGCCCATGTGGATAGATTGGAGTATTTGATGACCGCTGAGAACCAAAGAAAACTTCCAAGTTTCAATGGGTATAGAAAATCCACTGTCGTAAATACCAGTCAATCCGATATTCGTTCTGCAGCCCGTGCCGAATTAAACAATCTTAAACGTGATATTCGAAATGGATTAGGACGCACTAATGATAGAATGAGTCGATATCATTTGCAGGATGTATTGGAACGCATTGACAAGATTCTTGACCCCAGTTAATCATAGCTTAAAAGCATAAAAGGCCCCTCGAGGGCCTTTTTTTATTTAAACCATGCATTTCATCGATTTAATGATACTTTTTGTCGGATTCACATCGAAATTGCTTAAGTTGGCAACAAATGATGGTATTAGGCCATCGGTTTGACTACTTTAGTAACCCCAAATCCTAAAATCATGACCTACAAAACTAAAAGCCTTCTCTACTTTTTCTCCTTCGTAATAGCCGCTACATCCTATTATTTGGTTGAACAGCACAAGGCATTTACCAATCAAATGCAATCTGCAGAGATAGTTGAAACTCAATTTGAGGACGATTACGAGATATCGGAGACTTCACAAGAACAAATCGATAAAGAGCAGTAGTACCTGCTTTCACATGTTAAAAACTTCACAAACCGAATCAAGGGTTTAAACCTTGGCTTCGCTTGTATGTCCTAGGACTAAATCATTAAAAGTTTAAACATATGAAACAGTTAGCAGTACTTCTTATGGCTTTTATTAGCCTAAGTGCATTTTCCCAAAGAGCAGATGGTCCAAAAAAGAGTAAAAGAGCCTTACAGGATTTGTCTGTGGAGCAGTTGGCCACTTTGCATACTAAAAAATTGACTTTGGCTTTGGATTTGACAGAGTCCCAACAAGCCAAAATCATGGAAATTAGTTTGGAAGAAGTTGCATTCAAGAAAAATAAGCATGAGGAAATCAAGGCAAAAAAGGAAAGTGGGGAATGGAAAAAACCATCTGCAGATGAGCGTTTTGAAATGGCCAATGCACGATTGGACCACAAAATAGCACATCATCAAAAGATGAAACAGGTTTTGAACAAGGAACAATACCAGACTTGGAAAGAAATTCAATTAAAAAGAGCTATGAACGGCAAAAAAGTAATGCGGAAGGAAGGTAGAAGGGGATAGTGTTTTTTGTTGATTTTGAAAGCCACGCCGGCCATGGGCGTGGCTTTTTCTTTTAAGACTTTTCTAAAAGAAATAGGACATACCATTTAAGTTGAAAATCTATTTTGACAATTTTTGCGTACATATTTTAACCTCCCTAAAGACTTTCGTCTAATCCTTAAAATTCAATAACGATGAAAGCACTTTTTTATATTCCCGCCCTAGCCCTATTACTTACCTCTTATTTTGGTTTTTCACAAAGTGACCCAACTAATTCTGAAACCCAGCATGATTTCCAAGTCGGAGAACAGGTTTTTGTATTTGGAAATAATGTCAAACTACGCAGCGCCCCAAGAATTGAATCCGAAGTATTGGAACTCCTAAAAATTGGGGAATGGGTTAAAATAATTGAGAAAACCGAATTCTCCTGGCCTTATAAAGGCTATGATTCACCCTTTTACAAAGTAAAATATGATACCGTTGAGGGGTACATTCTTGGCGGATTGTTGGCTGTAGAAAAAAAGACCATAGCCGGTAATGCGTATTTTTTTGCTTTTTCAAAAGAGGGAGAACGACCTCATCTAAACATTCGCCATATTATTCAAGGTAAATATGCGGAGCAAAAAGTCCCTTTAGCACATACCCATTTAAGCATTCGGTCTATAGGGAACAAAGGGCTTTATGACCTGGATGATATCTTATACATTGACTACGCTCCCAAGGTATCCGGTTCTGAGGCCGGAGGGATTTACTTTTTCATCCAAGGGCATAATCTTTACAAAATTGGTCAGCTTTCCGAAATTTCGGATTCAGACAGGTTTCATCAATTCGAAACGTTTATTTTTCCAAATGATGAAAACGGAATTCCAGAGACAATTCTTTTGAAGAAGGAGAAACGGGAGGTTTTGGATATGGAATCGGAGTGGGTACAGACCTCCTCTGAAACACGAAAATTACTTTGGATTGATGGAAAACTAATGCCCAGTTTCAATCAGAAGTTATCAAATTAAATGATTGCGACTCCACTTATCCATTTTTATCGGTTATTTTACCGATATTTTAAATTATCGGCTATTTTACCGATATTTTGATTTATCGGCTATTTTACCGATATTTGTTTCGTGAATAATACAACCGCCATAATCACCGGGGATATTATCAATTCCCGAAAAGAGACGCCCAAAGCATGGCTGCCCTACTTAAAAGAGGCATTGAAAGCCTATGGTGAAGAACCCAGACAATGGGAAATTTATCGTGGGGATAGCTTTCAATTGGAAGTTTCACCAAAGCAAGCCCTAGAGGCGGCTATTTTTATCAAAGCTACTATAAAGCAAAACAAGGGCATTGATGTGCGAATAGCCATTGGAATAGGAGAAAAAGACTATGATTCGGAAAAAATTACTGAATCCAACGGCTCTGCATTTGTCCATTCCGGAGCATGTTTTGAAGGGCTAAAAAAGCTGACTTTAGCTCTACAATCGGATTCAAAAGCGTTTGACAGCACCTTGAATTTAATGTTGCAATTAGCTTCTTTGAACATGAATCACTGGTTGCCCGCAACCGCACGTATCGTAAAGGCTTCCATGGAAAACCCTGACTTCAATCAAAAAGAACTGGCTGCCTTATTGGAAAACTCGCAGAGTAATATAAGCGAAGCCTTAATCCGTGCAGGATTTGATGAAGTCCAAAAAATGATTGATTATTACAAAACCCAAATTGAACAACTATGATCGCACTAACCCTAAAGCTTATCCTCGCCCACTTTATAGGCGATTTTGTCTTACAACCCAGTCACTGGGTAGATGACAAGCTAGAGAAAAAGTGGAAATCCAAATACCTATACTGGCATATGGGTATCCATTTAACCGCTTTATTACTCTTATTACAGTTCAAGCAGTTGGGATTAATTGCCATTATAATCATTAGTCATTATTTGATTGACTTGGGAAAACTCACTTTCACGAATTCAAAAAACTACCGCTGGCTTTTTGCATTAGATCAGGTCTTGCATATTGGCATTATCCTACTTCTGGTATATTGGAAAGAACCTTTTCAGATGAACTTGGGATATATTTTTGAAATCCCCTCTTTACTGTTCATCACTTTCCTAGTGTTCGTCACCTATGTTTCTGGAATTCTAATGCGTATGCTTTTGGCTCCATACTTCGAGGAAGTTATCAAAGACGATGACCAAGAAGGCGGGTCCCTTAAAAATGCTGGAAAGTATATTGGTATGTTGGAACGCCTTTTCGTTTTTGGCTTTATCCTTATTGGTCAATGGGCATCCATAGGGTTACTGATTACTGCTAAATCGGTGTTCCGTTTTGGAGATCTCAATAAAGGAAAAAACCGAAAACTTACAGAGTATGTGCTCATTGGAACTTTACTCAGTTTCGGACTGGCCATTCTTGCCGGAACTTTGTACAACTACCTTATCGAAATACTATAAAAAACCATCCCGAAGGATGGTTCATTAAGTAGTATGTTGTTTGCTTGTCATGCTTCAACCTTTTGATTCCAAACTCCAGTTTTGGCAGTTTCCTTTACAAAGTCAATAAACAATCTTGGTTTTCTTCCCAACACCTTTTCAACATCATGGGTCATTACCTGATTCTCCTCATTATCCAGTACCTCCGTGAACAAATAACCAATCAACCAAACATAGCCATCAGGGACCCCATGTTCCTTGAGCATTTGGGTGTACTGTTCCACGCTAACTTCGCTAAAATCGATTTCTCTATCCGTAGCTTTAGCAATCTCCTGAATCACTTGACGGAATGTATAGAATTCCGAGCCGGTCAGTTCATAAATCTCCCCATTGTGTTTTTCACTTAACAAAGCTTCAACAGCTACCTCTGCGATATCATCAGCATCCACATAAGGTACATTGGTATCTGCCAAAGGAAGGGCTACGACTCCATATTGAATGGCATCTAAAAAGAAACTTTCACTAAAGTTCTGGCTAAACCAACTCGCTCTTACAATGGTACAGCCAATACCAGAGTTCATGACTATTTCCTCACAGAGCTCGGCTTCCCGTTCTCCTTTTCCTGAAAGTAAAACCAACTTCTCAACTCCTTGCTTTTTGGCCTCCTTGGTTAACCCTTCTATAGCCTCCTTAGCCCCTGGCACCGCCAAATCGGGTTGGTAGGTAATATAAACACTATCCATTCCCTCCAGTGCTTTTTCCCAAGTAGATTGATCTTCCCAATCGAATTTAGGTGTAGCTCCTCTGGAGCCTATACGCACCTTATGGCCTTGTTGCTGAAGCCTTTCTACAATGCGTCTTCCTGTTTTTCCTGTTCCTCCTAATACTAATACGTTTTTCATAATTATTTGATTTAAATGTGTTATTAAAATTTTTTATTTGTTGATCGCTGCCAGAACTAGCATGGCAAATGATATGAATGATGCAAAAACCCGAATGGTATGAAAGCGATTCCATGGCTGTTCAAACTTTTGACGAAGCGTTTGAAGCTCGGCCACACTACTCCCTATCAAATCGGTCTTATCCAATACTTGGTTTAAGGGGACGTTGCCCAAAATGGTAACCAGAACGACGCCAAAGAAATAGATGCCTACCGCTATTAAAATCAACCAAAAGTGTTCTGGGGATATTCCTTTGTTTGTAAAGATTGTAGCGACTCCTATGGGAAACGACCCCATAAAAACAGCAAAGAACAAAGGGTTTTCAATGCTTCGGTTCATCTTTTGAAAGGCTTGCAGATACCCTAGATCGTCCAATTGACCAATACCAGGGGTTACTGCGTTTCCCCATGTGAAGCATAGTCCGGCTACCAATCCAACAAGTAGGATAGTTGCCATTAGTGTAATGTTGCTTGCTGAGATTTCCATGATTCATGATTTTTAATGGTTTATATATTTTTTGCTTTCAGATTGACCTTGAAGTTCCAGTACAACACGGTGACCAAAATGAATTCTAACCCAATCAGCCAAAAGTTGATATCGAAAAAGAAGCTTTGATAACTTCCTCCGGCAGGTACTACGAGAAAAGGGACCGTAATCAATGCGTCCAGAATCGCACTGATGCCAAAAAAGACAAGGCCCAGAAGTAAACCGTGTGCCTCCCTATTGTTTCGGTAGTAGAGTGTACAACCCATCCAAACCAGAGGGATTATCATTACAAACAGGACCAGATTGGCTTGTAATTCTAGGTTTTCAATTACCGGAACAAAGAAGGATAGGGTATACAATGTGACCCCAAGTATCCAGATTAAGGTTCCAATTCCGATGGTTCTAAGTGTTTTCATGACTGTTCGATTTTTAATTATGGGACAAATCTAGGAGCGGGCCACTCGGGACATTTGTTCGAAAAGGAGAAAGATTTGTTCGAAAAGGATAACTTTGGAAATATGGATGTTTCCAGTAAAAACAGAAGGCGGTGGCGTATTATTCGATTTTACTGTATCGGATGGACCCTTGCGTTTGTGTTTTTGAGTATAGTTCGTGGAATCGGAACTGAAGAACTTGGAAAACTAAAGTTTGATTTTGTTTCCAGCCTATATATTGCCTTTACCATTGGTCCGCTCATGGGTTTGATTTCAGGAGCGGCACAAATCCTTACCGAGGAACGTATTTACAAAAGAATCACGATTCGAAAACTGCTGTTCATTCGTTTCCTATTCACCATCCTATTCACAGTGGTCTTAATTCTATTGGCCTATGGGACCTATCAATTGTACTTTGGCATTTCCATAGATATATTTTCTTTTGCTTCCGACCGCGGTAGTGGGGCCATCTATTTCTATGTTTTCTCTGTGGATTTAATGCTATCTGTGCTAAGACAGGTAAACCTAATGTTGGGAGAGGGTAATTTGTACAAACTTTTTTTGGGAAAGTTCTATACCCCAAATGAAGAAAAACGCGTCTTTATGTTTTTGGATTTACAATCCTCCACAGAGTTGGCGGAGAAATTAGGTCATATTAAATACAGCATGCTGGTACAAGAATGTTTCAATGATTTAGGAACTGCCATCCCCGATAATGCTCAAATCTACCAATACGTTGGGGATGAAGCAGTAATCACCTGGGATTCTAATACTGGAATAGAAAACCAAAATTGCCTACAGGCCTTTTACAGTTTCAAAAAGCTATTGGCAGAAAGGGAAGATTTCTATATGAAAAACTACGGCTGTGTCCCTTTTTTCAAGGCTGGTGTGCATGTTGGTATTGTAACCGTAACGGAGGTCGGCAAGTACAAAAAGGAAATCGCGTATCACGGAGATACCATCAATACGGCGGCAAGAATCCAAGGAAAATGCAATGAGTTGGGCAGTGAACTTCTTCTTTCTGAAACCCTAAAAAATGAATTGCTATCCAAAAGATTTCGTTTTACCGAAATGGGGGCAGTAGCGCTTAAAGGGAAAAAGGGGAAAATAACCATCCATTCTGTGTCCCAAAATGGTCCCCAAAAAGCTATTGCCTAATCTCACTAGGTCTAAAGCCAAACTTTTTGGTAAAAGCATTGGAAAAAGAGCTTAAACTATCATACCCCACATGCCAGGCAGCTTCCTGAACCGTTGCTTCATTAGAGCGAATAAGCTGATGTGCTCTGTTCATTCGTTCATTTTGCAAATATTTAAACACGGGCACTCCAAATAACTCCTTGAAATCCTTTTTTAATTTAAACGTATTCAGTCCAATAATCTTGGAAAGTTCATTAAGTGAGGGTGGGGTATCTAAATTATTGGAGAGTATTTCTTTTGCTTCATATAACTTCTGCCTTTCATCTTTTTTAATGCCTTCGTCCTTTAAGGTGGACAATTGCCAAAAGAAATGGGAAAGTAAGGCCGTAATCTGACTGCGAAAGAACATCATCTTGGCTTTGCCTTCATAGCGATTGTTGAAAATCCCGTCAACAATGTGCTGCATCTCTGGCGTCATAAAAAAACGTGGACCTTCAACATAATGGTCGGATGGTTTTACCAATTGCTCCAATAAATCTGTAAATAACTCTCCCTCATTATTGGGTAACTTCTGCAAATTTCTTGGTGATGTTGCAATAACAATACATTGCAAGGGTTTATTGGCGGACACGGTATGAACACATTGCACATGTTCATCGGCATAAAATGATAAGGCCAACCCTTTGGTGTTTTCATAATCATCTTTCTTACCACTATACTGCATGGAAAGGTGTACGTTTCCCGAACCGTATAAGGCAACCGCTATCAAGGGTTCATCAAAACTACAGGAATCGATAGTTACCTCATCTGAATTGGCTTCCTCAATCAAAATCGTAAAATCGTTGATGTCCAAAATATCTCGAGTCATTGCGCTGAGTATGAGTACTAAAGTTATTTAATTTGCTTCAAAAATGTACTCCCATCCAACAAAAAAAGGCCATCTAATTAGATGGCCTTTTTAGCATAGCATATTGCAATGTTATTTGGAAATAAAGGTATCGATGGTCTTCCCGACGCTTTCCTCGGTTTTTACAAAGTTCTTATCAAACAAATGCGCATATAAAGGTTTGTCATCCACTTTGGCATTAAGCTTCAAATCCTGGTTTTGGGCAAATACTTTATCCCACTTGGCGCGAACCAAAGCCCAGTCCTTTTCATTCTTTGACCACCAATCCTGGGCAGCTTTGCACCGACTATCATCCACTTTAATGTACGTATTGAACCCTTTTTCCTCTGCAAGGACGATATCGTTCTCCCCCTCTTTTCTAATGATTTTTTTATTGTCTTGGTCATGAATCCAGCCTTCCTGAGTGATAGCATGCTTATTGTTTCTTAAGGTGACATTGTAATCACTCCTTTTGGTATACTCTCTTCGAGGTAATGGAGCATCTGTAGTGTTTTCCCAGAAGCTTTGTCCATCCACATGCACCCAACTGGAGGTTCCCTCATAACGTGGACTGTCATCTACTTGAAAAACTTTTTGCGTCCATTGACCTTGAACATCTTCTTTTGCCAAGGAATTGTATTTCCAAGTATTATCTGCATGATAGGTATAGAGGTCTGTGTTCTCAAATAACCAGTCTTGTCTCCAGTGCTTAATAACACGTTGTGCATCTGGCTTCCCCACAATCAAAAGATGTTGCATAACAATCTTGTCTGCATCGTCCTCCACAAGTTGAACCCATTCAAGACCCTTGTCATGTTTTACTTTCGAAGGCACATAAGTGGAATCATTGGAATATTGGAAGGTTTCAGCGAAATTGAATCCAACCTCATAGCAGCCACACATTTTCTTAATGGCCTGTTGGTCTTGTTCTTTTTTGTTTTGCGCATTTAATCCGAAAATCAATGCCAAACTAAGGATGGAACTAAGGAATACATGTCTCATTTTTCTTAGGTTTTCTAGTTAAAAAATTCTTTATTCTTATTTAGATTGATTTAAAATAAAATATATATTTGTCACAAATCTAAACAAGAATGAGTCTAAATAAAAATAATTATCTCATTATTTTTTTCTTTTTGATTGCCTCAATCACGTATGCACAAGAAGAACAGCTAAAAGACTCGATTCTGACGGAAAACCTGGACGAAGTGGTCGTAACAGCCACGAGAACGGTTCGACAGTTATCCTCCCTACCACTACCGGTCACTTTGATTCCAAAGGAGCAGATTCAACGCTCAGGAGTCACCCGTTTAGATGAAATTCTAGAGGAACAAACCGGTATCGTGTTGACCCCAGATGCCACTATTGGTGGTGGAGAAGGAGTTCAAATACAGGGAATTGCTTCCGACTATATTTTGATTTTGATTGACGGGGTTCCCGTTGTAGGTCGTAGCTCTGGTAATCTGGATTTAAGCCGTTTCGCCATTGGCAATATCAAACAAATTGAGGTGGTAAAAGGACCCTCTTCCAGCCTCTTTGGTTCTGAAGCACTGGGTGGTGTGATCAACATTATTACCGAAAAGCCCGATTCAGAAAATATTACAGGTCAAATTTCCCATAGGACTGCCACTTTTAATAACCAAAATACCAACCTTAGCCTTAACCAACGTTTGGATAAAATTGGGTATTCCTTTTTTGCAGATAGGTTAAGCACCGATGGGTACGATTTGGCTCCTGGACAAGAAGGTCAGACCGTGAACCCATTCTTCAATTACACCTTTAATGGTCGATTTTTTTATGAGGCCTCCGAAAAGTTGAACGTTTTTGCCTCTGGCCGTTATTTTTTTCAAGAATTTGACTTGTCTCCCAGCACTAGTGAAGAAAAGGACGCCAATGCCCATCTTCGAGTGGATCACAATCCTTCTAAAAAGACAAACCTACAATATGAGCTATACTACACGAACTATGTTACCGATGAAGAGGTTGTAGATCCCATTAATGATGAACTTTTAATCGCCAACGACTTTGACCAGACCCTTTTTCGCCCGGAGGTTCGTTTCAATTATGAATTTGGTCCCCAAAACACCCTAAGCTTAGGGGGTGGTTACAATTTTGAAAATTTGGACCGCTCCCTTTTTGCTGAACGGGTAACTTTTGATTCCCAATATTTGTTTGCCCAGTATGATTTCAATCCCCTAAAAAAACTAAATGTGATTCTTGGGGGTCGCTTTGACAACCATAGTGAGTACAACTCCCAATTCAGTCCAAAAATTTCGGCACGTTATGCCCTGAGTCCAAAACTGGCTATAAAAGCTTCGGTAGGCAGTGGATTTAAAGCACCTGATTTTAGGCAGTTATATCTGGATTTCACCAACGCAGTTGGAGGAGGGTATTCCGTATTTGGAAAGGAAGTGGAGGCTGCTGGCATACAACGACTACTTGATAACGGGGAAATAGCAACACTTCAGGTGGACCCCTCCAACCTTGGTGAGCGCTTGGATGCAGAAAGTTCGGTCGGTTATAATCTAGGTTTCTCCTATAAAAATGGAAAATTATCTTCGGAAGTCAACTTCTTCCGAAACGATTTTCGAAATCTAATTGACACCCAAATTCTGGCTGCTAAGACCAATGGGCAAAATGTGTTTGGATACATCAATCGGGAACGAGTCTACACCCAAGGTATGGAAATGGATGTGCGGTATCGGTTAGGAGATAATTTGAATCTTTCCGCAGGTTATCAGCTTCTGTTTGCTTTTGATAAGGATTTGGAGGATGCCATTGATCGGGGGGAAGTATTTGCCCGAGATCCGGGTTCCTTGGAAACCATCCGACTTGAACGTTCTGACTATTTCGGTTTGGAAAATCGTTCTCGCCACACCCTCAACTTTAAAGCATTTTATGAAGTTCCTGAGTGGGATGCCAATGCAAATCTAAGGGTGGTATATCGAAGTCGTTTTGGACTCACCGACCGCAATGGTAATGGTCTTTTGGATGAATTTGATGATTCCTTCACGGAAGGTTTCGCTTTGGTGAATCTCGCCTTCGGAAAAACCTTTTTTGAACATTACGAGCTTCAACTAGGGGCTAACAACTTATTGGACTTTAGAGGGGAAAACCCTTTGGCAGCGGAAGGCACAAGTTTGCTTATCAACCCAGGAATTCAACTATTTACAAGACTTAATATTCAATTTTAATTACTAACAATTACCATGAAAACCACATTAAAACTATTTAGTTTACTATTTGTACTTACAGCTTTTATAAGTTGCAGTGAGGATGATGAAGTACCGGACTTAGTGCCCGTGCAAAGCACGATGGCAAGTGACATTCCAGCGCCACAAACAGGGGGACAAGGAGAGCCTACAAGTGGCGATTTTACCAAATTCAGTTTTGCAACCGGAGCGGTTACTACAAGCGACATTGAATGGGATTTAGCCTTTAGAGGAACCGCGGTGGCCGTAAATGGGGGTGCAGTTACCGGAACAGCGGATGAACCCGCTAGAAGTGGAGACGGTGCAATTTCCATACAAACTGGAACCTTTGGGGATATCACCTCAGCGGAAGGATTAACCTTTACCCAAGATGCTGATGGTGCTTTTGCCATTCCTGCTGGAAGTGACAATGGTTGGTATAATTATAACTTTATGACCAATCTTATATCCCCTATCCCAGGTAAAATATTTGTGGTGCGTACCCATGATGGTAAATACGCGAAGGTTGAATTTTTGAGCTATTATGAAGGAGCTCCTGCCTCCCCTGACGGATTTGCAGATACGCCAAGATTCTACACCTTTCGATACATCTATAATCCCAATGCGGGTGAAACCAACTTAAGCGAATAAAATGAAAATAACCAGTATTGTTTTTATTGCACTACGACTGCTTTTGGGCGGTTTTATGATTTACGGGGGAATTCAAAAATTCCAAAAGCCCATACCTTCACCAGTTGAAGTTGTAGAAACTGCAGAAAAGTTCAAAGCCCTGGAAAAAGAAAGTACCTTACAAAAAATTCTTTATATCAGCGGGGCTAAGCAAACAGGCTATTTCTGGCAAGTTCTTGGCATTTGTGAACTACTTTTTGGACTCTTACTTGTTTTTCAAGGAACTGGATTCGTAGGGGCGTTGTTCCTTTTGCCCATTACGTCGCACATTTTCTTGTTCCATATATTTCTTGAATCCGATGAAATGGGAGAGCTCCTGCAAACCGGGGGTCTTTTTGCCATCAACATCGTTCTGGTGCTGAAAGAACGCAGTAAATGGAAGCACCTGCTATGGATAAAACCCATTTAAATGGGTAGTTTAGGTTTGTTCAAAAAAAGCGGAATTCATAGATTCCGCTTTTTTATTATACTCTTCTCTCACTTTTCAAAATGGGAACATCATTGATGCTGGCAAAGCGCTTTTTCATCAATCCATTCTCATCAAACTCCCAGTTCTCATTACCATAGGCTCTAAACCAATTTCCTTCAGCATTTTGATATTCGTATTCAAAACGCACGGCAATACGGTTATCTCCATGAGCCCAATATTCTTTTTTTAGCTTATAGTTTAGTTCGTTATTCCACTTATCCATCAAAAACTCCTGAATGGCTTCCCTCCCATTAATAAATTGAGAACGATTGCGCCACTCACTGTCCACGGTATACGCTTTGGATACTTTAACCGGGTCTTGGCTATTCCAAGCATCTTCGGCCATTTGAATTTTTTGTTTGGCCGTTTCCAACGTAAATGGAGGTACGGGTTGTTTTATTTCTTGTTCCATGATATTTTAAAGTTGTATGTCTTGTTTATTAGGTCGTAAAAACCAAATAAACACTACCCACAACAACATGAAAAAAAGCCGTGGGCAGTGTTCTGTGTTTATCGAATTTTATTTTTCCTCATAAAGCCATCAATATAGTTGGCTATTTCATCTCCTTTTTCTTCCAAGGCAAAATGACCCGTATTTAAAAGATGGAACTCAACATTTTTCAAATCCCTTTTATACGGATGGGCTCCAGAGGGTGGAAATATGAAATCATTCTTTCCCCATACGATTAAGGTGGGTACCTGATATTCTCTAAACAGTTTTTGCCATCCTGGATACTTATCTACGTTGGTACGGTAATCATAGAACATGGCCAACTGAATCTCATTATTTTCCGGACGGGTCAAATGTTGTAAATCGATGTTCCAGTTGTCCGGGCTTATTTTAGTACTGTCTTGAACCCCATGAAGGTATTGCCATTTAAGACCTCCTATTTGGTGAAATCCTTCCAATGCCTTGCCGTTCTCAGCGGTGTAATTGTTCCAATATTTTTTAAGAGGAATCCAAAAATCCGCCAAACCTTCGTCATAGGCATTTCCATTCTGGACTATGAATGCTTCAACTCGTTGTGGGTGCTTTTCAAAGATTCTGTATCCTACTGGTGCACCGTAGTCCATTAAGTATAGACTATAGCGATTTACTTCCAGCTGTACTAACAACTCATCAATAATCTCAGCGAATTTGTCAAAGGAATAATCGAACTCTGCCATAGGAGGTTGGGAACTTCGTCCATAACCTGGATAATCCGGTGCGATTAAATGGTAGTCTTGTGACAAATCTTCCATCAAATTCCGAAACATATGGGATGATGTTGGGTAGCCATGTAATAAGAGTATGGTAGGTGCATCTTTGGGGCCTGCTTCGCGATAAAAAATATCCAATCCCGCCACCTTTGCGGTATGATAGGTGGTTGGATAATCTTGTTCAGTTCCCCCTTTTTTCCTGTTTTGTGCATTAAGGTTTGCTGCGATTAATATCGCCAAAGTAAAAAGTGTTGCAATTGTTCTAGTAGTTTTCATTGTTTTAAAATTTATAGTTATCAATAAAATTACCGAACGTTCGGTAAATACTAATTTCAAAAATTTTTAGACTGTATATCTGTTTTCTATTTTAGCCAGTGCCTTTTGAAAAGGTTCGGTACTGTCCATGGCTTTGGCTAAAACCAAGCTTCCTTGAATTTCAATAAAAGTTTGCTTAGCTAACTCCATAGCTACTTTACGTTCCTTACCCATAGCTTTTCCCAGATGGGTAAATGCGTCCAGCCACTGGTTGATTCCTTTTCCTATCTTCTCACCGAAGAAGGACATTCCAGTATCCATGGATAAAGATCGATACAAACAAACCTCCCGTCCATCACCATACACTGCCGCAATATTGGATAGTGCCTCCTCCAATCGTTTAGAGGGGGATACTTCTTGATTAGATAAAACTCTCCATATATTGGCCTTTACTAAGGACTCCATATAATCCAGTACGGCATCCGTCATTTCTTTTTTCCCTCCAGGAAAGCGATGGTACAAACTGGCCTTTTTCAGTCCAGTGGCCTCAGCCAATTCATTTAGGCTTGCACCGTCGTATCCCTTGGAACGAAACACGGACATCAATCCATCCAATATTTCTTTATCTGAAACTTTTGCCATTCTCATAGGACAAATGTAGACATTATTTCAATTTTACCAAACGTTCGGTAAATTTTTAACTTATTTTAACTTCTCCCTCATTTCGAACGAAGTAAGAGATCTATAGAAGATAAATACACTTAATCCCTTTCATTTTTGCATTTAGCATCTTTTATCTATCTTGTTCTCAGCATATTCCCTCCCGCTTTATAAAAAGCTCCCCGAAACATATACTAACAACTATGAGCAAATACAAAACGCTCCACCTTTGGATGCTTATCCCTATGGTGTTGATGCAATTCGGGATTTTTAGGGATTACTGGGGGGATTTTACGGACAACGCTTGGTCCGTACACATCCATTATTGGACAGGAACCATTTGGTATCTATATCTGATTCTACAACCTTATTACGCGACCCATGGTCAATTGGCAAAACACCGAACCAATGGCATTATTGGGATGTTTTTGGCCGGTGGTGTGTGTATTACTGCCTTTAGTATGTTGTTCCGGGACATCGTAAATGCGGACCGCTCTGCTGAACTTCGGGATGCCTTTGGACCCTTTGAGCCTTGGTTTTTTATAGGAGTGGCAGCCGTTGAAATTGTCATGATCATTGCTTTTGGATACGCGGTTATAATGAGTATAATCAAAAGGAAAAGTTTGGAAAATCATGCATGGTGGCTCATCACTACGGTATTCATTATTATGATGCCCGCCTTAGGACGAGGTATACAGAACGTTTATGTTTTCTCACAGGTTGAAAACTGGCCTGACATTCCCATAATGCCCCCAGTGTATTTTACCCAGGGTTTGATTATTCTTCTTATTCTTCTGGCCGCTTGGAAATACCAAAAACTAAAACACCCAGCTACTTATCTGGCGGTCTTAGTGAATCTTTATACTTGTTTTTTGGAGCCCTTGGGCCGCTCAGAGGCTGTTGATGCGTTCTTGAGGTATGTGATTAAGGGATAGTACTTCCAAATTATAACCTACTTTCGTAAAGCTATCTCAACTCTTGCGACAGTTATCTACAAATAGAATTGTGAGTCCACCAAAGCACATCTTACCCACCATAGTTATCGCCCAGTTTTTTTGCACCTCTCTTTGGTTTGCTGGGAATGGTGTACTTACCAGTCTTTTGGCTGAACGGAATGTCGGAACTAGTTTGGGCAATATTACTGCTTCCGTACAAATGGGTTTTATCATTGGCACCCTTCTGTTTGCCATTCTTACCCTTACAGACCGTTTTTCGCCTTCAAAGGTTTTCTTGTGGAGTGCTGTTTTAGGCGCTTTGAGCAATTTAATTATCGTTTGGGATGGAGATGGCTGGGGTTATATTTTGGTTTCCCGCTTTGCCACAGGCTTCTTTTTGGCCGGGATCTATCCTGTAGGAATGAAAATTGCAGCAGATTACTTTGATAAAGGCTTGGGCAAATCCTTGGGCTATCTAGTCGGCGCCCTGGTGGTAGGAACCGCATTGCCCCATTTTTTAAAATGGCTTACCGCCCTGTTCCCCTGGGAATACGTTATATATACAACATCTGCCCTTGCTGTAGCCGGAGGAGTTTTAATGGTCACTTTGGTTCCTGATGGGCCTTTTCGAAAACCCAGCCAACATTTGGATTTAACGGCCTGTTTTTCCATTTTCAAAAAGAAGGATTTTCGGGCAGCCGCCTTTGGGTATTTTGGTCATATGTGGGAACTCTACACTTTTTGGGCCTTTGTTCCCTTTTTGTTGGGACTATATACGGAATGGCATGGAATAATTTCTTTTAGGGTCTCTTTTTGGTCCTTTTGGATCATAGCAATTGGCGGATTGGCATGCGTATTGGGGGGGTATGTTTCGCAGCGCAAAGGCCCCAAACCTACCGCTGCCACTGCCCTATCTCTTTCAGGAATTTGTTGTTTGCTATCACCACTTGTATTAGTTCATGCTTCTCTGCCTGTTTTTATCCTTTTCTTGTTGTTTTGGGGCATGGTGGTTATCGCTGACTCCCCTTTATTTTCCACTTTAGTGGCTCAAAGCGCTCCTCCTAGTGTTAAGGGAACAGCGCTCACCATTGTAAACTGTATCGGTTTTTCCATCACTATTGTGAGTCTTCAAGTGATATCTGCCTTACAAGATTACTTACCTCCGCACTATCTTTTTTTGATTTTGGCCTTTGGTCCACTTTTTGGATTGATAGGTTTGTTTAGAAAATAAGCGAAGTGTCTTTTAGGGAAAATCTTGCATTTTTTTAAGGATTTATAGCAACGAAAAAAGTAAAGGATTTAGTAAATTGAAAACTCTCACCAACTAGCCCGACCCATATTGTTTTGTGGAGATGTGAATGATAATTCCATCCATCCTATTCCAAAATTGGAGCCCTGCCCATATGTTTCATAGTGTTAGCATGGGGTATAATTACAAAACAGAGAAAGAATAGTATCAACCCCAAAAATTAAAGCTACAATGGCCAAAGTAAAAGTTTTATTAGAGTTACCTGAGCATACTTCCCAATCCTTTGAAACCTTTGAACTAATGAGTCAGTCAGAGGCCGAAAGTGTAAAGGAGTCCGAAAAAATGCTAACAAATATGTCTGGACTCGGGATAGAGGCGACCGGCGAATTTGCCCCCATTCCGATGTACGAAGGAAAGTCATACACCAAGGCCTTATCCGAGTTTTCTGTTCCTACCACTAATAGTGATATGGAATCTTCCTCTGTAGTAATCCCTTGTGAGGTTGATTATAAGCACTTTAACGATATGCAGAAACGGAAAGAGGTGAAAATCTGGCCAAATTCTGAATTGACCCTATTTGATACTGAAAAATCAAACGAACACATTTTGGACCTAGCCAATTCTGCGCTTGGATTGGATTGTCGTCCCTTTAGGGAAGGCGTCCCCATTGCTGACATTCGCACCCTACTTTCGGTTGAATCGGTTTGGAATGACGGATTTAGAGGTCAAAATATTGTCGTCGGAATCGTAGACGAAGGAGTCAATGGTGAGACCTATCCCGTAGTTGGTGGTTTTTCTAGGGTAGGAGCCAGTCGCCAACCCGGAAGTGCCCCGATAACCAGCCATGGTTCCATGTGCGCAGCCGATGTTCTTGTCGCTGCTCCCGCCTGTAAAATTTATGATTATCCTTTTTTGGGCGTTCAAAACTCAGGAGGGGCAATGGCGATGTTTCAAGCCATTCTGAATCAGAGAAGAATAGACGGAACCCCTCATATTACCAATAATAGTTATGGATTTGTCGGGAAACCCGATAAACAACTTTTTCCAACCCATGAAGTCTGGGACATAAACCACCCCATACACCGAAAAGTTCGGGAATTGGTTAGTGCAGGGATTCATATGTTTTTTGCGGCAGGTAATTGTGGACAGGAATGTCCCTCGGGAAGTTGCCATCCTTCAGGAATTGGCCCTGGTATTTCAATACATGCCTCCAATAGTTTGGAAGAAGTAATTACGGTTGCTGCAGTAAATAGTAGGCACGAAAGAATTGGGTATTCCTCCCAAGGACCGGGAGGTTTTTTCGACGAGAAGCCAGATGTGGCCGCCTATTCCCATTTCTTTGGTAATTTTGGTCCAGGAAGACCTGCTGGAACGTCTCAACCCTATGATAATGGAACTTCGGCAGCTACTCCGGTTGCTGCGGGCGTTGCTGCACTTTTATTAAGTTCTTTTCCTAATTTGAGTCCAAAAGATTTAAAGGATACTTTGATACAAGGGGCGATAAATTTAGGCAGCCCCGGATGGGATTCGAATACAGGGCATGGAGTCGTTAATGCCGGAAGCGCTTATCGGAGTCTATGTCGAGGAAATACAGAAGAAATTTAAGTATGGATTGGCTTATTGTTGTACCTAAAAAAACGGACCTCAGGAAATTGAAAGAAACCCTTTTGACTATGAAGGTGGAATTCAACGGTGAGTTATCGCATACTGAATTGGACGGAACCGATTATGTACTGGAGGTAAAAGCAGATTTGGATTTTCCCAAAAAACTTGAAGACATGGACGCTTCTCTCAAGGTATATCCAAATTCCCAAATTGATTTATATTAAAATACTTGAAACCTAAAACTCACAATGCCGAACGGCCTCAATGGTCTTATCCAAATCAGCATAGCTGAGAGCATCATTCAAAAAGTAACTTTCAAAAGCAGATGGAGGTAGGTAAACTCCTTGCTTGAGCATACCGTGGAAGTATTTTTTAAAGCTATCATTGTTTCCTTTAGCAGATGAAGCGAAATCGACAACTGGTTCTTCGCAAAAATGGACGGAAATCATGCTGCCAAAACGATTGATTTGGTGTGCGATTCCCCTTTCCGTCAACACTTCGGCAATACCCTTGTGCAAATGCTCTGTTTTATTGGCTAAACTCGTAAAAACCTCTGGTTTGTTATTCAATTCAGTGAGCATGGCCAAGCCAGCACTCATAGCTAATGGATTTCCACTTAAGGTTCCCGCTTGGTATACTGGACCTTCTGGGGCCAAATGAGCCATGATTTCAGCTTTAGCAGCAAAGGCACCCACCGGTAATCCTCCCCCTATCACCTTTCCGAACATCACAATATCCGCATCAATGCCCAAAGCTTCCTGAGCTCCACCTTTTGCTAATCGAAATCCGGTCATTACCTCATCAAACAACAACAAAATACCTTCTTGTGTACAAAGTTCGCGAAGTCCTTGTATAAATTCATCCGAAGGAATAATACAACCCATATTGCCCGCCACAGGTTCCAAAATAATGGCGGCTATCTCTTCTTTATTCGCTTCAACTAAGGCTTTTACCCCTTCTAAATCATTATAATTCGCAAGCAGCGTGTCTTTTGCTGTGCCTTGGGTAACCCCGGGACTATTTGGGCTTCCAAAAGTTACCGCTCCGCTCCCAGCCTGAATCAAAAAAGAATCAGAATGGCCGTGATAGCATCCAGCAAACTTGATGATTTTGTCTTTTCCTGTATAACCTCTTGCCAATCGTACTGCGCTCATGCAGGCTTCCGTGCCGCTGTTCACAAAACGAATCTTGTCGATATTGGGCACCATGGAAACTGCCAATTGAGCCAATTCTGTTTCAATTTCTGTCGGCATTCCAAAGGAAGTTCCTTTTTTGGCCTTTTCAATCACCGCGTTGATGACAGGTTCGTATGCATGACCTAAAATCAGCGGTCCCCACGACGCTATATAATCTATCAATTGATTGCCATCCTCATCATAGAGATAGGCTGCTTTGGCCTCTTTGACAAATATGGGATCGCCTCCTACCGCTTTAAACGCTCTTACAGGTGAATTCACCCCCCCTGGAATGTATTTCTTGGCTTCAGCGAACAATGCGCTGCTTCTTTGGTAAATCATTTGGATTTTTCTTTCCTAATATTGAGTACTTGTCCTATGGAAATCGTATTGCTGGTCAGATTGTTGAGACGTTTCAATTCGTCAACGGAAATGGCATATCGACGTGAAATGGCATACAGAGTATCGCCTTTAGCCACAATATGAGTGAAAACATCATATTGTTTAGGTTCCCGAACCGTGTTTAGCCCTCCTCGAACTACTTCTTCATCATAAGCGTCCAAATCGTATCGCTCAATAAGGGCAATCAACTTTTGAGGGTATTTTCTATCCGTGGCATAACCTGCCTGTCGTAATCCATATGCCCATTTTTTATAATCATCTCTCCGATAATTGAACAGGAATTTATACCGAGAACGGGTGGTCAAAAAGATACTATGATCTCTGAAGGAGTACATAGGATGATTGTATTTCCGAAAACACTCTCCTTTGGCATCATCATCATGAAAGTCGAACTCCCCATCCCAACCGGTATGGCATTTAATGCCGAAATGATTGTTGGTTTTTCGAGTAAGTTCGCCACGACCCGAGCCACTCTCCAAAATCCCTTGCGCCAGTGTAATACTAGCGGGAATGCCAAAAGCCCTCATTTCATATTGGGCCATTTCAGCAAAAGTTTCGATATACTCTTGGGTATCAGCTATTGGAAACTTTACAAACCGTCCTGGATTTTCCGGTAAAGGATACAATTCGGATTCCTTGGGGCCATCTTTTGGTAATCCTGTATTAGGGTTTCGTGGGCTTTTATTTTGAACTACAGGTTCATTTTCTTTGGAAACCACTCTTTTCTTGGAACCACAACTGGCCACCAAGAGACTAAAAATCAATACAACTCCAATTCTTCTTGTCATATATCCAACTTAGGTAGGTTTTTTCGTTTTAATTCAAGATTCATGCCTTGAATTCCTTGAAGGCCACCACTATGAATGGCCAAGATTTGAGAGCCCGGTTTAAAAAAATCCTTTTGGATTAGGTTGATGATGCCAAACAGCATCTTGCCTGTATAAATCGGGTCCAAGGGAATGCCTGTTTTTAACTTGAACTGATTCATAAAATCAATTAAGTCTTTGTTGATTTTGGCATATCCCCCAAAATGATAGTCAGAAATCAATTTCCAATTGTCATTTCGGGCAAATTTAAGAATATCTTCTTTTAGAAAATCGCCCTTGAGGGCTGGAAAACCCAAAACCGTCTGATAGGATTTTGCCGAATTAATAAGCCCAGATAGTGTTCCGCCAGTACCCACACAACAGCAAATGAAATCAAATTGGGCATCATTTTCGGTCAAAATCTCCTCACACCCTTTAACCGCAAGTGTATTTGTACCCCCTTCTGGAAGCAGATAAAACCGCCCAAAGTTTTCTTCTAATTCCGTCAAAAAATTTGGATGTGTTTTGTTTCGATACGCTTCGCGGGATACAAAATGAAATTGCATTCCATTTTCATGTGCCTGTTTTAAGGTTGGATTTTCCCTCCAACTACTCGAAAGCTCTTCTCCACGAATCACTCCAACCGTTTTTAACCTGGCTTCTTTTCCGGCATAAGCTGTTGCCGCAATATGATTGGAATAGGCCCCGCCAAAGGTAAGCAAAGTATCAAACCCTTTATTCTTGGCCTCAATTAGATTGTATTTTAACTTTCTGTATTTGTTCCCAGAAATGTAGGGATGGATGGCATCTTCCCTTTTTATAAAAAGTTTGACTTGCTTTTCTTGCAATTCAGGTAGTCGTACTTCTTGATTGGGAATAGGTTGTGGATGCATTTATCGAACCAAATAATCCACAAAACTGAAGGCTTTTCTATGGGAAAGGTACTCAGGATTCTTTTCATTGGCATAGGCCTCCCGTTCAAAACTTATATTTTGATAGGCTCTGTAGCTATTCAAATACAGCACCGTGCGCAAAAGCCATTCGGTCAGGTATAGAAGATAAAAAGGAACTATTAGCAATTCCCTCTGCTGACGAAGATGTATTCGCTCATGATTGATTAACACCTCATCATTTTTTAGTTCATCTTCCTTCAGGATGATGAAAGGCCATAAAGACAAGCCGACATAGTTGCGGTAAAAGAAATGCTTGAAGATAACGATCATAGCAAAAATCCTACATCCAAAGATAACTGTTTAAAATGCTAGAAAGTATGCATATCCGATGAATAACATTAACAATTTCGGTGAATAACCCAGTTTGCCCGTATAGTCTAGATTTTTAGGCCGTTTCGGGCAATTGGCGTATTTTTAAAATATTAATGTTGGATAATAAACTATGAAAAAGTTGATTCCCTTGGAAGAAGGGGATTTTTACCTCTCCGAAGAGGGATATAAGGTGTTTACCGAACAATATCATCTAAAACGTGGATATTGTTGTGAAAGTGGATGCAGGCACTGTCCTTACGGATATAATAAAAAGACAAATAGTCGTTCTGTTTAGCTTTCTTCGGCACAATATTTGTGCTATTGAAATAAGGATTCAATGAACTCAAAAAAAAGTACTATGAAAAGATTAAAAGAATTTACACTACCCATTTTGGCCTTGGTTTTTCTGGCCTCCTGTTCATCGGTCAAGGTAATTACGGATTACGATAAAGAAGCAAATTTCAATACGTTTAAAACCTATGCTTTTTATAAAACCGGTATTGATAAAGCTGAAATATCAGATTTGGATAAAAAGCGAATATTGAAAGCTATTGACGTGGAGATGGCAGCAAGAGGTTTTGTTAAATCCAGTCAGCCCGACGTTTTGGTAAGCATCTTTACCAAAGAACGTGAAAGAGTCGACGTGTACAACAACAATTTTGGCTTCGGATGGGGCGGATTTGGCTGGGGTGGCTTCGGATGGGGCGGAGGATTTTACAATCCTTGGTTGTTCGGCCCTGGTTTTGGATGGGGTGGAGGTTTCGGACCTAACGTCACCACACGCACAGAAGGATCTCTTTACATTGATGTTATAGACACCAAGAAAAAAGAGTTGGTCTGGCAAGGTCGTGGAGTAGGCACCTTGAACAACATCAAGAATATTGAGAAAAAGGAAAAAAGAATAAAACAGTTTGTTTCGGAAATCCTAGAAAAATATCCTACTGCTTCGCAGTTGGCTGCAAACTAAGAATACTGGCCGCTCCACTTGGAGCGGTTTTTTTATGTCCATCCCCTTTGAGCGAAAAGGATTTCGTATTTTTAAGGCTACTTAAATTCTAGTAATGGCATACGAGTCTAACCCCATATTGGATAAACTTCCAACGCATCTCAAGCAATTCATAAAACCTCAGAATTACGAGCAATATTCGGCCATTGACCAAGCCGTTTGGCGCTATGTAATGCGTAAAAATGTGGATTATTTGAGCAAAGTGGCGCATAGCTCCTATGTAGAAGGTTTGGATTTGACTGGTATTTCCATTGATGACATTCCAAATATGTATGGAATGAACCGTATTTTAAAGGAAATCGGGTGGGCTGCGGTTGCTGTAGATGGATTTATTCCGCCTTCCGCCTTCATGGAATTCCAAGCGTATAATGTTTTGGTCATCGCTTCTGATATTCGACAATTGCAAAACATAGAGTATACCCCGGCACCAGATATTATACACGAAGGTGCAGGGCATGCTCCAATTATTGCCAATCCAGAATATGCAGAGTACCTCCGGCGTTTTGGGGAGATTGGGTGTAAAGCGATATCCAGCGCCAAAGATTATGAATTGTATGAGGCCGTGCGGCACTTATCCATCATAAAAGAGGCTCCCGGAACCCCTCAAGAAGAAATCGATGAAGCTGAAAAGCAAATCGAATATCTTCAAGAGAATATGGGGAAACCCAGTGAAATGGCCCTGATTCGTAACTTGCATTGGTGGACCGTGGAATACGGATTGATAGAAACACTTGAAAATCCTAAGATATATGGAGCAGGCTTACTTTCTTCTATTGGAGAAAGTGAATGGTGCCTCAAAGAAGACGTTCGCAAATTACCATACACTATTGAGGCGGCCAATACGTCTTTTGATATCACGAAACCCCAACCTCAACTTTTCGTTACACCTAATTTTGCCCATCTCAGTCAGGTTTTGGAGGATTTTGCCAACACCATGGGCCTTAGAACAGGTGGACTCTCAGGAATTCAGAAACTTATTGAATCAAAGGCCTTGGGCAGTGCCGAACTAAGTACAGGGATTCAAATTTCTGGTCAGTTCCATAGTATCATTGAACATGATGGAGAACCGGTTTACATCCGAACCGTGGGCCCTACGGCTCTAGCCTATCGGGAAAAAGAATTGGTGGGTCATAGCACCTTGGACCATCCAGAAGGTTTTGGGTCTCCAATTGGAAAACTCAAAGGAATCAACTTGGCCATTGAAGATATGGGGCCCAGAGACCTACGTGCCTACAATATTTTTGAAGGGGAGAAAGTAGCCTTGGAATTTGAAGGGGGAGTCAAAGTGGAAGGTACCATTGTTACTGGAACGCGAAACCTTCAGGGCAAAATCATATTAATCACTTTTAAAGATTGCACCGTCACTCATGATGGGACTTTGCTGTTTCTACCCAACTGGGGATATTACCATATGGCGGTGGGACAGAAAGTGGTATCTGCATTTAACGGCCCTGCGGATTTGAAAAGTTTCGACCTGATAACCCATGAATTGACCGAGACTACGATAAAACCGAAAAAAGACGAGTCTAGATTACGTTTGGAGGAATACTACGAACAGATTCGAGATATACGAGTCGGCAAAAACTCTACCGTATCCAGGCATAAGGTTTTTCAAGCGCTCCAAAAAAATTATCCTTCGGATTGGCTTCTGGCCGTGGAAATCTATGAGTTGGCCAAAAAGAACGGAGAATCCAAATTCGAAAAAGAAATATTAAGCCATCTGGAGCAAGTCAAACAAGATAACCCTAAAGTAGGTCATCTTATTGACGATGGTATTGAACTAGTCAACCAAAGTTTTTCCAAGGTTGAATAGCACATCTGGACTGTTAATCTCTTCTCCCTCATAGACCAAAGTCCAGCCTTGGGATTGGGTAAGTATGTAAATTTTAGAAAGCTCACTCAACAATCGGTTTTCAGCATTCGAAAGGAGTGTTGATGATTCAACCTTCTTTAACAATGAGGATTTGACATTTTCCTTTATCGCATTATAATCTTCCGCGCCAAAAGGATTGAAATAATCGGCATTGATGTCATAATATTCAAAGTCTGGATTGACCTTAATTTCCGGTGAAGGCAAGCTTGTCAATCTCAAAATTCGATTTTCCTCATCCAATTCGTACTGCAACTTACTTAAATCATAACCTATGGTTACTTCTGCGTTGACTACTACCAAAGCTTTTTTCTCGGCGGTAAGCCGTGTACCGAACAGTTCTTTGGAATCTTGATAATTGTACACCTCAGAAAAATGACCCTCGGATACAATCAATTTGGACACATTCTTTAACTCCTCTTGAATGAGCAAGGAACTCTCCTTCAATATCCTTTTTTGCTCATTATTCTCTGCGCAGGACTTGTATATCAATACCGATGTTAAGGCAATTAAGGCACCGGCAAGTACTTTTTTCATTTATTAAAATTTATAGAAGGATACTTTTTTTGAAGATACTCAATTTTTGACTGAAGGTTTTTTTGAAACTTTCCATGTGCTTTTGAATCGGCATTGAATGGTTTATGGGACAAACCTCTCTGAATACTTTCAACCTCGTCCATAAAATCATAGACTTTCTCGGAAATCCATGCCGACTTGAACTTTTGCCAGATATAATCAATAGCCAATTCGTTGGGGTGTACCATATCTTTTCCGTAGAAACGATAATCTCGGAGTTCATCCATTACGATTTCATAGCTAGGGAAATATTGGCATCCGGGACCCTCTTCGGAAGCTAAAAACCCATGCGCTGCAGCAATTAAATGCGCTTTACTTTGTTGATTTTCCACAAAACCATCTTTAAGATGTCGAACAGGGGAAATGGTAAAAACAATTTGAATGTCTTGGTTAATGGATTTCACCAAAGTCACGATATTCTTCAAGCTCCCCATTATTTCTTCTACGGAAAGTAATTTCTTTTCAAACTCTTTTTGCGGCGCTTTGTGGCAATTGGCTACGGGATTGCTCTTTGATTTGTGTTGGTACGTCCACGCTGTGCCTAACGTAATGAAAATATGAGAAGCTTTTTTCACATAGGAAGCCGTGCTCTCCAAACTTTGATTTAAACTATTCAGAAGCGTTTCCCGGGAAAGCGCGTTCATCTGGGAGTGGGCATCAAAACAGCTCCAAACATCCCCTAGTTTGAAAACTTCTTGTTTGGTATATGGTTTTTGAGAAATGGCTCGTTCCAAAAGGTTTTCAATCGCCAAGGAATGAAACAGGATTCCAAACGGGTTTTGGAGTATATTAAATTTAAAATAATCCAACTTATCCCCAATGCTTTCAGAAAAACAGGACCCCAGAAGCAAAGATTGACTTTCATAATCTAAAAGATTATGGTTTTTTCGAAGCGGGATTATCGTTTGAAGTTTCATTCCAAGAAGGCTTCCACAGCTTTTAGCGCATCAGGAATTCCAGATGGATTTTTACCTCCAGCGGTAGCAAAAAAGGGCTGACCTCCTCCTCCGCCTTGAATATGCTTGCCGAGCTCACGTACAATTGTACCGGCATTCAAGCCCTTGTTTGAGGCCAAATCCTTCGAAATATAGCACCCAAGCAAAGCTTTACCTTCCTTTTCCGAAGCCAACAGCAAAAACAAGTTAGACGTCTGCCCACCTATTTCAAAAGCCAAGTCTTTTATTCCCGCTGCATCCAAATCTACTTTCTTTGCCAAAAACTGAACGCCATTTACCTCTTTCAGTTCAGAAATCAACTCGCTTTTCAATCCTTTCGCCTTATCCTTCAGCAACTGCTCCACTTGCTTACGTAGGGCCGTATTTTCTTCTTGAAGACTCTCGACAGCTTTTACCGGGTCTTGGGCCTTGTTCAAAAGGTCTTTTATCTCATAAAACATGCGATTGTTCTCAAAATAGAACTTCCTAACCGCATCCGAGGTGATTGCTTCAATTCTTCGAATTCCAGCTGCTACGGCTCCTTCAGAAACAATCTTAAAATGCCAGATATCCGAAGTGTTCTTTACATGGGTTCCTCCACATAGCTCGATGGACTGCCCAAAACGCACGGTACGCACGGTATCCCCATACTTTTCGCCAAATAGGGCCATTGCTCCATCGGCCATCGCCTCTTTTAATGGTACGTTCCTATTTTCTTCCAAAGGAAGCTTCCCCTCGATGCGTGCATTTACAAAATTTTCCACATCACGAAGTTCCTTGACCGTCAATTTGGAGAAGTGGGAAAAATCGAAACGCAAATATTTGGAATGTACCGCCGAGCCTTTTTGTTCCACGTGGTTCCCTAAAACTTCTCGAAGTCCCTGATGCAACAAATGGGTAGCGGTATGATTGCTTGCGGTTCTCCAACGCTGCTTTTTATCTACTGAAGCTTTGAAGTCCCCGGTAATATCCTTTGGTAAGTTCTCTGCAAAGTGGACAATTTCATTATTCTCTCTTTTGGTATCGATAATATAGGTTACATCCCCATTGGAAGCCTCTAAATACCCTTTATCACCCACTTGTCCACCACCTTCGGCATAAAAAGGAGTCAAATTGAAAACCAACTGATATTGCTCCCCTTCTTTCTTTGTACTTACCTTTCGATACTTCACAATCTTAACCTCGGTTTCCAGACTGTCGTATCCTATAAACTCCTGCTCAGAGTCTGAGGTAAGAATGGTCCAATCTTCTTTGGACACCTCAGAAGCGGCCCTAGACCGATCCTTTTGTTTCTGAAGCGCTTTGTCAAACCCATCTCTATCCAATTGCAAGCCTTTTTCCTCAAGAATAAGTGCAGTCAAATCAATCGGAAAACCAAAAGTATCATAGAGTTCAAATGCCTTTTCGCCAGAAATGGTTTTATCCTTGGTTGAAGAAATTATGGATTCCAAGAGCACAAGACCTTGTTCCAATGTTGATAGAAACGAGTTTTCTTCCTCCTTAATTACATTTTCAATCAATTGGTATTGCTCCACCAGTTCTGGGAATGACTTGCCCATGGTTTCTCCCAACACTTTTACCAATCGATACATGAAGGGTTTGGAGGTATCTAAAAACGTAAAGCCGTATCGTATTGCTCTACGAAGTATTCTTCGGATTACGTAGCCCGCACCAGTATTGCTTGGCAATTGTCCATCCGCAATAGCAAAACTTACCGCTCTGGCATGATCTGCCACTACGCGAATAGCA
This sequence comes from Flagellimonas sp., assembly GCF_965601775.1. GTDB lineage: Bacteria > Bacteroidota > Bacteroidia > Flavobacteriales > Flavobacteriaceae > Flagellimonas. Next base: position 3,002,814 of record NZ_OZ271837.1, read on the forward strand.
ATATCCACATCTTCACTCTTCCCATACTTATGCCCTGTAATGGTTTCTATTTCGCGAATAAGTGGAGAGAACACATCGGTATCATAGTTGGATTTTACGCCTTGTAATACCATGCAAAGACGTTCAAATCCCATACCTGTATCCACATGTTTTTCAGGAAGGTTTTCCAGACGACCGTCTGCTTTGCGATTGTATTGCATAAAAACCAAATTCCAGATTTCTATGACCTCTGGATGGTCTTGATTCACCAAAGTGGCTCCAGGTACTTTTTCCTTTTCCTCTTTTGAGCGGATATCCACATGGATTTCAGAACAAGGACCACATGGACCTTGATCACCCATTTCCCAAAAATTGTCCTTTTTGTTGCCCATTATGATGCGACTCTCAGGAACAATCGCCTTCCACAAAGCGAAAGCTTCTTGGTCCATTTCTAGGTTATCTGCATCATTACTTCCCTCAAACACCGAAACATAAAGACTGTCCTTATCAATTTGATAGGTCTCTGTCAATAGTTCCCATGCCCATTCAATAGCTTCCTTTTTGAAGTAATCCCCAAAACTCCAGTTCCCCAGCATCTCGAACATGGTGTGATGGTAGGTATCTTTGCCCACCTCCTCCAAATCATTGTGCTTTCCACTAACCCTAAGACACTTTTGCGTGTCGGCTATCCTCTTCGATTTAGCTTCTGAATTTCCCAAGAAAAACTCCTTGAACTGGTTCATCCCGGCATTCGTGAACATCAAGGTGGGGTCGTCCTTTATGACCATAGGAGCTGAAGGAACAATCTTGTGTTCCTTCCCTTTGAAAAAGTTCAAAAACTGCGCTCTAACTTCTTGGGATGTCATTGGATTTGCTAGGGTTTTATTAAATTTAACACTTTGTACAAAACAATCTTTATATTTGTTTGTTTTGATAAAAAAGAATGGGCAAAAATAGGATAATTTCCCTTCATGCATAAAGTTAAATACTATTACGACCCCGATACACTATCGTATCGAAAGATAGAACCTAAAAAGTCGAGAAAATATAGAAATCTCACCTTCTTTATTTTAGGTTCCGCCCTTTTTGGATTTTTGGCCCTTATTATTTTATTGAACACCAGTTGGCTCAATACGCCTAAAGAACTTTCTTTGGAGCGGGAAGTCAACAACTACGAGCTTCAGTTTGAAATCCTTAATCGCAAAATGGAGCAAATTGAACAGGTCTTGGCCAATATTGAAGATCGTGACAACAACATTTATCGCCTTTATTTTGAGGCTAATCCCATTCCAGAAGAACAGCGTAGAGCCGGATTTGGAGGGGTAAATCGTTACAAATCTCTGGAAGGGTTCAATAATTCTGAAATCATTACCAATGCCACCAAAAGGTTAGACATTATTCAAAAGCAAATGGTCATCCAATCCAAGTCTCTGGATGAGATTGCTAAACTAGCCGAAGAAAAAGAAAAACTGTTAGCTTCCATTCCTGCCATTCAGCCTGTCCGCAATGAGGACCTTACTCGAATGGCCTCCGGTTTTGGTTGGCGCTCAGACCCATTTACCAAGGCTAGAAAAATGCACCGGGGAATGGACTTTACCGCTCCCAGGGGGGTACCCATCTATGCCCCGGGCGATGGAAAAGTCACTCGTGCTGACAATAGATCATCGGGATATGGTAAGCATATCCGTATAGATCATGGGTATGGGTACATGACCTTGTATGCTCACCTAAGCAAATACAACGTTAGTGTGGGTCAAAAAGTAAAAAGAGGCGACTTGATTGGTTTTGTTGGTAATACAGGACGTTCTGAGGCTCCTCACTTGCACTACGAAGTTTGGAAAGATGGGGAACGTATCAATCCTATTAACTTCTACTACGGAAGTTTGACGGCCGAAGAGTTTGAAAATATGCTCAAGTTTGCCAACCAAGAGAATCAATCCCTCGATTAATGCACGTAGACCTTCCTGAAAAGCGATACTATGGCATTGGCGAAGTGGCCAAAGCCTTTGGTGTGAACACTTCCTTGATTCGTTTTTGGGAAAAGGAGTTTGATGTGCTTCAACCTAAAAAAAATGCGAAGGGTAATCGAAAGTTTACTCCAGACGATATTAAAAATCTACAACTCATCTATTATTTGGTAAAAGAACGAGGATTTACCCTGGAAGGTGCCAAAATTCATTTAAAAGAAGAAAAACAAAAGACCCTTTCCAATTTTGAGGTCATTCAAAAACTACAAAAGGTAAAGGCTGAGCTGTTGAAAATCAAAGATCAGCTCTAAGTGTAACAAAATCCAATAGCTACACACCTATCTAACAACTATAACAAACACTAAACAGAAGAAAATGAAAAAATGGTTAATTCCCTTAATTGTAATCGGGGTTATAATCTTTGCGGTTTTTAGTTGGACGAAAAGTTTTTATAACAAGACAATAAATCTTGAAGAAACAACAAAGCAACAATGGGCAAAAGTAGAAAGCTCTTATCAACGCAGAAGTGACTTAATCGGAAACTTGGTAAAAACTGTTCAAGGCGCTGCTGATTTTGAAAGAGGTACTTTAAAGGATGTCATTGAGGCCAGGGCGAAAGCATCATCAATTAGTATTGACCCAACGAATATATCCCCTGAACAGTTATCTGCATTTAATAGTGCGCAAAGTGGACTTTCCAGTGCATTAAACAAGTTGCTTGTAGTTGTAGAACGTTATCCTGAATTGAAAGCGAATCAAAACTTTTTAGAGCTTCAGTCACAACTTGAGGGGACAGAAAATAGAATTAATGTAGCACGAGATAGGTTCAATGAATCTGTTCAACCCTATAATGAACATGTTAGAGATTTTCCAAACAATATTCTTGCTGGCATATTCGGTTTTGAAAAAATGACATATTTCGAAGCGGAATCAGGTGCTGAAAATAATCCCGATGTCGATTTTCAATTTGATTAACTATGTCCCAAGTTGAACAGTTTCTTTCTGCCAAAGAAGAGCAGGAAATCGTTAATGCCATTCTGGAGGCTGAAAAAAATACTTCCGGTGAGATTCGCGTACACATCGAAGCAAGTACCAAAATGGACCATTTTAGCAGGGCCCAACAGGTATTTCATTTCTTAAAAATGGACAATACCAAAGATGAAAATGGGGTGCTACTTTATGTTGCTGTGGATGACAAAAAATTCGTCATTTATGGAGATAGTGGTATTGACCGAGCTGTCCCAAGGGGTTTTTGGGAAAGCACCAAAGAGGTGATTTCCTCTCACTTTCATGATGGTAATTTCAAAGAAGGAATAGTACAGGGCGTTTTAATGGCAGGTAAGGAATTGGAAGCACATTTCCCTTGGGATCATGGGGATATCAATGAATTGAGTGATGAGATTTCCAAAGGCTAGTTTTTTTGTCTTATTATTTCTCACTTCCGCACTAAGTTGGGGTCAATTTACCATTCCCGATAAACCAAAAAATCAAACCAGTGTTTATGATTATATAGGCCTCTTATCCAACGGTCAAAAAAGAGCACTGGAACAAAAGCTCATTCGATACTCGGATAGTACCTCTACGCAAATTGTAGTGGCCATCATAAGTTCTACAGAAGGTGAAAACATCAATTTTTTGGGAGCGCAATGGGGCCAAAAGTGGGGTATTGGCCAAGCCAATAAGGATAATGGAGTTTTAGTCCTATTGGCCAAAGAAGACCGCAGAATTGCAATCAATACAGGGTATGGAGTTGAAGGTGCTCTGACAGATGCACTCTCCAAACGGATTATAGAATCTATTATTATTCCCGAATTCAAACAGGGTGATTATTACTCAGGGCTTGACAAAGGGAGCGATGCTATATTTCAAGTACTTTCTGGGGAGTTTAATGAAGACAGAACCTTTTCAAATGGTGAGGGTTTTCCTCTTAAGGCACTACTTCCTTTTATTATCTTTTTCATCATCCTCATCATTCTTTCCCGAAGAAATCGAAACAACCGAGGAGGCAACAACAGAGGTGGAAGAGGTTCTGGATTAGATATTTGGGACATGATTATCCTAAGCAATATGGGTCGAAGCTCTCGCTCTTCCGGTGGGGGATTCGGTGGAGGAGGGTTTGGTTCCGGTGGATTTGGCGGTGGATTCGGCGGTGGAGGATTTGGTGGCGGCGGCGCCTCAGGAGGTTGGTAGACCCCCTTAAATCCAAATTGCACAGTAACTTTTGATTTTTATTTTAAAGCAGCCTGACGGTAAAAAATCTTATTGACAATTTTCCACTCTCCGTCAATCTTCAACAAATTCATGTAGTCTATGAAGGTGAACGTTGGATAATCAATCTCCAACCTTGCATTTGCCGCATGACCTGATATGGTGATATCCGCAATTCGGGTTTTTCTGTTTTGTTTGGGTTTTGAAGCATCCATGCCAGAAAAGAATTCCAAGGCATTCACTTCCTTGTAGCCATCATTGGTGATGTACTTCATGGTTGCGGTTTCGTGAAAGGCCTTCTTTAAGGTCGCATAATCGTTGTTGGTGCCACCTTCCAAATAATAATTAACGGTCTGGGCCACCAATTGATAATCGGATTCTTGAGCTTGACATACTGTGAAAATTCCTACTGAAAAAAATACAAAAAGAAGAGAGCGTAACATGATTGTTTATTTTTTTGGTTGTGAATGGACTGAAATTATTAATAATATGGCTTGCCCTAGGATTTTAAATCATAAATATTTCCTAAGGTTCAATCCAGAATGAAAAAAACGTTCGTACATCTTATCACACCATTCATAAACTCACCTAGCCCCAACTTTCTTTTTTGAGCTATCTTGTCTGTGGTGAAGTTTAATTTCATTAAAACCATAGACATGTCGCGTTTCCTTAGAATTCTCCTATCTACCCTTTTGATTCTTTCCTTTTCCTGCAAAAAAAAGGCTCCCGATTCTGAAACGGATAATCTCTTTAAGTTCAAAGACTACATAAGTTCTCATACCCATGGTCATAAGAGCATAGCGAGTCCAATTTCAATACTGTTGGCCAAGCCGTTGGACCAATTTGAACTTACCCAAGAACTTCCTAAGGAATATCTGAAAATCACCCCAAAAATTGAGGGACAACTTTCCATAGAAAATGGAAGGGAACTGACATTTCAACCTTCCGAATATTTAAAACCAGATACAGAGTATGTAGCAACCTTAGTGCTGGATAAACTTTTTGAAGACATTACCAGTGAATTCAAGGAGTACACCTTCAGTTTTAAGACCATTACACCAAATTTCAGTATCAATTTGAGCAATTTACAATCCTACAGCAAGGAATGGCAATACCTCACTGGAACCCTTAACGCTTCCGATTTATTGGAAGCTTCAAAAATAAAATCGGTGCTTCAGGTAAAACAAGGAGAAAAACCACTTACTGTAAAATGGGAAAGTGCAAATACGAACGCGCAATATTTCAGTTTTAAAATAGATAGTATTTCCAGAAAGACCGAAGATTCGGAATTACAAATTAGCTGGACCGGAAAAGACTTGGGAATAGACAACTCAGGAGAAGAGGAATTTACAGTCCCAGGTCTCAACAAATTTGTTGTCGTTGATGCCAAAACAGCATCGGCCCCCAATGCAGCATTAACCCTCAATTTTTCTGAACCCCTAAAACAGAATCAAAACCTCAACGGATTGGTTACCATTGAAAATGCGGAAAGTCTTCGTTATGAAATTGATGGGAACCTGCTTAAGGTATATCCAACCAATCGGATTTTGGGAGAGGTTCGGGTAACAGTTTTTGAAGGTATCAAAAGCGAGTACGGTTTTAGTTTAAAAAATACATTTTCTGAACTCGTGTCCTTTGAGCAATTGAAACCCAACGTACGACTCATATCCAAAGGCACCATTCTGCCCAATGCCACTTCCACTCCTATTTATTTTGAGACTGTAAATCTGTCCGCCGTAGAGGTTCGGGTAATCCAAGTATATGAGGACAATATGCTTCAATTTCTTCAGGGAAACAATCTAACCTCGAGCTATAATCCAGACCTTAGGGCTGTCGGTAGAAGAGTGGCATATAAAGTAATTCCCCTTTTGGAAAACGGTTCAGAAAATACAAGCTACTGGAAAGCGCATGCCCTGGACCTCTCAGAACTCATAAAAATCAATCCAGGATCTCTATATCGCGTTGAATTCAGTTTCAAAAAAGAACATACCACTTACGATTGTGGTGATACTACCTCAGAAGACAATTCAGATGCATTGACTGACAATGAATCTTCCCAAAGTACCGAAAGTATCGAGGAGCGCTATTGGGATAATGAAATCTATTATTGGAGAAACTACAATTACAATTGGGAGGAACGCGACAATCCTTGTCATTCAGCATACTATAACGAAAACAGAATTGCAACTACCAACCTATTGGGAAGTGATTTAGGCCTAATTGTAAAAAAAGGCAATAATAGATCCTATCACTTTGCTGCGACAAATTTGATTTCCACCAAACCTGAAGCAAAAACTTCCATAAAATTGTACAACTATCAGCAGCAATTGTTGGGAGAAATAACCACTGATGCTTCTGGTTTTGGTATTTATGATGGCGAAAAGAACGTGGCCTTTGCCGTAGCGCAAAAGGACAATAACTACGCCTATGCCAAATTAGCAGATGGGAACTCACTTTCCATGAGCAAGTTTGATGTTTCCGGGGAAAGCATTCAAAATGGGCTTCAAGGTTTTATGTATACGGAAAGGGGCGTACATCGTCCAGGCGATACTGTGCATTTGACCTTTGTCATGGATGATAAAGGCAACCCTATCCCAGATGACCATCCTGTTACCTTGGAAGTAAGTGATGCACGAGGTAAACTTGTACAGCGAAATACCCTTCGAAATGAGTCGTTGCCCGTTTCAGAAGGCCTTTATGCCAAAAAAGAAGGTGATTTTTACTATTTCCCCATTCCCACAAAACCAGAAGCACCAACTGGAACCTGGAATGCCAAAATTATTGTTGGTGGAGCGGAATACAACAAAAGCTTAAAAATCGCCACCACAAAGCCCAATCGCCTTAAGGTCAACTTTTCCTTTGATAATGAAGTACTACAGGCCAATGAACGGAATACTGGAAAGGTAGCTGTTCAGTGGTTGCATGGAGCTCCTGCACGTAATTTAAAGGTAGATATCAACGCCAAAATTGGAGTTGCTTCAAATGCTTTTCCAAAATTCAATACGTATAACTTCCAAGACCCTGTTCGGACATTTTCGGAAACAGAAGAGCAATTCATCACATCACAGTTGGATGGTAATGGAGAGCTAAATATCAACAAGAAAATCTCAGCCAACAGAAGAGCACCAGGAATGCTCCAAACTACCTTCACTACCAAGGTGTTTGAAGGAGGTGGGGATTTTTCCATCGATGTATTTTCTAAAAAGCTATCCTCATTCACCCATTTTGTAGGATTGCGTTCGCCTAAAGCCAAACGTTACGGTTCCTATCTAACGGATGAAAATACAACTTTTGATGTGGTAAGTGTGGATCCCGAGGGCAAAACAGTTGGAAATAGGAAACTTAAAATACAGGTATTCAAGATTGAATGGCGGTGGTGGTGGAATCGTGGGTACGACAATCTCTCTCGTTATGAAAATGCTACTGTACATCGTCCTTTCCTGGAACAATCCGTTAGTACTGGTTCTGACGGCAAGGGCAGTTTCAAAATCAACATCCCGGATGAAGATAGGGGTCGCTTCCTGATTCGTGTAATTGACGAAAATTCAGGTCATGCCACTGGACGTACGGCTTATTTTTATAAAAATTGGTGGAAAAGGCCTTCTTCTGGAGATGCGGAAAGTTCTAAAATCCTAGTTTTCTCGGCCGATAAGGAAAATTACGCCTTGGGGGAAGATGCTGTAGTCACATTTCCATCCGATAGGGGCGGACGTGCTCTATTGAGCATAGAAAATGGTACAGAAGTGTTGTCCCAGCAATGGATTGAAACCTCCGCTCAGGAGACTCAGGCCAAAATCCCCATTACTTCAGAAATGGCCCCAAATGTTTATGTCCATATTTCCCTGTTGCAACCTCATGGACAAGTCAAAAACGACCTCCCCATTCGTTTATATGGAGTTGTACCTATAACTGTTGAAGATCCTTCAACCCGTTTACAACCTAAATTGGAAATGCCGTCGGTACTAAAACCGGAAAAATCTTTTGAGGTAAAAGTTTCCGAAGTCAATCGCAAAGCCATGACGTATTCCCTCACCATTGTGGATGAAGGTCTTTTGGACTTAACGAGGTTTCGTACACCCGATATCCACAGTGCCTTTTATGCTAGACAAGCCTTGGGAGTTAAAACCTTTGACATTTTTGATGATGTCATGGGCGCTTATTCCATAAGTGTGGACAATATCTACGCCATTGGCGGAGGTGGTTTTGCTGAAGGGGCAAAGAATAGAAAGGCACAGCGTTTTAAACCCGTGGTGCATTATTTAGGGCCTTTTACCCTTAAATCGGGAGAAAAAACATCGCATACCATCAACATGCCCAATTATGTTGGGTCTGTACGGACTATGCTCATTGCTGGAGACGCGAATAGCGCTTACGGAAAAACTGAAGAAACCACTCCTGTACGCAAACCTCTCATGGTGCTCACTTCTTTACCCAGAAAACTCTCTCCAGGAGAGAAGGTGACCATTCCTGTTACCGTTTTTGCCATGGAAAACAAAGTGAAAAACGTAAAAGTGTCCATTGATACGAGTCAAGCTTTGGAGCCCTTGGGGCCAACTTCAAAAAATATTTCATTTGATGCCGTGGGAGAACAAATTGTGAACTTTGATTTTCGTGTGAACCCATCCCAATCTTTCCAAACCATTAAAGTAAGTGCAACGGGGGCAGGTGAAAACGCTTCGGATAAAATTGAAATTGATGTAGAAAACCCAAATCCTATAACAACCCGAAGTGAATTGTTCACACTAAATGGGAACCAAATGCAATCCATTCCTTTGGAAGTCTTTGGAACTTCTGGAACCAATTCGGCCTCTTTGGAGTTTTCTACCCTACCCCCAATGGATTTTTCCAAACGTATGGACTATTTGGTGCGTTATCCCCACGGTTGCGTGGAGCAAACCACCTCCTCGGCGTTTCCACAATTATTCTTGTCAGATGTTTTGGATATCACCTTCGATACCAAAAAAGACATAGAAAAGAACATTAAGGCTGCTATTAAAAGGCTAGGAAATTTTCAAACATCCAATGGCGGTTTGAGCTATTGGCCGGGGTATAGAGATGCCGATGATTGGGGTACCTCCTATGCCGGTCATTTTATGTTGGAAGCCAAACAAAAAGGCTATCAATTACCATTAACCTTTTTAAGCAATTGGTTACGCTATCAAAAACAAAGGGCTAGACAATGGAGCAATCAACAAAGCGCATATAATGATGACCTGAATCAAGCATATCGCCTATACACCTTGGCTCTTGCCCAACAACCAGAGCTTGCTGCAATGAACCGTCTTCGAGAAACGAGAAACCTAAGTAACGAAGCTAAATGGAGGTTAGCGGCTGCGTATGCCTTGGTAGGTAAAAAAGAAGTGGCTGAAGACTTAGTCCAAACGGCCAATATCAATTTTGTGCCCAACGCTTACAATTATAGAACCTATGGTTCTGTATTCAGAAATAGGGCCATGGCCTTGGAAACTATGGTAATTCTAGGTGATTCCCAGCAAAGGGAACTGGCAATGTCGTTGGCTAAAAACCTATCATCCCAACGATGGTACAGCACCCAAGAGACGGCCTATGCCTTATTAGCCATGGCTAAAATGGTTTCCAAAAATGGAGGTAAAGCGATTCACCTATCTTACACCTATAATGGAAAAGAGGTAGAAATAAAAACGGATAGGGCCATTGCTCAACGACCTCTACCGATTACTTCAACAAATGCAAACATTGAAGTCAAAAATAGTCAAGACAATACCCTGTTCGTGACACTAGAACAAAGTGGAAAACTGCCAGTGGGACAAGAACTGGAAGAACAGCAGAATCTTAGATTATCGGTAGCCTATTTGGATGCTATTGGAAATTCAATTGATGTAAGCCAGTTGAGGCAAGGAACTGAACTGGAAGCAAAAATCACGGTATTCAACTCAAGTAACGATTATGTTGACAACATTGCTGTGACCCAAATTGTTCCTAGCGGTTGGGAAATTGTGGATACCTCCTATGCAGGCACTTCAAGTACCAACTCAGCTAAAGCTGATTATATTGATGTTCGTGACGACCGAACCCATTTTTACTTTGATTTGGGAGCCAAAAAATCGATAACATTCTCGGTAAAACTCAATGCTTCCTTTTTGGGCGATTATTATTTGCCGGGATCACAAGTTGAGGCCATGTATGACAATACTTTTTATGCAAGAAATAAAGGAAAATGGATTTCTGTAGTACAATAGCATGTAGGATGAAGGTTAAACAAATGAAGGCAATGGCGTTAATGTTTCCCAATTTTTTCAAGGGGTTGATGAAGTTTCGTAATTTCTCAAAAAAAAGGCATGAAAATTTCGGTAATGAGTTTGGTGGCCTTCACCACCTTGGTTTTGGTAACCCTCGTCATCATGGCGAGTATGAACTTTCCCTTCAATTGGGTGTTTTATGTGACCATTTTTGGTCAGGGTTTGGTAGTTTTTCTAGTGTATCGCGTACTTACCGAGGACTATGATACGGAGAAAACTTTCGAACATTTCTATGAGGACTATCCTATGGACCAGGACTAATTGTATTACCCCCTTTTTAGGGCAAATTAATCGTATTTGCCAATGAAAAGGGTATGGTTCATAAAAAGATTCCTTCTCAGGAACCGAATAAAATTGTCCGGGTTCTTAATAATTTTCTTGGTTTGGCTTTTCTGTCTACCAAAAAATCTGTTTAAGGAACCCACCTCAACGGTTGTGACCAGTTCTGAAGGCTTTCTGCTTGGAGCCCGAATTGCAGAAGATGGTCAATGGCGTTTTCCACAGGTCGATTCAATCCCTCATCGATTCAAACAAAGTGTTTTACTTTTTGAGGACGAATACTTCTATCAGCATCCGGGTTTTAATCCAGTTTCCATATGCAACGCCTTAGTCCATAACCTCACCAAAGAAACCAGAAGAGGTGGGAGCACGATTACCCAACAAGTCATTCGTTTAAGTCGGAAAAATAGACCTCGGACCTATTTTGAAAAGGCCATCGAGCTATTCATGGCTACCCGCTTGGAATTTCGCTATTCCAAGGAAGAAATTTTGGAGCTCTACGCTTCAAACACGCCCTATGGCGGTAATGTAGTGGGATTGGAAACGGCATCTTGGCGCTATTTCGGTATCCCTGCCCATGAACTGAGTTGGGGACACGCCGCTACGCTGGCAGTTTTACCAAACGCTCCTTCCTTAATTTTTCCGGGTCGAAATGAGTCCGTTTTATTACAGAAAAGAAATCGTTTGCTGAAGAAATTATGGGACAACGATCAAATGGATCGGACCACATATGAACTGGCCATTGCAGAACCTTTACCCCAAAAACCTTTACAGCTTCCGAATATTGCACCCCATCTCACGGAGCGAATTAAACAGGAGCATCCTGAAAAACGTATCCAGACCTCAATTGACATGCATTTGCAACAGCAGGTCAATGGTCTAGCGGAAAACCATCATATTCGACTTAAAAGTAATGAGATAAACAACCTATCCATTTTGGTTTTGGATGTGGAAACCCGACAAGTGTTAAGCTACGTAGGCAACGCACCAACTAATAAAGAGCATAGCAATTATGTAGACATCATTACAAAAAAACGAAGTACTGGAAGTACGCTGAAACCTTTTCTGTTTGCTTCTTTAATGCATGAAGGACAACTGTTGCCCAATGCCTTGGTCGAGGATGTCCCGACGGTCATTAATGGTTATCATCCAAAAAACTTCAGTAAAAAACATGTCGGAGCGGTATCCGCTAGCAGGGCCCTTTCCCGGTCACTCAATGTCCCCGCGGTTCGTTTGTTACGTTCCTACGGACTCCAAAAATTCTATAACAAGTTAAAAACGATGAATTTGGGTTCTCTGGACAAGCCCTCCTCGTATTATGGACTTTCCCTGATTTTGGGGGGTGCTGAAAGTTCTTTGTGGGACATTACCAAAACTTATGCTTCTGCCGCCTCAACACTCAATCATTTTGTCAACAATTCCAGTACCTACCGAACGGATGAGTTTGTTGAACCCACGTATTTGTCCAACACCTCCATTTCCTTTGGAGATGTGCAACGTGAAGCTCCTATTCTGGATGCTGGTGCTATTTTTCACACCTTCAAATCGTTAAGGGAAGTAAATCGACCTGAAGGTGCTGAGAATTGGCAGTTTTTTGACTCGTCACAACCTATAGCTTGGAAAACAGGAACCAGTTTTGGCTTTAAAGATGCTTGGGCTGTAGGAGTTACTCCTAAGTATGCCATTGGCGTATGGGCTGGCAATGCGGATGGAGAAGGAAGGCCTGGACTAACGGGAATTGAAGCTGCCGCTCCTATCTTATTTGATGTATTGGATGTATTACCTCATAGTGGATGGTTTCAAGAGCCATTTGATGAGCTCAAGACCATAAACATTTGCAAGGAAAGTGGTTCCATTGCTTCGGTTTTTTGTGAAAACACAGAAAGGCAATTGCTTCCAAAAAACGGTCTGAAGAGTAAACCATGCCCCTATCACCAACAGCATTTTTTCAATGTTGCCGGAACATTTCGAGTAAACTCATCTTGTTACCCTCTGGAGAATATGGTCAGCAAAACGTGGTTTGTTTTACCTCCCTTAATGGAATATTATTATGCCACTTCCAATCCCAACTACAAAATTTTACCTCCATACTTGAATGCATGTTATTCCGAAGAAAGCCAACGAATGGCTTTTATTTACCCCAAGCCCAATGAAGACATTTTGGTTCCCAAAGACTTGGGCAATCATGCCACGGAAGTCTTATTTAAATTGGCCCACCAACAAACCGAAACCCGAGTACATTGGTATTTGGATAAGACCTATGTGGGTTCAACCGAAGATTTCCATGAGTTGCTATTGGATGTTCCTGCTGGGGAATATCTCCTTTCCGCTATGGATGATTCTGGAAATCGAATTCAACAAAAAGTAAACATAAAACCTGCTTCTGGAAGCTAGGTTACTTTTTCCGCATAAAAATGGTCATAGGAACCCCGGAGAAGTCAAAATGCTCTCTCAACTTATTCTCTAAAAATCGTTTGTAGGGGTCCCGTACATATTGGGGCAAATTACAGAAAAAAGCAAACTGCGGATACGGTGTAGGCAACTGGGTGATGAACTTAATCTTTACATATTTACCTTTGTAAGATGGTGGCGGGGTGTTTTCAATTATGGGCAATAAAACATCATTCAACTTTCTGGTTGGAATTTTTTTAGAACGACTTTTATACACATCCACGGCCGTTTCAATCGCCTTATAAATACGTTGTTTAGTTAGCACGGAAATAAACAAAATAGGGACATCGGTAAAAGGTTCCATCTGCTTTTTGATTTTTTCTTGATAGTCACGAACAGAATTGGTTTCTTTTTCCATCAAATCCCATTTGTTGACCAAGACCACAATGCCTTTATTGTTACGTTGGGCCAGCCAAAAAATATTCTGTACCTGGCCGTCAAAGCCTCTTGTGGCATCCAAAACAAGCAAACACACGTCGCAATGTTCTATAGCCCGAATAGAGCGCATTACGGAATAGAACTCCAAATCCTCCTTGACCTTTGCCTTTCTTCGGATTCCAGCGGTGTCCACCAAATTGAATTCGAACCCAAAACGATTGTAGCGCGTATCGATACTATCTCGCGTAGTTCCTGCAATATCCGTAACAATGTAGCGGTCTTCCCCTATCAATGCATTGATAAACGATGATTTTCCCGCATTGGGTCTACCCACTACCGCGAATCTAGGTAGTTCATCATCTTCTTCCTCGCTCTCGGGAAGCACCTCAACCAAGGCATCCAACAATTCTCCCGTACCGCTCCCGTTTATACTGGAAAGCGGATAGTATTCACCCAGTCCCAGAGCATAGAATTCCACCGCATCGGCAGCGCGTTGGGCATTATCGACTTTGTTAACCGCCAGAAAAACAGGTTTATCTACTTTTCGCAACAATCGGGCTACCTCCTCGTCCATTCCCGTGACCCCAGACTCTACATCTACCATAAAAATGATGGCATCCGCCTCATCAATGGCCAGTTCTACCTGTTTATCAATTTCCTTCTCAAAGACATCATCGCTTCCCACCACATAACCTCCGGTATCAATCAGAGAGAACTCCTTTCCATTCCAGTCGCTCTTTCCGTAGTGACGATCACGAGTAACACCACTTACCGCATCAACAATCGCCTCTCTCCTTTGAATCAATCGATTAAAGAATGTGGACTTTCCAACATTTGGTCTACCAACTACAGCTACAATGGCTCCCATGCGTTTCTATTTTCGGCAAAAATACCATTATTTATAAAGAAAAAATGTTACCTTTTTTGGGCATGCTACGGTACCATGAGTGACCTAACCAATGACATCGTACTTCGCCCACGATTTAAAATCGATTTGGCTACTGATTTAGAGTCTTTGAAAAAGAATTTTGACAGGACTTCTGAACCTCCTTTTGTGCTAAAACGTTTGGATGAACACATCTACCTACGTTTTCGAAAAGAACACACCAATTTTTGGTCTCCACAGCTTCATTTAGAACTCACTTCTTTTGAAAAAAATAAAAGCACCATTCATGGTGTATTTGGTCCCAACCCCACTTTATGGACCTTTTTTATGTTTCTGCACTTTGGAATAGGAACCTTATTCGTAATTCTGGGCATTTTTGCCTATTCAAAATATTCTCTAGGTAATGATATTACCTTATGGGTAGTTGGAATGTTTTTTTTGGTGGTGCTATGGTTTGCCCTTTATGCAATTGGAAGGTTTGGAAAATCTCAAGGTAAAGGCCAAATGAAACAACTGAGCCTTTTGCTGGAGGATTTGATTCAGAATCTTCCTAGGTCATGAAATCAAAAAGGCGCAAGAACAATCTCGCGCCTTCTGATAAACATACATAAATTATGAAACAGAAACTAAGTTAGTCGTTTTCATAAATGGTAACCGTACCACTTACTTCGTTGCTTACAATGAGCAAATCTTTTCCTGTTGGACTGTCTTCGGCTGAAATTGGAAGAACCCCCTCAGGTCCTATATCCCCATCGGTAGCCAATATTTGAATAAATTCAGGAAAGCTTGGATTTGAAATATCATATACCAAAACTTGATTATTACGTTCCAAACCAACAAAAAGAATTTGACGTTCTCCTATTTGAAGGATACTCACCGCCTCAGGTTCTGCACCCTTATCATCGCTTCGGTTATCTCCCCCGTTGAATGCATCTGGAGTTAAGTCCAAAGTGATTTCTGCAATATCATTTCCACTGTCATACACTAATTGACCTTGCCCGGACCAAATGCTAAAGGAACGTGCTCCGTAATTGTAGAGTTCATCGAAATCGCCATCACCATCCGTATCACCCAAAGTGGTTGTTGATTGTAGTCTTCCTAAATTCTCATCCAACTGTAGCGTTGCAGCATCTGGAAAAGCCGTTTCATCAAATACCAAATCTGCCATCCGCTCTTCTTCAGAAAAGCCATCATAATCCCTAGCATCACCTTCATTGGCAGATACCACATAATCCATTCCGTTAACACTATAGTAGGCTATAGCATCCGGTTGGTAGATTCCGAAAACAGGAACGCTTCTTAGTTCTTGTCTTCCATCCTCATTACTTGGGTCGATTTCATTTCCAGGAAGGGAATAATCTTTGAATCCCAAGGGAAGAATGCTCTCTATTTGCATGGTTTCCAAGTTTACGACTGCTAAACCATTGTTTTCTTGAAGTGCCACCCAGGCCGTAGTACCGTCATCCGAGATGGTTAAAAACTCTGGCTCGACATCAGTTGCCAAGTCAGCACCTGGTCCAAAAACTCGGAACCCAGCCGATTCCAAAGCCTCTTCTTGTGCATTAAATCCAGAAAATCCCAAAGTAGTCACTTCCATGGTTTCAACCTTAATAATACTAACACTGCCTTCTGGATCAACGGTATACTCATCATTGGGTTCACCTTCGTTTGCCGTAAGCGCATATTCTCCATTAGGAGTGAAAGCTACCATATCAGGCAATGCCCCTGCATGTGCAATACCTATTTCTTCCAAAGTGGTAGTATCAAAAAACTCCACGAAACCATTTTCCTGTTCATTTACAGCCGCAATGGCAACGGCTAGAATTCCATTACTCACTGCAACACTGTTTGGAGAACCTGGGTTTGGGCAATTTACGGAACCAATACGCGAGGGTGAATTGATGTCCGAAATGTCAAAAACGGTGACCTCATCCAAAGCACCATTGGTAACAAACAGTCTTTGGGTATGCGGGTCGTAGGCTGAAATTTCAGCAGAATCTTCACCATCTACGTCAAAAGTATTCACAGAGCTGAAGTCCACCGAGGCAACCACTGGAGTATCATCTGTTGGTTCATCGTCAGAACCGCCATCGCCTAAAAAGTCATCTATTTTATCGCAAGAAAAGCACGTTAAAAGTAAAAATGTGGGGAGTAGTAGTTTAAAGTAATTCTTCATTTTGTTTGGTTTAAATTTCCTGAGAAGGTCTAAACCCAAAATGAAGTAATGGTTATTCAAACACTAAAAAAAGCTTTAGTTATTGTAACCAAAACGTTTTAACTGATTCGAATTGCTCCGCCAATTTTTATTTACCTTAACATAGAGTTCAATATGGACCTGCTTGTCGAAGAATTTTTCCAAATCTTTTCGAGCTTCCACCCCTACTTTTTTTAAAGCGCTTCCCTTGTGCCCGATAATGATTCCCTTTTGTGTATCCCGCTCTACCATAATAACTGAACGGATTCTTATGATCTTGTCATCTTCCAAAAATTCCTCAGTTTCTACTTCGACGGCATAGGGAATCTCCTTTTTGTATTGAAGTAATATCTTTTCCCGAATGGTTTCGTTGACGAAAAACCGTTCTGGTTTATCCGTGAGTTGGTCTTTGGGATAATAGGGAGGTCCTTCAGGTAACAGCTCTAGAATACGATCAAAGACTTCCTTCACATTGAAGTTTTCCAATGCCGAAATGGGATAGATTTCCACTTTAGGGAGTAACTCTTGCCAGTATTGTATCTGTTCTTCCAAATGCGCTTGGTCGGAAGTATCAATCTTATTTAATAAGAGAAGGACAGGAATTTTACTATTTGATATTTTTTTGAAGAAGTTTTCATCCTTTAGTCCTTTTTCCCCTATCTCCACCATATAAATAAGTACATCAGCATCCTCGAAAGCGGATTTTACAAAATCCATCATAGAAGATTGCAGCTCATAGGCCGGTTTGATGATACCTGGGGTATCCGAAAAAACCACTTGAAAATCATCACCATTTACAATTCCAAAAATTCGATGTCGGGTAGTTTGTGCTTTAGAGGTGATAATAGAGAGTTTCTCTCCTACCATCGCGTTCATAAAGGTCGATTTTCCGACATTCGGATTACCAATAATATTTACAAATCCGGATTTATGCACGTTGTTCTTTCATTTTGATGAAGTATGTTTTAGCCGCCTGATTTACTTTAGGAGCCAACAATAAAACAGCTATCATGTTCGGAATGACCATCAAGGCATAGGAAAGGTCAATAAGATTCTTTACTACTTCTAGAGAAGCAATGGCCGCGAATACAATCATAATCACAAAATAGATATTGTACAACTTTCCTATTTTGGCATTGGTCAAAAAAGAAAGACTCTTCACCCCATAATAGGAATAGGTAAATAAAGTAGAAAGGGCAAAAGCAGTGACAATAATCATCAGTAAATCATCCCCAAAACCTCCTAAGGTCGACCGAAACGCTTGTAAAGTCATCACGATTCCACTGGTGTCCTCCAAATAGGCGCCACTTAAAATGATGACCACCGCTGTGAACGTACATACCAAAATGGTATCAATAAAAGGCCCCAGCATGGCTACCAATCCCTCTCTGATGGGTTCATCATTTTTGGATTGTCCATGGTACATTGGGGCGCTACCCAAACCTGCTTCATTGGAAAACATAGCACGACGTACACCAATAATCACCAAGCCCCAAAAACCTCCGGTGACCACTGTTTTGAAATTCCATGCTTCTGAAAGTATCAGTTTTAAAGCGGGAAGTACTTGTGATGCATTCAAAACCATTACCACTACCACCGCAATGAGGTAAACAGCTACCATAAAAGGCACAATGGCCGTTGCTACTTTAGCTATATTTTTTAAGCCTCCAAAAATCACAAAGGAAGAAATAATCGCAAGTACTATACCTATGGTCAACTTCCAGTTGAATAAGGGGTCTGATTCGGTTCCCCCCATTGCGATAAGGCTCTCCTCAGGAACAACCACACTCATAAAGGTTTCGGTAAACTGATTGGCGGTAAAAACCCCTAAAAACCCAAAGAGCCCGGCAATACTAAAAAAAATGGCTAGCGGCTTGGCCTTTTTTCCCAATCCTTGGGTGATGTAGAACATTGGACCTCCCTGCATTTTTCCCTCAGAATCCTCTCCCCGATACATGATGGACAGACTACATGAATAAAATTTGATGCACATACCGATTAAGGCCGTCATCCAAATCCAAAAAACCACTCCCGGGCCTCCATCATGGATGGCAATCGCTACTCCAGAGATATTTCCCAACCCTACGGTGGCAGCAACGGCAGCAGAAAGTGCTTGCAAAGAACTCACATCCCCTTTCGCTTTTTTATCATCATACTTCCCTGCTGTAATGGCAATAGCATGACCGAAATAGCGATACGGAAGGAATTTGGAAGACACCACTAGAAAAAGTCCGCCCCCTATCAAGAGGACAAACATGGGCCATTCAGTTGCTGTTATGGCGTTAACCAAAAAATCGTTGAGTTGCTCCATGGTTCGAAGATATACAATTCAAATCAAGAGTTAGCACCTCCTCCTTGAGTATGAAAGATACTTGGACTCCGCTCCGTATTAGTTCGACCTGTTGATTTGAATTCGCTTTGCTTTTCAAGTCAGAGTTTGACCGTTTCCCAGAATAGAAGATGCTTCGACCGCGCTCAGCATTAGTTCGACTTGTTGATTTGAATTCGCTTCGCTTTTCAAATCAAGGTCTCACTAATTTGGAAATATGTTTAAAAGAGTTGTATATTTGCCGTCCGATATCGCGGGGTAGAGCAGTAGGTAGCTCGTCGGGCTCATAACCCGAAGGTCACAGGTTCGAGTCCTGTTCCCGCTACTTCATAATCCATTGAAAACCAGATTTTTAAATCTAAATTCAATGGATTATTTTTTTGGTATATTGCAAAGCGTACACGCGACCGCACAAAAAATGGGCATCAGCAAGAAATATACCGAGCCTAAACTCTACCACGGGGGGAAGTCCTTCGACCTCTCAAAACGATGGTACATCTACTACTCCTACCAGCACCCCGAGCTTAAGGACCAGCACGGAAACCCACGTATGGTCCGACAGCCGAACATCACCATGAAGTTCAACCGCAGGTACAAGGACAAAAAGGAACGCCTGATGCATTTCGAACTCGTCCGGGAGGCGCTCCACGATGCCCTTAAAAACGGCTATTCCCCATATAACTCCAACTTTAAGGCCGAGAACAAATATTCTGTGGAGGCGGCACTGGATTTTGCCTATGGGCTCAAGAAAACCTCCCTGAGCAGTTCCTCCGATAGGGACTACCGCAGTCGGCTGGGCCAGTTTAAAAGGTACCTCAAAAAAAAGGGTTCCCTGCATAGGAACATACTGGAACTGGACAAGAAACTGGTGAACGCTTACCTGAATGGGATACTCAAGGCCAGCAGTGCCAGGAACCGCAACAATACCAGGGTGGTCCTCAGTGCCCTGTTCGCAGAGCTGGAAGCCAACGATATTATCCCAAGGAACTTTGTGGCCAGTATCAAGGTCCTGAAATCGAACCCAAAGCGCAACAAGACCTATTCCCTTGAAGTCGTTGACGGTATGTTCCGCTTCATGGAAGAGCACGACCCGATCCTTTTGCTCTTTATCAAGTTCATATCCTATAATTTCCTGCGCCCAATAGAAGTTTGCCGTCTCAGGTTAGGGGACATAAACATCAAGCAAAAGCTACTCCATGTAAGGGCAAAGAACAAATTGGTCAAGACCAAGATTATCCCAAATATCGTCATCAACGAAATCCAGGAACTGGATTTTTCCAGTTCCGACCATTTTTTGTTCACCCCAAAGGGCATCGGACCGTGGGAATCATCGGAAGAAAGTAGAAGGGATTATTTCACCAAAAGGTTCAAGGACCTGAAGGCCAAGTACAATAAATTTTTGAAAGCACATGGAAAATCGTTCCAGCTGGGCACGGACTATACCTTGTATTCCTTTAGGCATACTTTTATCACAAAACTTTACCGACAGCTGCGCAAAGAATATTCCCAGACAGAAACCAGGGACAAATTAATGTTGATTACTGGCCATTCCACGCTAAAGGCCCTCATCGCATATCTCAGGGATATCGATGCGGAGCTCCCGGAGGATTATAGCGGGTACCTTTCTTAAAACAAAATTCATTGGAAATACTAGAAATGTACCTATTGATTGGGTATGGCATATGAATTCATACTTTTTTAGGATTGACTCTTTTAAACCGCGGATTTGTTTCTTTTTCATTGTACCAAGACTTGTAGAAGTCAAGTACTTAGACACCATGACATACGCTGTTTAGTTTAAATCACAGATTACCTTTTTTTTCAACCACCCATCTACAGTAATAAATGGCCCTTGAAAGGCCAAATAACGATATCGACCATGAAATTTGGATTTGCAAGGATATCCACAAAGGAGCAAAATCTGGTAACCCACATGGATTTCTAAACAAAAGTAGATGTGAAGAGATCTACTCGGACGTTACCAGTGTCGCAAGGAACAATTAAAAAGGTCTTAACGGACTGATTAAATATATGCGTCAAGGAGACACCATTATTGCTTCCAAAAAAGATAGAGTTTTCCGTTCCTTGAAAAAAAAATCGAACTCATAGATAAGTTCAATGGTGGCCGGTCTTTACTTCAAAAGTTTGGGCGAACAAGAATTTGGTACAGAGTCTGCAAATGGAAGCTTTCCTTTCGTAGATTTTTGCAGCAATTGTCGAGTTTGAATGCAACCTAATCATTGAACGCACAATAATAGGGCTTGAAAATAAAAGGGCGGGAAGCAAACTATTATGTAAAAAAAGGAACCCAATCATAAATATCATTACGCAATTCGCTTTCTTCAGGGTGGAAAAAGTCCTTTAATTTTTGGTTTCTGGGGACAGTGGAAATTTTGCCGATAGCAAAAAGACAAAGGTGGTTTAAAAGAATTTAACTTTTAAACCATCTCTGTTTAACCCATTGATCGAAATACCAATCAGATGCTTAACCCTTGCGGGTTTGAACCAGCATAATAGCAATCTCACTATCCTTTCGGTTCAGTTTTATTGAACATATATCGGGCAATCTTCCATGCTCCACCTATTTTTTCAAACACAAAAAGTTCTCTATTGGTTTCGGGTACCTCAACTCCATTTGCATGGATTTTAACGGTTCCCCTTGAACTGGTGACAGCAAAGGCCATGTTTCCCTCCACTTGGATTTCTTCAATGAAGAATTCAATATTTAGTTGGATTTGCGAGAAGACGAATTCGTAGGATTTTAAAATGCCTTCCGAACCTATTCCCGAAGGCGCCTCTGTGGGCATAAAAACACCGTCCTTTGTGTAGAGCGATTGGGCCAAATTGGCATCCGAAGTGTTCAATGACTTCTCATATTTGCTCAATAAATTTTCAATTTTTTGCTTTTCCTCTTTTTGCATGATTTCAGTTTTTTGTTTAGACAATTGATTTGATTCTTGATTTTGTTTTTGACCACACGACATTAGTATAAGTAAGGTCAAAGCGGGTACTACTAAACGTTTCATGATTTTCAATTTTGTTCTAAACAAAGTTCAGGGAACCACATTGAGCTAGCCTATAAGGCAGTTTAAGAAATAACCTTAAGGTATTTTAAGATTTTGCGAGTTTCTTTCGAATGGTACTTAGGAATTCAGGTGTCATACCAAGGTAAGAGGCAATCTGAACATTAGAAATTCGATGGAAAAAATACGGGTATCGTTCTACAAAATCAAGATATCGTTCTTCTGCAGTAGAACTAATATTGTGTAGAATTCTTCTTTGGGCGCTCACAAGAGCATTCTCTGTCAATACCCTGAAAATTCGGTTGAATTTTGGAAATTCAACAAAAAGTCTAAGTTGCTCTTCTTTAGCTATTTGCAGAATTGTTGAATGCTCCAAGGCCTCAATATAAAGTCGGGATGGCTCTTCACTATGAAAGCTTCCAATGTCTCCAATCCACCAATTTTCTATGGCAAACTGAAGATTATGTTCCTTTCCATTTTCGTCAACCATAAACATTCGGAAACAGCCTTCAATTACGAAGGTATTAACTGCGCTTACGCCTCCTTCTTGAAGGATAAATTGTCTTCTCTTAACTTTTCTTAATTTGAAAAACCTATCAACGGCGGCCATTTCTTCTTCATCCAACGGAAGAAGTTTGTGGAAGTACTCTATAAGTAGTTTTGTATTCATTGCAATTCGCTTCAACAAGTATTTATGACTGATAATCAAATATCTTGCCGGAGAATAAAATTAACCAATTAATCAACTTGATTTATCGTAAGTGGAAGTGCCTCAAAGAGGTAATTGAAGGTAACCCTCTTTGAAAATACATAAATTTCCAGAAATTGTTCCATTTACAGCCCTGGAACATTACCATCAACGACGCCTAAATGTGGCGCTGTGGTCTCCGAGCTTGTTTAATTGATATAAGCGGGACGTAGTACAAATTTTTTGGTAGAGTGCTAAACAAGACAATGTGCATATCGAATTTTGTACATCGTCCATGATTATGACTAGGTTCCTAACGCTTGATTTAAGCCACTGAATAGAATATGTCTACTCAAAAAGTTAATGGAAAAGGAGATATTATTTTAATTAGTACAGGGGCGGGTATGTTAGCGCACATTGCCTCATATGCATGATGAAGTCTTTGTGGCACGAATAATAAAACCAAAGAGGTTACCATCATGAACCAACCGATATAGCTGGATATTTCTGGAAATTTTGAATATTTTGAATAAATGACAAGTCCCGCGGCAGATATCATACAAATCGTAATCTCAGAGTAATTTATCAAGTTAGTACTACCAGCCTTCCGCAAATTCTATCTTGCCTCTGTTGGTTTTAGGAGTATTAATAACCAAACTCCAATAAGGAAAATGCCGAAGAGGATTACTATATACTTGGCAATGATTGTCATAATTTCCACAGTCCTTTTGGGGTCTAATTTTAATGATCTACAAAGCCCATCGATGGCGAAGGGCAAAAGGAGTCCGCGTTGTACATACTTTTGCGTGCCCGAAGGGATATTGCCATGGACGGCCTCGACTATGATTTCGTTGCTGCAATTTCCGAAGGAACTTTCAAACCGAAATCAAGCCATAAGAAAAGCAATAATAGTTCTTTCTCTTTACCAACAGATCAGCTATCATTTATGGCCCTTTATAGCAGTCGTGCTTTTCTAATTATTTTTTCCGCAATCGTTCCAAGAGAATTTCAGCCTCGATATTTGTACCGTCTATTTCTAAGGCTCTTTCCAAATGTCCAATAGCTTTGTCCCGCTCTTTTTCATAGAAATAGCTCCTGCCAAGCAAAAAATTTATGTAAGAGGATTCGATTTTTCTGGATATAAGTCGATTTCCCAACTCAATGACCTCTAATTCCCTTCCTAGGTTACTCAACATTCCCATAGCACTTTCCCAATCCGTAACGGTAAAGTTTCCAGGTTTTATAATTGATTGCATTTCAGGACTTTCTCGTAGAAAGTAAAAAGCGGGTAGATAAACTGACCATTTTGGGTTTTCTGCAAGTCCTTTCTTTATCCAGTTAATTGCCGGACCTTCCTTTCCCAGAGCGATGTTCGCACGTGCAATTTTTGCATACATTCCAGTCCAACCGTCTAGCATGGATTCTGCCTCTTTCAATTTTTGTGTTGCCCTTTTTTCATTTCCCTCTCGATTTGCATAAAGTGCTTGGTTGAGACGAATTCTCCCATAGTGGTAG
This sequence comes from Flagellimonas sp., assembly GCF_965601775.1. Classification (GTDB taxonomy): domain Bacteria; phylum Bacteroidota; class Bacteroidia; order Flavobacteriales; family Flavobacteriaceae; genus Flagellimonas. Next base: position 3,026,989 of record NZ_OZ271837.1, read on the forward strand.
TCCATTAAGGTTTCCAGTTCTTTTATTGGTTTTTTTGAATTGTCAACACGGAGGTCAATCTGATTATACCATTCATTTTCTGCACCTTTCACTACGATAGCAGCTGACTGCTTTCCCGAGATTTGTCCGCCAGCTTCTTGCCCTGCAATCAAGCTTTTCAAAAGTCGTTGCGCCAAGGTTCCCGTAGAAGTTTCGAAGGTTTCTGACATTTTAGAAAGTACATTTTTGTCGAGTTGATTGCCGATGGCAACGTAATTTTCACCTAAAATTTCTGAGGTATGGCCATTCCAATATTTCAAGGAACTACCTGTGAAAGCAAAAACATTTCCATTTGCGTCTATTCCTGATATTTGCCGATAATTCGCCTGATTGTCTTTATCCCTAATCTCAAGGATTGCCTGTTCCACAGTTTTACCTTCCTTAAGTTTTTCAATTCCCCCAATTCCATATTTAGGTTCAGTCTCCGCAATAACCGAAAATGCACCTACTTCAGGTTCTATGTAAATTGTGGAATTTCCAACATAAATGTTATTGGTAGCTACTGCAATTCCCCATTCTTGCGCGTTTTCGTCATAAGCCAGAATTGAGAAAGTGGAGTTGATATTCCTGTCAGTAATTAGACTAGGCAGATTTTGCCCAAAAGAGCATAGGGTAAAAGCTATTAGAAGCAATAATAAAAAACTTCTTTGATTTTTCATTTGAACGATTTTGAATTGATGAATGATTTTTGGCTAGCATTACTGTTAATAGGCTTGTTTATGGTGTGTGAGGTGTTGCCTCACCGGGATCTATCATTGCGCCTCATACGTTATAAGTACTGTCGATGGCCGTACCTTTTGTCCCAAGACCCTCGTAAATTTAAGAAAAACCTTTATAGAGAATGAAGTGAGATGGCATGCTCTTTAGGACGTAATTTTATTATGGCATTTTATGGGAATTCATCCCCGAAGATGAATCCAAACAACCATAAAAGAAGGAAAGCTATTGCGAAACGGATTAAAGAGCTACGTATAAATTCGGGTCATCGCAGTTATGAGACCTTTACCACCGACAATGGCTTATCTCGTAAAACTATTGGCGCATAGAAAGGCGGTAATTTCAATATCACCACCTAAGTACTAAGCGAATCAATCTCTTTTGATTGAATTCTTTTCAAAAGATATATCAGAAATAAGCATCGCTTTTGGCTCCATAATCCACACCAAAAATGTCGGTTTATTGAAATTGGAAAGGCTTATCAGTTTAGCCCAACTCTTTTTCATAAACATGAAACACGTTTTCATGTTATTTTACCATTTATAACTGTTTTTCATGAAAAGTAACCGACTTTCATGCTATATTTGTAATTATATTTCATGAAACGTAATTATGAGTAATCAATTTTCACGAAAAAAAATCAATTTTCACGATAGGGTCTTACCAGAGGAAGGAATTTTGATCGGGTATGGTTGGCTGCTACAAATTATCGAGGATACAAGAAATAGACGATTGCCGCTACCAGAGCGACTTGCGATTATAACAGAAAAACAACAGCGGTACAATACGCCGCAATGGCAGGTATTTGCAAAACGGTATATGCCCGAGGATAGTGCCATTGGCCATCTCACTTTCGCGCTAAAGTACGAAGGTCTTGATTTGCTCATTTTAAAAGAGTTTTTTTTAGCAGTCGGTGATACCCCTGTAATGAGCATGATGCAGAACGAGCCTACTGGCCAATATTCCAGAAGGATTTGGTTCCTATATGAATGGCTTTTCGATAAAACATTAGACATTCCCGATTTAAAAACCGGGAATTATGTTGAAGTTGTAAACCCCAAGCATCAATATGTGGGTCCTGTTGAAAATAGTACGAGGCATCGGGTAAAGAATAACTTGCCCGGTACCAGGGAATTTTGTCCCATGATACGTAAGACCAAAAAACTGGAGGCTTTCACGTTAACAAAATTTCCTGAAATCATGGAAAAAGGGTTAAAAGGAAGAAACAAGGATTTGATTCGCAGAACGGCCGCATTTCTTTTGTTGAAAGATTCGAAGGCATCCTTTGCCATCGAGGGGGAATATCCTCCAAACATGAGAGCCAGAAATTGGGGCAAGGCTATTGGGCAAGCAGGTAAAAAACCGTTGACCATTGACGAGGTACAGCGTCTTCAGGATATTGTAATCGGCACCAAAAAATTGAAGCACATGGGCATCCGCAAAGGTGAAGGGTTTATTGGTGAACATGACCGTGAGAGCTTACTTCCGATGCCTGACCATATTTCAGCTAAGGCAGAAGACCTTAAATCACTGCTAGGTGGGTTGATTGAAACCAACAACCTATTGCAAAGCAGTAGCTATAACCCAGTTTTGGCGGCAGCCAGTGTCGCTTTTGGTTTTGTGTTCATCCACCCTCTTTCTGACGGAAATGGCAGGATACATCGATATATAATACATCACATTTTGGTCCGCATGGGCTACACCCAGAGGGATATGATTTTTCCGATTTCGGCAGCTATATTGAATCGAATCGGAGAGTACCAAAATATTCTGGAGCACTTCTCATCACCAAGACTTGATCTTATCGAATGGAAGCCAACCCCTGACCACAACGTTGAAATCTTGAACGACACCATTGACCTCTATCGCTATTTTGATGCCACATCGCAGACAGAGTTTCTTTATGAATGTGTCGAGGAGACCATTGAGAAGATAATACCCGAAGAGTTGGATTTTCTGGAAAAATATGACCAAATTACCCATCGAATCAACGCGTTGGTTAATTTGCCCAACAACAAAGTAGATCTGTTGATCAAGCTTCTCAACCAAAACAGCGGAAAACTGTCAAAAAACAAAAAGACGAAAGAATTTGATCAATTGTCCCTAGAGGAAATTGAAAGCATTGAAAAATTCTATGCTTCAGTCTTTTAACAAGGGGGTTCATATTTTTTCTTACGATGAGAAACATTAAGAATTTTGAGTAATTCTTTTTTATTCATTTCTGCTTATCATAATGACAAAAAGCAATTTTTTTGTGACTTTTTTATTTGAGTTTAGCCGCCACTAACTACAAAAACGCTTCGGTGGCCATAAATGGGACTATGGACTTTTAGAGAAATACCAACATCAATCACTTCCTGAAAAAAGTAATTGGCAAAAAGGCATGGTTCAATATCGTGTCAAAACGGAATTTCCACCAGCAGCCAATAACTTTTCCAATGTTTAGTTTTTTTTGAAAGCCTATGACTATTATTAGAATGAAACGCTTTTGGAATCTTGCTAAAAGTATCTGTTCCTATGGCTGCACAAAGGTACCTTCATTAGGCAGAAACCTCAGAACGTTTATGTAAGACAATACCCTTGCTAGATTCAAGTTTAATCCAATTTCAAAACCTTTGCAGAGTTATTGTAGAAAATGTTTTTTCCTCTTTTACGTTAAAAAATCAAGGTTATTTTGAAAATCAACGGATTTACCAATTGCAAAATGCCATTTCACTCCATCTGAACCGAAAATCACAAATTAGGCATGGCCCCTTTTGGTAGCGGTTTTTAATTTTCGTTCAAAAAATCAAACACCACATTATTCTGATCAGACTCCATCACACCGGTCCAACTACTTATCCACCATCTGCCCTTTTCGAAGTAAAGCTGGATACTGTTAATTCCTCTTGTAGTTGACTCCACATCGGGATTGGTTCTTACTTCAAATGCACTCCAGACCTGGGCAATATTTCCATATTGGCTTACCTTCCTTTTCAGTTCTTTTTCGAACCAATCCTCTTTAGGGAAGAGCAGCAAGGAGATGTATTCTTCTTCCAATGAGTATGGTCCTACTTTCCCATTCTCATCCCATCGAGTAATAACCGCACCTTCTGCATGAATGTACTTGTCACGCTCAAATTGCCATGGATCTTGACTGGAGCCAGATATCACGTCATAATATGCATCAATAATGGCGTTTATTGACTTTACATCTTCAGCATATTTATTCTCTAGAGTTTGTCCGAAAACTGAAGAATAGAACATTGATATGATAGTGAAAAGTATAGTTCTTGTCATTATTTTAATCTTTACCGAGCTTGACATTATTCTCAGTGGCCGGTAAACCAATGAAGAGTATTTTGTGCAAATTGTTTCCATTCAAATTCTTCCTAATTAATTCTTTCCTTAAAATGCGCTCCATCATCTCCCTTAAGGATTGTGGCTGTATATAGTTTTGTATCCCCATGCCCGCCACTTTTACTTCGTTGACTTTTCCTGCCAAACATTGTGAGCTACTGCTACCAATTGGTCCTACTACTACTGACTGCATAAGGTTTTCGGTTGATGTTGACTGCTCCAATAGGTTAGCCTAATTATTAAATATAGAGCTCTTTTTTCACAAATGAAGCCTTCAGGTAACTTCAAGTCATCTAGGTGGTACGCAGGGTCGGTCATCGGATAGTCCTTGTTGGAATTCAAATAGAATCAGGCTTTAGAAGCGCATTTCCATATTTGATAGCTATTTTTCATGGTAATACTATATATAATATACTGAAAACCTGTGATTTAATACAAAACTAATACACTCTTTAAGCGCCTAATTTAGTAGTAAGGACTAATTTTTCATTTTTTCTTGGGCTTAAATTGGTCTTGTGCCATAAAATCGTATTCCGATAATCTAGAGAATCTAACGTTGATTAATTGTTGGTCATATTAATGCTTTTTCTTTAGTAGAGAGCAGTATTGGACTATTGGATTCCGTACGTACAGGCAAATGTTCCTACTTAAATGCGATAACAGCACTTGATGGACCAGTTAAAGGCATCACATTTGTTCGACTAAACCCTACTTCTTTTGCCCATTGGGTAAAATCGGAGGCTGTAAAATCAAAACCTTGATCTGTCTCGATTGCCATATTTAAGGACATCATTAATCCGAAAGCATTCTTATTTCTTTCATCATCAATGATATTTTCAATAACAATAAGAGCTCCTCCTTCAGGTAAGGCATTATATGCCTTTTTTATTAACAATAATTTGTCATCAGAACCCCAATCGTGAAGAATATTTCCCATTGTGATAACGTCTGCACGTGGTAATTCATCCTTAAAAAAATCTCCTGAACGGACTTCTATTCTGTCGCCTAATCCAAAATGTTCTACATTTTCTTTAGCTATTGGGCTTACAGGAGGCAGATCAAATGAAATACACCTAATATGTCCATTATTTTTTACTATGTGTATGGAAAGATTAGCTCCTGAGCCGCCAACATCACAAAGTGTATTATATATTGAAAAATCAAAATCATCAGCTAGCTTCATAAAATTCCCGGCTTGAACACCACCCATGCCATGAATAAACTCTCTAAGTCTGTCTTCATTTGCATAAATGGCTTCAAATAATGGTTTACCTCCATTTTTAGTCTCATTTTGTGGTTTGCCAGTTTTTAGACACTCTTCTAAGTCGTTCCAAAAAGGATACAACCTATTGTTTGACATTTCTAATATACCTCCTATATAACTTGGTTTGTTTTTATCTAAAAACAAGGCTGAATCGTCTGAATTACCATATACTGCATTCTCCTTTAATCCAGAACGGTTCAAAAACCCCAATGCCACTAAAGTGTCGAGGAAATCAAAAAGGGACCTGCTATTTAATGCTAATTTATTTTGAATTTCCTGACCTGTCATTGTACCATTTGCGAGATGTGTGAACAGCCTCATGTTAACTGCTGTGAGCAGAGTTTTTGATGCCCAAAACCCCATTCCAATTTGCATTATTTTGGATGGGTTAATTTGATTTTCATTAGCTGTGTCCATAATATTTTTGTTTAGGTTTTTTAAGTGCTGTATTTAATTCCTTTGTGCAGCGAATATTTTTTTTAAATGTCTTTATGCTGCAAATTTTAGTTCATAATGCATTGTTTCTTTTGGCGTTTTTTATCTAATAATTTTTTCAAGGTTTTGCCAATGTCGATCATTTGGGTGACTTTTTACCCTGCCTTGGCTGGAAAGCGAATGCAGGGTATTTGGTTCTAATCGTTTCCAATCACAATTTCCCATATTTTTTTCAAAATGTTACATTTAATTCATTCGCTCCATACATTCTTTTCTAAGTAAGTGCTGCTCCTGGCTTGCCCGGTCAAACCAAATGTCCCTCAACTCATTTTTACTGAATAGTTCCAGTTGATCTCCATAGTGGGGGCTGTCCGGGTTGGAAGAATTGCCATAGGAGAGCAGGCCTTTCGCTTTAATGTTTTCGCCCATCTCCACAACCATCACGAATGAATCTCCAAAAAACCCAGTGAAATGGTCTTTGTTTTCCGAATCAGGCAATGCCGAAAGAATCCTAAAAATCCCCAGTGATTGGTTACCTCCCGTAGCGGCATACTCATACTTCCCCCTTTTCAAGCGGTAGTAGTCTCCATAAAGTACTTCAAGTGAAGGATATTTTTCCAGGTGCATTTGAGCTGCCGTTTTGAGTATTCCTATCATTTCTTCTGGGTTCTTAAAATCATCTGGCGTTTTAAGAGGATCATCAATCGTCCATTGTTTTTCAAACCCTACGTTCAGCAAACCTCTAGATGAGACCGCTTTTTGTGTTGCCCAAGTATTTACGAACTCCATAAAAAAAATAGCTCCCGAACTTTGGCTATCGTAGGTTGCGTCCCAATCTGTTATGGTTTCAATAGCGGCCAAAACAAGTGAATCAGATGTCTGCCTTTTCAGCTCCACCAAGTCATCTTGTATTCGTAAAGCAAACTCTGCCTTATTATCATGCTTTAAAGCTACCAGCTCGTCAAAACTGATGTTATCATTTTCATGAAGCAGTCTCGCTGACCGCTGCGGTCTCAAATAAAATCGACCTTCTATTTCAGGTGTAACATGTGAAGCAAAATGCTCGGCATTCAACACCCTTGGTACTGTATTGAGGAAAGGAGGTTCATTCGCGTTTTGCAGCCAGCCTCCAGGAGGGTTCACCACCATTGGCAGCTCATTACTTTCGTAATAACGGGTCCAGATGTTTACACTTGAGTCTCCCGGGACAACATCCTGCCATTTGTTCCAGTCTCCGTTCTTCTTAGGGATCAGACCCCCAAAATGGTGCATGATGTTGCCGCTCTTGTCCGCATATAGTGTATTGAGAAAAGGCATTTGCCTCAATGAAAGGGCCTCATTGAATTCGTCCAGGTTTTTAGCCTTGCCCATAAGGTGGTACTGTTCCAAAAAAGGGGTATAGCCGTCCATTTGTGCAAAGCGCATGGCTATGGCCGTATCATCTGTATCTGTTATTACCACACCATGTCTGGTTTTCCTTCGGGTCAATTCGTGGACTACGATAGTGCCATCTTCTTTCAATTCTTTGACAGTGTAGCTACTCTCCTCGAATGGCAGGTATTCTCCATCTAAGTAATAGCTGTTGCCCTTTTTCTTCACTTCATAGAAGTCTGTGTTGTCCATCGGGTTCACAGTATGCGTCCAGGATACATTTTCATTGAATCCAATAACGATACTTGGCTGCCCTACTAGTGAAACCCCGTACAGATTATGGTCATCGGTAATCAATTGCTGCTCGTGCCAAAGCATTGGTTCTGCCCACCAGAGGTGTGGATTGGCTACCAGCATGGCATTACCGGTTGAAGTTTTCTTACCAGAAATGGTCCATGCATTCGATCCTGCATTTAATCGCTGAGCAGCCTGCAATTCCCCCTTGATGAGAAACTCATAATTGATAATCCTGAAGTAGTGGGCTATCAGGTCCGTTTCCCGTACGGGAAGTATTTTTAGATATTCTTCGTTCAGACTGCTCCGATGCCTTTCAGTGTAAGCATTGACTCCATCGGCAAACGAGGATAGCATTTGCTGGTACTTGGGCGCAAGGTTCTCGTAAGAAGTTTCAAGCTGGTCAATAATACCTAGATGGTGCATATTTTTATTGACTTCAAAACCGTCTCCCCAAAGTTCAGCACTTACCCCGCGGGCCTCACCGTAAAGTTTCAAAATCAGATCGCCATGGTTTTTCATCTGCGCCCAACCTGCCATATAATATAGGTTGGAATCTGAGGAAGCGTAAATGTGTGGAACACCATAGCTGTCCCATAGTATTTCATCTTTTGTGCTGGCCTTCTCGGAGACAGAGCAGGCGCTAAGTCCGCATAAGATTAATAAAAATTTGAGGTATTTCATGTGTATATAGTTTGTTTTTCAATGGTCACATGCCTGCCTGTCAGCAGACAGGAAATTCGCAATAAAAATTTATCGAACAGTTGGTAAAAATTCAGTCAAGAATGTTTATGCTGATTTTATGTAATTAATTGTTATTTCCTGTAGGGTTTGAAACCCTTCTAGGTTTGTAAGCAACATCATTCCTCTGCGAGCTTTTCAATGGCATAGTCAAGGTTCAGCTCAGACATTTTGAGCGCTGAGATTTGCTCGGCCTGGCCATTTTCACTACACTTAAACATGGCTGCCCCCCTGGTACCCTGTCTCTCCCCTTCACCGAAACTAATCCCAAAACCAAGCCCACTAAAATCCCTGATATTTTCCATGGCTTGAATGAATTTTTCACGAGTGAGGTCGGGCCCGGAATCCTGAAGTGCTTTGGCGACAGGTTCTGCAAAGTAATAGCCGGATGCCACAAATGTGGTCCATGGCAAATCCGGATATTTATCCTTCAATGCAGCCTGGTATCCTTCCATGTCAACATCTGCTTCGTAATTGAAAAAACCACTGAACTGAACACCGGCCCAGCGGCCTTCGGTGATTTTGTGCATCAACTCGGTATCGCTCAATGTGGAATTGGTAATCCATTGTGGAGCATACCCCAAAACAGCGGCTGTGCCGGTGATTATTGCACCCTGACGAGGAAGGACCTGCATAATGACTACCTCAGCCCCGGAATCTTTTAATTTGGCGACATGGGACCCCAGGTCCTGATCGGTCACTTCAGTTGATACTTCTTCAACCAATTCCAGGTCGTATTTTTCCATCGCAATCTTCACACCGACCAATCCACTTTTGCCAAAATCATCATTTTGATAGATCATCGCAATTTTATCTTTGCCAAGACTGTTGACGATATGGTCTACTTGTACAAAAGCTTCGTCAAAATAAAGCGAGTACGTACTGAAGAGGTTATTTTGAGGGGGATATGCCCAATGTGTCGCTCCGCTGGCAGGTGACACCCAGGGGACTTCGTTTCGTGCAATGTAGTCCTTCACTGCCATGCAGGGGGCAGTCCCCACACCTCCCACAAAGGCGAACACCTTGTCCTTCTCGACCATCTCACGAACGGCAGCTACGGTTTTTGACGGCTGAAAGCCATCGTCCTTGATCACCACATTGATCTTCCTGCCGTGGATACCACCCTTTTCATTGATGTAATGAAAATAGGCATCAACCCCCCGTGGTACGTTCCCCCATAGGGCTGCCGGGCCTGTAAGCGGCCCCCAGGTGCCAATGGTAATGGTGCTGTCAGTCACGCCAACCTCAGGGGTTTGTGAAGATGACTCGGAACTTCCCCTGCCACGTCCGCAGGACGTTATGGTGACGAAGATTACTATAGCAATCAAATGGTTTAGGTTCTTCATAGTATTTATAATTTAGTGATACATGGATTCTATAAGTTGTTTATAGTTATTGGCAATAGCGTTTCTTTTCACTTTCATCGTAGGTGTCACATCTCCATCCTCCTGATAGAGTCGCCTGGGCAGGATGGCAAACTTCCTGACTGATTCTACCCTCGACAGGCCTTTGTTAACCGTATCCACCTCCTTATGGATAAGTTCATTGATTTGGGCATTTTCCGCCAAATCTGCATAAGTCTGGTAGACCACCTTATTGTCCCGGGCATATTTGCTGATGTGCTCCTCATCCAGCACAATCAGGGCAGCCACAAACTTCCTCTTTTCACCAATGACGATGGCATCATTGATATAGGCGCTACATTTCAGTTTGTTTTCGACGTACTGGGGCGCAATGTTTTTCCCCCCTGCAGTGATGATGATATCTTTCTTTCTATCTGTGATGATGATATGGTTGGTTTCATCCATTTCTCCGATATCCCCGGTGTACAGCCATCCATCTTTGATGGTATTTCGGGTGGCTTCTTCATTCTTAAAGTACCCTTTAAACACACATGGCCCCTTTACCAGAATTTCGCCCTCGTCGCTAAGCTTGACCTCTACCCCCGGGATTGGCAGCCCGACCGTCCCGAACCGCAGTGTTCTATACCGTGTGCTGGAGGTAATTGCACAAGACTCTGTTTGTCCGTAACCCTCGATAATGTTCAGCCCAATCGCGTTGAAAAACAACAGGATATCCGGGGCTATGGGAGCCGCCCCCGAAAAGGCATAACGCATCCGCTCCATGCCCAAATGTTTGCGTATCTGCCAATAAACGGTTTTTTCAAAAACCCATCCCTGCAATTTGTCCATTGGGGTGACATTGTTTCCTGCAATTAAGTGCTGAATAACCTTTTGTCCATGATTGATCGCATATCGCGCGAACCATCTTTTGACCCAGGTAGCCTTATCTATGGCCAGGTTAATTTTGGCGTGGTACTTTTCCCAAATCCTGGGCACGGCATATCCAATAGTAGGGGAAATTTCCCTAAGGTCTTCAGCAACCGTCTGAGGGCCTTCTATAACGTTGACCACATAGCCGGATTGAATGTGTGCCAGTACACTGAACATACGTTCGAAAATATGACAGAGCGGCAAAAAGGAGAGTATTTCATCTTTCGGGCCAACTTCCGTCTCTTTCTGGATGCCGGAGATGGCTCTCGCCGACCATGTCAGGTTTTTGTGTGTCAGCATGACCCCCTTGGGAGGGCCAGTGGTGCCTGATGTATAGATCAGAATGGCTGTTTCGTCCTCTTTTAATCCGCCACGTATCTTTTCTCCCTTTTCGACAATTTTCGGTGAGGCTTTTTCCCCTGTTTTCATGAGCTTCTTCAGCGATATGACCCTATCATCATTGAAATCATCAAGCCCTTTCCAGTCCCATACAATGACTTTTTTCACCTGTGGCGAGGTGTCTTTAAACTGGAGCCATTTGTCGAGCTGCTCCTCGTTTTCCAAAAAAAGGCAACTACACCCGGCATGGTTAACCACGTATTGGCATTGCGCAGCGGCATTGGTAGTGTAGATGCCTACAGTAATGGCCCCCGCGAGCTGTGTGCCTATGTCGATGTATAACCACTCGGGGCAATTTTCTCCTATCACGCCGACAAAATCACCCTTTTCTATACCAAGACTTAATAGCCCGTTTGCCACTGTCAGGGCAGCATCCTTGTATTCATGCCAGGTCACATCCTTCCACAAGCCAAAGGACTTATAACGAATGGCGATGGTATCTCCAAATTTTCCTGCATTATTCAGGAATAGTCCTGGGATGGTATTTAGGTTCAATTCGCTCATGGCCTTAGTTCCATCTCCTTTTTCTTTTATACCGCTGTGTAGCACGCACAGATTCTTCCGCTTTTATACCCAGGTAAAATTCCTGTACATCTTCATCTCTTTTTAACTGCTCCACGGTTCCGGAAGCGACAAACCTGCCGTTTTCCAGGATGTATCCATAATCGGCAATCGCCAACGCTTTATTGGCGTTTTGCTCCACCAGCAAGACCGTAAGGCCGTCTTTGGCTATCTGATGAATGATGTCAAACAATTGGTCTACCAATAAGGGTGATAAGCCTAGTGAAGGTTCGTCCAAAAACAACAATTGGGGGCGATTCATGAGTGCCCTGCTAATGGCCAGCATTTGCTGTTCGCCACCGGATAGTGTACCGGCCATCTGCTTTTGACGCTCTTTTAAAACCGGAAAATACCTATACACTTTTTCTATGGTCTCCTTTGCCGAGGCTGAATTGTGCATATAGCCGCCAGCCATCAGGTTTTCCAAAACACTGAGTTCCTGAAAGACCTCCCTACCTTCCGGGACATAGCCAATCCCCATTTTCACTATGTCCACGGTTTCTTTGCCCGTGATGTCCCTTCCCTGAAAGAGGATGGACCCCTTTTCGGGTTGGTCGTCCAGCAGCCCTATGACTGTCCGAAGTATGGTGGTCTTGCCCGCTCCATTATTTCCCAGTACCGCAGTGACGGAGCCGCTCTCAATGGATAGTGAGATTCCCTTCAGTGCCAGTATCCTGTCATAATAGGTTTCAATGTTCTTTATGTTTAGCATCGGTTGTTTCATCCTAAATATGCTTTTACTACCTCGGGGTGTTTGATCACGGCTTCCGGTTTACCTGTGACAATAGACCTACCAAAATTGAGGGCCATGATACGGTCAGAAATAGAGGTGACCAACCCCATGTTGTGCTCAATGACCAGGATAGTGATATCAAACAAGCGCCTGATGTCATTGATCCAAAAGACCAGTTCATCTTTTTCTTCCAGGTTCAAACCGGCCGCAGGCTCATCGAGCAATAACACAGAGGGTTCGGCGGCCAGTGCCCGGCCCAACTCCACAATTTTCTGCTGGCCGTACGGGAGCTGCGAGGTGTACCTGTTTCTTACCGATTGCAAATCCAGTAAGTCAATAATCTGTTCCACTTTTTCCCTATGTTTAATTTCGTCTTTGGCTGCCGGGCCCTTTTCCCAGAGCATTGTAGGCAAGTTCCAAAAATTGGTTTTCATGTACAGGTGCCGGCCCAACATAAGGTTTTCCATGGTGGTCATCTTGCTAAATAGCTCCAAGTTTTGAAAGGTCCTGCTCAGGCCCTTTCTGGCGATTACATGTGGCTTAGCCCCGGTGATTTCTTCACCATTCAACCAAACCGAACCCTGACTGACTTTGTACAGCCCGCTGATAGAATTGAACAAGGTGGACTTTCCGGCACCATTCGGTCCAATGATCGAGAAGATCTCGCCCTTTTTCACCTCCATGGAAATGTCATCAGTGGCTATCAGACCACCGAACCTCTTGGTCACTCCTTTCAATGCTAGTGCTATGCTCATACTTTTCGGGTGTGGTGAGTCCCAAATAATCCGGACGGTTTGAAATAAAGGACAATGACGATGATCAGGAATGCCACAATAGATTTAAACTCAGTAGAGACATAAAATCCAAAAAGGCTCTCCACTATCCCAAGAATAAATGCCCCGCACACAACTCCGGCCAGGCTGTTGAACCCGCCGAGTACTGCCGCAGCAAAACCTTTGAGCAAGGGCTCTATCATCATGTTGGGGTCCAGAGTGGTGATAGGTGCCATCAATATCCCGGCGACCGCTCCTATTACTGAACTGATACCAAAGGTAATGGCCACAATTCGCCTAGTAGGGATACCATTGATCTTAGCCGCAGTTTCGTTCTGCTGGGTCGCTTTGATGGCCAATCCGAGTTTGGTAAACCGCAGCAGGATGTAAACTGAAATCATGAGGAGGATTGCCACCAGGATTGTGGCCAGATTCAATTGTGAAATGATCAGGCCCGCAAATTCAACCGTTTCGGTTTGAGACATCGGGATTTTCAAAACACGCTGTTCTGATCCCCATTTCCATCCTGCCAGCCCATACAAAAAGACCTGAAAGCCCAAAGTGATAATCAAAAGGTTCAACACGTTGGGGTCTTTGGCCCTTCTGATGATGGCCAGGTGTAAAAAGAGTCCCAAAAGAAAAGCAAACAGCAGCGAACCACCAAAAGCCACCCAAAAGGGGAGCTGATAGGTGGCCAGCATCACAAAAGCTACGTAAGTGGAGAACATCGCCATCTCTCCCTGAGCAAAGTTGGCCACTTCGGAGGATTTATAGGTGAGGCTCATGGCCAGTGCGACCAGTGCATAAATACTACCAGCAACGATTCCCGTCATGATGAGTTGTCCTATCATATCAAAATGGCCAGGTTTTAAAATAGATTTTGATTCTCATCCAAATCCCGAAAAGGCCAAGCGGTTCAAAGAGGATGATTAGGATTACGGTCAACCCCATGAATACAAAATTGATATTGGGCAATCCACTGATGGACATATAATGGACACTGACCCACTCGAAAAAAGGCCCAATCAGGGGAACTTCCTGGATTTTTTCTCCTTGGAGGTTCAAAAGTGTAATGGCTGTGGCTCCCAGTACGGATCCCGTGATTGTGCCCAATCCGCCTACTACGACCATGGACAACAGGAGGATGGAAAGGACGGGGGTAAAGTTTCCCGGGCTGATAAAACCCAGCACATAGGCCCAGATGCCACCACCTATTCCGGCATAGAAGGCACTGAAGGCAAAGCTCATGGTCTTGTACCGAACCACATTTACCCCCAGGGAAGCAGCAGCAATATCACTATCCCTGATGGCAGAAAAAGCCCTTCCGATCCGGCTCTTAATCAGTAGTCGGGCAAAAACCCCCAATACCAGGGCAATACCTAATGTCAGGTAATACAAATGTGAGTTGGTAGTCAACTTCATTCCCCAAACCTCCAACTGAGGGGGCATGATGCCCATATGTCCACCAAAAAATGACAGTCGTCCGATGACGATGGTCACAGCCAACCCAAAACCCAGCGTGGCCACGGCGAGATAGGGCCCTTCCAGCCTGAGTGAGGGTATCCCCAGTATAAACCCAAAAATGGCTGCTACAAACCCCGCCAGAATCAGAGAAGGCAAAAAAGGCAGCCATCCCTCATCCAAGATCACGGTCATATATGCCCCAATGGCCACAAAACCTCCATGTCCCAATGATATCTGACCTGTATTGCCAACGAGCACATTCAACCCCAGTATTATAATGATATTCACCAAAACCAGATTGGCAATAAAAACCTGGTATTCTGCAAGGACAAAAGGAATCAGGCCAAAAAGTAATAACCCTAAAAGGGACCATCCTTTTACCGGTCTATCCTTTAAAAGGGTGATGTCTTCAAAATATGAGGTTCGTTTGTCCAAGGTTTAAAGGTTAAAGGTTATTCAATATAATCTAAAATTTAGAATAGCACATCGCTGGGTATTGGATAAAAAGATAAAAATGATAAGTGCCATTGATGTTTCACTTTTTGTTTACAATAACTGTCATATCGGCATCTTTGATTGGTACATAGGCCCGTAGTATCGCATAAAATGCTTTCCCTGTAGGAATACCATTTAACCCTTTACCCGAGGGACTAAGCGTGATCGTGTATGTTCCATCATCGTTTTGTCTGGAAGAATAGCTTGTTCGGTCATAAACGATTTTTTCATTGGGAATAAGTAGTCTATTATCGACCCCATATAACGTAATCGACATATAGCCTTTTTTATGGACGATATTAGGGGGTATGGTCAATTCGTAGGTGTCCTTTCCTGTAAATGGCTGACCTTTATCATCAGTTGCTATGACACTGTATTTAACCGCCTGCGCAGGTACGCCATGACGTGCTCTTTTTACAACTGCTGCTAAAGTGATTGGGTCTAATTCTCCTGATTTTTGGGGGTAAATAGCTTTTATGAAAGGAATTGATGCATCAATAAGGGAATTTCCCCATTTTATTGTTTTTTTTGAAAACTCCTTCGCCTCATAATTTATTTCTCCTTTCCCACCCTCTATTACAATGGACTTCCTCAGTTCTTCTACTTTGGCCATGTTATTGGCTACTACCATTCGAGTTATGATAAGCCCTTGGTCTGTTTCCAATTCCACGACATGAAACTCACCTTTGGGCATTTTCTGACCGGGTCGGATTAATAGAATGGGGTTCTCTGGATTAACAAAAACCCCTGGTATATTGTGTTTCATGTCATACTTAGGAACATTGATAGTAGCCGGAGCGTCAGATATACTAAACCAACTAGAGCCATAATCTAAACTTGCCTGAACGTTTTTTGTTTTTGTTTCAGCGTTCGACAAGCCAGAGAATAAAAGCGTGCCTAATTCATTATTTTCCAACCATGCGTACATTAATCTGAACTGTTCCAGCTTTGGATAATCCTTGATGTATTCAAGCACATTGTCTTGTGCAAATGCCGAATTGATGCTCAAGGCAACTATTCCAATTGCCAAATAGTGTTTTAGCTTAAATTTCATTTGCAGTTATTTAATGTGTTGTCAATTGCTATATGCCCCACCTCATTGATCCGTGCCTTTAGGCCTGCCTGGTTGAGAACTTCAGCTGCTTTATGGTTAAAACCAGCTTCGTTTAGTTCATTGATGATCTTTTCCACCAATTGCCATAGTTCAAGGGGTGATATAGACGGGTCAACATTGCCATAATAACCGTCATCATCACGGGGGCACAACCGATAATTAGCCCTTAGTTCATCATTGAGGGCGTAAAATTCATCCATGAAAAACTTGTCTTTACGGATGATGCCGAGCAAATGCATCAGCTGTGAGGTCTGCATGTCGCCATCATGATTGGCATACCATGTAACCACGCCAAATGGGCACAGTGTGTCAATGCTGAAAGCAAACTCCTTTTCAATAAGGTGGCCGTCCTCCTTCTGGTATACATGGTAGTAGCACTCCGAAGATGCCGCCCAATTACCGCCTATCAGGACCAACCCGCCTTCTTTGGTTTTAGTTGAAAACCATTGAAGTGCGTTTTGGAAAAAAGCATCATCAAAATAATAAAGCACATTGAAGCAACGGATACAATCCACTGGTTCCATTTCCACTTGGCCGATACCTCCCCGCAAGAAGGTCAGCTTATCGGTTTCATAGGTTTTAATAGGGTCGATTTCCAATCGAGGGTAACCATTGGGCGATGTATGTGGTTGAGCGAGCAGTTGGTCCAGGAGTTTTTTAAAACGGTCTTTTGTCGCCTTTGTATCTGATAGCAGTTCGTTCCAGTTCTCAACAGACGGGATGGACGGTTGGAAGTATATTACATTTTTCTCTGCGTCTAAGGTGGCATAATTTTCCTGTTCATCGTATACCAAGTAAACAGGTAATGATGGGTCTGCTGCTATAATTTTCCAGTCAGAAAGAAGCTTGCTGGAGTCCAGGGTAGTATATGGTGGAAATCCGCAGCCTATGTCCAGCATTGACTTGCTTCCCGCTGTATTTCCTATTCTGTTTTGTATATACTCATCGATGACTTTATGACGACCTGGCACGGTTATGGGGGGCACCCGGCCTTCCCATGCCCCTGGCAGTATGCGAGCCAGCAGTGCACCCAATACTTCACCCATCATGACGGATGCATCTAGCGCTGGAAAGTCGGCCTGATTCATAAAGCTGAACATGCGCCGCATCATGGCGAATACATCGGGCCTGTCCATGGGCAATTGTAGCAATTGCTCCGTAAATGCCGCGGAAAGTCTTCCATTGAAAAAGTCGTTGTTGAGCTCCTTTACAAATTGTTGTACATCCATCGTTTTATTTGTGTGTGCTTTTCACTGCTTTGTTGCTAAATTCCGTTAGAGGAACTATCGCTGAATTGAACTCAATTCCCAAATCCCTTTTAGCCGCATCATTTTTATAAACGATCTTTGCGTTTCCTTTTGGTTTCTCGCCATTGAGCAAGGCGGAGATATCGGACACCTTCCAGCTTTCGCTACTGAGCAAGTAATTTTTCCCGTGCAGACCTTTTTTAACAGCCGCACGATAAACGCCTTCTGCTACGTCCTTCACATCCACAAGTGCAAACTCAGCATCTGTCTCATAGATCATTTGGATAAAAGGATTGGGGGCTATCCTGTTCTTAAATAAGAATTGTAGTCCTGAAGAAGTCGAATCCTCCCTTTTGGATAATGCCTTGCCCATCACCCCAACAGGTGAAACACTGGTGATTTCAAAATCTATAGCTGGATGCTCCTTAATATACTTTTCCACTGTCTGGTTTGCGATGAACTTGGCTTGTGCATAGGGATGGCTTTCCTCGCTGATAAAGGGGGTGTGTTCTTCGTCAATCGTATCGTCAGGCCCTAGGCCATCCGGAGGCAAAGGAAAATTGGTATTGTAGGCTCCCACCGAAGCGACAAAGACAACCTTTTCAATACCCGACGCGGTATTAAGAACTTCCAGGAAATTTTTAGTCCCCTCTATGGTGGGGTCAAGCAGTTCAGTTTTTGGGTTCTGCACCTCTAACTGAAAAGGAGTGCCTCCGTGAACAAGGATATTGCAGCCACTCGCAAACTCCTCTAATTGCTCTTTGTTCTCAACCTTTAGCTGGACAATCTCCAAATTTTCAGTATTGTTTAACGATTTCAAATGGTGGTATTTCTCCGTTTTTGAAATGTCAGTGACTGAAGCCTTAACCTTAAATCCTTCATCTAAAAATTTCTTTGTAGTATGGCTTCCAATGAAGCCTGAACTACCAATAATTCCGACTGTTTTCATAGTCCTAGTTGTTTTTGTTTAGCTCTATTTATCGATCCAGTTGTCCTGCTATCCAATCTTCCACATTGCTTTCCAGCACACCTAGTGGCACAACACCACTACCAAGTACCACATCGTGGAAATTTCGGATATCAAAATCATTGCCTAATTTTTCTTTGGCCTGTTTTTTTAACTCCAGGATTTTCAATTCCCCAATCTTATAGGCCAATGCTTGCCCCGGCCAGGCGATGTAACGATCTACTTCCACCGTAATGTCGTGCTCGGCAATACTGGAGTTGGCTTTGAAATACTCAATCGCTTCCTCCCTGGACCAGCCCAAAGCATGGATCCCTGTATCCACTACCAAGCGGATGGCACGCCAAATTTCTTCAGTTAATCTACCGTAGCGTTGATAGGGGTCAGTGTACAACCCGAGTTCCTCACCCAGACTCTCAGCATAAAGTCCCCAGCCTTCGGCAAAGGCGGTGAATTGAAACGTGACTTTTTTAAACTCAGGATCGTTTTCCAGTTCCTGGGCAATGGTAATTTGGAAATGATGGCCGGGCACTGCTTCATGTAGGCTGAGCGCTTCCATTCCCCACTTAGGGCGGCTCTTTAAATCGTAAGTGTTAGCATAGAAATAACCTGCCCTTCCCCCTTCCCTGGACCCTGGCATGTAATAGGCTGAAGGAGCACTTTTTGCTCGATAGGCAGGAGTCTCATTTACGCCATAAGGCAGTACTGGCATAATGCCGAACAACTTGGGCAACTCAGGATCTATACGTTTACAGATGTCACGATACGCTTTGAGCAATTCCTCTGGATCGATGAAATAAAACTGTGGGTCTTCCTTTAAGAAGGTATTGAAAGCTTGGATGTCTCCCTTAAACTTTAATTCTTCGATAATTTGCTCCATTTCTCCAAGAATCCGGGCCACCTCCCGTTTCCCAATTTCGTGTATTTCTTTGGCTGTCAGGTCAGTCGTGGTATGGAAACTGATCCGCTCATTGTACCAGGCCTCACCGTTAGGCAGGTCTTTGAGGCCGTACGTCTTTCTAGCCCGGGGCAGGTAGGTATCCTTCATGAAATTGTGAAAGGTCAATAGTGCCGGGTTCACTTCCTTACTGATAATATTTCCAATCTCTCCCTGAAACGAACGTCCTCCTTCCAAGTCAATACTTTCTGGCAGGATGGCTATAGGCTGATAAAAAACACTCTCCTCCGGATTGTCCGTTATCAAACTTACCAATTGGGCAGGCACTTGCACCACCGAAGTGTATGGCATAGAGATGCCCTCATCCAGACCTTTCTGTAACAATGCCTGCATATCAGCAAGTACTTTGGCAATGCCTTCCATTCTGGATTTGAAGTTCTGCAAATCCTTTTCCTTTCTAATGGGCATGGACTGCATCGTCATGGCGATGTAATGATTGTAATTCTGGATCTGATCCACAATGAGGTAGTGATTAGGAAACTGGCTGGTGTAATAGCTGTAAGCGACACTGCGATTGTACACCTGATAGTTGGTGGCGTTTTCGGGTGACAGGTCAGCTACATCAAACCAATCTTTGGTCTCATAAAGTCGCTTTAGGATTTGCTTCCGTTTATCAAACCCTTCGGGTGAAACATCCATCCAAAGATGGTCATAAGTATGATTGCCCATTAAGGTACCCATAGGAGGCAGTTGTTTGAGCTCATTGTCGGCGTACAGTTCAAAGAGCGCCTGTAAGCGCTCCGTTTCGGTGCTGAAGTTTTCCTTTTTACTGATGTAATCAAGTTGTTCTTCTATTGAGGCATTTTTCGGTGGTGATTTTGCATCCGGTTTTGGTTGAGAACAGGCCAATATCAGACTTGCCAGCGAAAACATGATGTACTTTGGTGTTGATTTTTTCATATTCATATCTTTTCTAAACCGTGCGAACTTTGCTTTTATTTTCTATTTATTGATAGCTGATCTATGGATTCTCAGCGGTCATTCTAAAATAATTTTTGGATGATGCATACTGATGCAATGCAATCCGCCCCCTCCCAGATTCACCGGTAGGGCATCTATCATCACTACCTTTCTTTCGGGAAATACCTCTCCCAATATTGCTTTTGCTTTTTCATCTTGTAACCTTATGCTTTCCGGCATACCATCCCGCCAGTATTTTTGCCCGACAATGACCTTGTTTGAAATGATAAAATTGAGGTAACTGGCCGGAGCAACCACGGTTATGGAGTTTCCCTTGGGGAAAGGGCTTCCATCCTGGTAATTCAATGTTTTTATGTAATCATATACATAATCTCCAGGATTCATTGTGGTAAGAATCGTGGATGGTAATGGTAGTCTTTTGATGGTAAATAAGTTTCCATCCTGATCCCGACTGCCTGAGAGTATTTCGAAGTTCTTCTCCAAACGGTGATGATTCTCTCTGGCAAGAGGATCTGATAGTTCAGTACTATCAACAGCTGCTAAAAGAATAGTAGAATCGTTGACAAAACGGGCGAATTCATCGACATGCCCATTGGTAGTTACCACAGTATAAGCGTTACCTTTTTCAGCTGTATTCAGCGGGCCCAGAAAGGTATGGGTGTCTTCTACCAGCCCCTCTTCAAGCCAGATTACATTCTTAATGCCGAGCATCCTTTCGTATTCCGCTTCCATTTCGGCTCTGGACATAGTCGGATTTCGTCCTGATTCCACTTTTTCCGTGACCATCAGTGTTCCCTTGCCGTTCACTTCCCTGTTTCCCCCTTCGCTTATCATTGGGCTTGAGATAAGTGGAATACCCAATATTTTGGCTACCTTCTCATCATACTTTTCTTCTATTTTGGTGGCAGCATCCAGGGTATCTGCATATCCCCAGGAATTAAAATTAAAGTCGGCTACGGCATGACCACCGCCTTCAGTTTCCACGAAAATGGGTCCCATGTCCCTCACCCAAATTTCAATGGATGGGATCACCTCAAAAAACAGGTTGGTCAAATTGGGATAAATATCTGTAAGGGTATTTTTTGCCTCATCCCGAATGGCGTCATCAGCACAACTGATAATGATTTTGGTGTCCTTTACTAGCGCATCTATTATGGCCAAGGTTACTTCTTCTACCGATTCCCCATTTTTGTGGTCGTAAGTCGGCCAGATGAGCCTGATGGCTTCCACATCTTCAAATTCGGCCATTTGGCGAAGTACTGTTATCTTCTCGTCCTCTTTTCTTGGATGTATGGTCTCCCAGGTCCGGTCTGCTTTGCGAAGAAACTTGAGTTCGTTTTCTTCCCATCTTTCCTTCGCTCGGAAGTCGGGCGAATCGTGAAAAAGGTAGAGTTTATCATCAATAATCTTAAATGAAGTAGGTGTACTGGGATATTTTCCCGGTTTGTTAAACCCCACGCCTTTACCTGTTTCCATTCCTAAGCCAAACGCGCAATACCCACCAAATTGCGGCAGGTATTTTTCAGGGTTGCTGATGAAAAGAGACCTACTCTGTTCACTATCAAAGTGGTAGGCAACACCTTCATATTCATAAGAATTGGAATCGTCACCTTCAATGGCCTTTCCTTTGGTGAAGTACGAGGTAACATCATATCCGTCTACTCCCAAACCATTCTTACCTAAGTAGTAATAACTGGAATCGGAGAGGAAATAGGGGGTGCTCTTTTCACTTCCCGTACTTGATTTCTCCTTGTTATCGTTAGGAGAACCACAAGTGGTGAAAAGTATTAGAAATAGTGCATACGGTATTTTTTTTATATACTTCATAGCCTATTATTTCGAGGGCATTTTGGAAGTACAGGCCCTCCAAACTTCCAGAAAATAATCAAAACAAAGCCAGCCGGTAAGGATTATAATAGCTCCTATCAAGACCTGAACCCAGTACCTTTTTAGATTTTGCATTGCAATGCTTTTTTTATTGTCTTTCCTTTCATATCCAATTCACCGATAAATAAGGGTAGAGCCCAACTTGCCCTGCTCATGAGTACTAAAACTTCCATCCGGGAACCAGCTTCCAAAGACATCAATAAATGCTCAATAAACCTGAAAGTGACGAAAGCGAAGATGATAATATAGCTTCTGACCATCCCCTTCCGATGTACTACATTCCTGTGCTTGATGGTTAGAAATCCCATGATAGCTGATTATACCCCTGAGAAAAAAGGTCAAACAATCCAATTGCATAAGACAAGCCAACCCTCGAAGTGATGGCCGAAACCTTAACAGGCAGCCGCCAGCCAAAAAATAAAGATACATTGAACCCGTGTCCAATTCTCCCATGCGTTGCAAAACGGCGATTGCTAAAATCAGGTACTATCTGAAAGTAATGCATCAGTTTCGTAACAATACCGAAATCGAAATATGGAAATAGCCGAACTGCCCTTCGAAAGGTATAGATACAATAAAATTCTTCGATCTCTATTGGTCTAGGAGACGTTCTGTCAACTGCAGGGTGAATCCTCGAGAATTTAACGGGAACGCCCAATACCCCAATGGAATACTTAACTATGTCATGATTTGTGTCCTTTTCTGTTTTGCTGATTGCCACGGGATAGCTTATCCATACATTATTTACCGGGAGGCGTAATGGTAAAGCCTTGACTTCTCATAACATCCCCGGTATCATAGAAATAGTACACCCCCATAATCTCGTTTCCGTTTTCGGTAAGTACAGCCGTGTGGTAGCGCACCCTGCTCTCTTTCCCCGTTTTCTTGTTCGTAACGGTGTTTATTCCCCAGCATAATACCCACTCCCCTTCATTCCAGTTATTGGTCACCTTCACAGGTAGATAGAGTTCATCGGTAATCTTGTAAGTGTAGGTTTGCATACTTTCTTTTAGAAACTGTTTATGCTGTGCAACGTTTAACGAATCGTTGCCAGCACCTAGACCATAAACCATCGCCTTAGGTGCAAGGTTCTTTTGGAGTTTGGACAAGTCCATATCCTTCCAGCCCTGAACGTAATATTGAGCCATTTGTAGAGCAGCATTGGCATTGGGAAAATCCAAGGTTACTTCGTCTTGTGCCTGGGCAACAGTGACCGAACAGAAAAGGGCAATTGCCGATAGAACGACTGTTTTTAGGGTTTTCATAATAGTGGTTTTGATTTATGAATGATTCGTAATATTCTTTGCTGCAACAACATAGAAATAGAATTGAACAAAACCAAGGAAGTTTGTACTAAGGGATTGTTTCGCTGTACGAAGCAGGTGTTTTATTTATCGGGAGAGAAAAGTTCCTCACAGGGTACGAAGACGTTTTAACAACTCGGCCTTTGCCTCCTTGCTAATTGGTATGATTTTTCCAGCAACTGATACATGGGTATTGCCCACTTCGTCAATTTGTGAAACATTGATGATATATGATCGGTGCACACGCATAAAATGGTGCAGCGGTAGTTTATCTTCAAGGGATTTTAGCGTGCCGACCAGCAGGTACTGCTTATCACCGGTGAATAGCTTGCTGTAATTTCTGTCGGCTTCCAAATACCTAATATCCTTTATGGCCACTGCCATCAGCTTATCCCGTTTTCTTACGAATACCCTATCGTTTAGCACAAATTGGTGTTGAGCACCACCACTGGTCGACTTGGGCTCGTTGGAAATGGTCTCCACGGTGAGTTCTATGGCCCTTTGTAGGTCAATATTTTTGTAGGGTTTTGAGATAAAAGCACGAGGCTTGGTCGCTTTGGCCCTTTCAAAGTGAACCCTATCCGCGTTAGAGGTAAGATAAATGATGGGCACATCAAATTCGGCCCGTACAAGCCGGGCGGTTTCTATCCCGTCCAATTTCCCCTTTAGCTGAATATCCAATAATAAAATGTCCGGTTGTGTGTTTCTAATACAGGACAGTACATCCTCACCCTTAGGTAATAGACCGCAGACTTCAAAACCCATTTCAGTGAGTTGCATCGATATATTGGCCCCTATGACCATCTCGTCCTCAACAATCAGTATTTTAACGGGATGTTCCATTGTCAAGCTGCAGTATCCAATTTAAACGTGAATGATATTTGGGTACCTCCCTTGATCTGTTCTTTCATTTTTCCATTTAGTTGAATGGTAAGCAGTTGCACAAGTTGCGAGCCAAAACCGGTACCTGTTGGTTGTTCGGTACTTTTCCCAATCCCGCTATCGCTTACATTAAGCAACAATGTGTCTTGCTCTTTCTTGAGGTTGATGAATACCATGCCATCTTTTTTGTTGGGGAAAGCATATTTGATGGCATTGGTCAATAGTTCATTTACGATGAGCCCCAAGGGAATTGCGGTGTCAATATCCAGTTCCAGTTCGTCCATAATGCACTCTATTTTTATCCTTTCCTCCGCGTTGAAACTATCCAGTATCCCCTCACTAAGGTTGATAAAATAGTCTTTCATCTCTATACTTCCAAGATTATCCCCTTGGTATAGCTTCTGGTGGATGATACCCATGGACTGTACCCGGTTTTGACTGGCCAACATGGCATCCCGGGTCTTTGAATCTTCTAAATGGGCCGATTGGAGCGAGATGAGGCTTTTTACCATTTCCAGGTTGTTCTTGACCCTGTGGTGGATTTCTTTGAGCAAGAGTTCATTTTGTTGGTTCTTCTTGTCCAGTTGCTGGTTTAGCTCTTGAAGCGCTTTATTTTTCTCTTGGCGCTTTTTATAGAAAAGAAGCAATACCCCAAGTAAAAGGAGCAGCACTGCACAGATAATGATGATGTATAGATTGCTTCTGCTTTGGTTGGCCAGTTGTTGCTCTTTTTTCTCGGTTTCATATTTTACCTGCATTTCCTGCAAGGCTTTTTCCTGCCCTTCGGTAAAAAGGCTATCGACATAAATCGATTTAATTTTCATGTACTTGTAAGCACTGTCATATTGACCCAGATTTTCATAAGAAACGGCAATATATCCAGGAACCTCGGCCAGAAAATACAGTTCATTCCTCTTTTTTACGGTTTCCAGCACCTTCATGCCAAGACTGATGCATTCTTGGTACTTGCCCGAGTTGAAAAAATTTAATGCCATTCCATTTTCGGTCACCATCAATTGTCGCTCCATATAGAGAGGTATCCTTTCCTTGGCTTTTCTGAAATAGAACTCCGAACTATCATGATTTTTCGCATTGCTGTGAAAAAATGCCAAATCCCTAAAGGTCATTCCTATCACGACCGTATTCTTTGATTTTTTGGCCATATCCAAGGTTTTGTTAAAACAACGGTATGCATTTTCGAGATCACCAAGTGTTCGATAGGCGTGTCCGGCAAAGCTCCATGCCATGGCAGCATTGACATAGTCTTTCGTCTGTTCAAATCTCTCACCTGCAAGCATTCCCTCTACTGAGCCTTCTCTCCATTTATTGGTAAAGTGGAAAATGGTGGCAGAGAGCAGATGGCCCTCTGCAATCCCCTGGGTGTCTTTCAGTTCTTCCATTTGGCGAAGCCCCTTCAATGTTAAGTCCAACGCCTTTTCATAGTTAGTAGTTGTAAAATGCCAATAAGCCTCTTGATATAGTACCATGGCTTTACCCCAATCATCATCAAGCTGCTCATAGGCATCCGATGCGATTATAGACCACTTTCTGATTGAATCGGACTTTCTATCCCTATTGTACAGTTTGCTGATTTCAATGGCCAAATGAGCAGAGTTTAGAAGGTCTTTCTCTTTGCGAGTTTGGTAATATTTGTGCCTCAAGATAGCGATGGCACTATCCAAATCTTTCCACTTTAGAGCCTCAATTTGATTTAGGAAATCATGTTTTGCTTGTGCGCTCACGGAATAGGTTCCCATATAAGATACCAAAACCACAACTAGAGCAAACCTCATGGCATTTTTTACCAAACCGATTATTATTTTGATGTTATGGTTCATTCTTAGGCGGCCGTTTCTAGTTTGAATGTAAAAGATATATGGGTGCCATCCTTAACCTCTTCTTCCATTTTTCCATTCAGTTGGGCAGTGAGCAGTTGTACAAGTTGGGAACCAAAACCGGTCCCGGTTGTCGGATCGGTACGTTTTCCTATGCCATTGTCGTTTACATCAAGGCGCAGTGAGTCATTATCTTTCGAAAGGCTTACCTGTACCACTCCTTCAAAGTTCTTGGGAAAAGCATATTTTATGGCGTTGGTCAAAAGTTCGTTTACAATAAGTCCCAAAGGAACTGCCGTGTCAATATCCAGTTCCAGTTTGTCCATAACGCACTCTATTTTTATCCTTTCCTCCGCGTTGAAACTATCCAGTATCCCCTCACTAAGGTTGATAAAATAGTCTTTCATCTCTATACTTCCAAGACTATCCCCTTGGTATAGCTTCTGGTGGATGATACCCATGGACTGTACCCGGTTTTGACTGGCCAACATGGCATCCCGGGTCTTTGAATCTTCCAAATGGGCTGATTGGAGCGAGATGAGGCTTTTTACCATTTCCAAGTTGTTCTTTACACGATGGTGAATTTCCTTCAGGAGCAGTTCGTTCTGGGCATTCTTTTTGCCCAAAGCTTCATGTAGCTCCCGAAGTTCTTTGTTACTTTTTTTACGTTTGTTGTAGTTATGGTACAATCCCGTTAAGATTATAAGCAAAAGCCCTGATAGAATACCGAAAAGCATTTTTGCTTTTTGTTGACCGGCAATTGTAGTTTTTTGTAATTCAATGATTCCATCCTTTTGGGCTGATTCATATTTGCTCTCAAAATCGGTAACCAAACGCTCCTTTTCAATATCAAAGATGGTATCTTTAAATTTTTGATATTCCTTAAAAGCGTTTATGGCATTTTTGTAGTCCTGTTTTGCGAGATATATTTCTGAAAGAACATCGTAGGTTTTCATCTTTCTTTCTTTGTTGCCCACGGCCTCCAAAATGGAAAGACTTTTGTGTGCATAAACAAGTGCACTATCATACTTTTCCCAATCCAAGTATAGTTTTGCCAAACGTTGATACGTATGGGTCAATCCGTTTTTGTTTCCCATATCTTCCTTTATAGCCAGGGATTTGTGATAATAATCCAATGATACGGGATACTCTTTCTTCCCCAGATGGGCCTCGGCCATGTTGTTGTAATCAATAGCTATCCCGTATCTATCATTTAACTTTTCATCAATTGCCAAGGCCTTTCCCGAATAGTACAATGCTGAATCATATGAACCTTGATTTTCATAGGCGGTGCCGATATTGCTATAGTTGATGGCCATACCGGATTGATCGTCATTTTTTTTGTCTATTTCAAGTGAGCGGAAAAAGTAGGTAAGGGCTTTCTCAAGTTCTCCTTTTTGTCGGTAAACTTGCCCAATATTCGCATAAGCTGATGTTAAATTGATTCCTCCAAGGGAGTCCTTAATTTTAAGGGATTTAAACAAGTGTTCGAGAGCCTTATCGAAATCCCCTTTCCTTCTGTAGGTAACACCCAAATTATTATACACACCCGAAAGTTCTAGTTGGTTATTTATTGACTTAAAATGGTCAATGGCTTTTTTGTTTAAGTTAATGGCGGTTTCAAACCTACTGGCTCGCATATGGGTGTTCGCTAAATTTTTCAAGGATTTTCCCAATAGTAAATCATCATCCACATGTTTGGCCAGATTTAATGCTGCCGTACCATAAAAAAGGGAAGAATCAAAATCGGTGGTGGAGGTACTGTAGCATAAATCTTCCAATACTTCTATTCTTTCTTCGATACTTAAAGCCGATAATGTTGCCATGATACTGTCCACAGCTTTATCCTGTTGGGAGGTTGATATTTTCAAGCACAT
This sequence comes from Flagellimonas sp., assembly GCF_965601775.1. Classification (GTDB taxonomy): domain Bacteria; phylum Bacteroidota; class Bacteroidia; order Flavobacteriales; family Flavobacteriaceae; genus Flagellimonas. The sequence continues at coordinate 3,054,876 of NZ_OZ271837.1, forward strand.
CAATGAAAGTAGGACACAAAGTATACGCACGTTGTTCGGTCGTATTTTTAAAGGAAATTTTGATTTCATTAGGTTGGTTTCCAATTAGAAATACTTGGTAAGGAATTCAATTTACCATTATATGGCTGAAAATACAATTTCTAAAAAACAGAATAACAGAATATTTTTGCCGAAACGAAAAAAGTCAAATTGACCCCAGGGTAAAATAGTTGCACACTTATTGTAGAGGGGAAAAGCTATAAAATTGTAGCAGATTCGCTTTATGTGAGTATTGATACGGTACGAAGCCATATCAAAAATATATATAGGCAACTGGAAATCAATAGCAAGGCCGAACTTATACGAAAATCATACAATGGGGAACTGTAGAAACAGGACCTTCTTGCCTCTCACTTTTTTGTTGAAATCCATAAAGCCCTAATATGAGTTGTTTTTTCGATATGAAATCAATACCAAGAGCGTTAATTTTCTTATTAACCTATGTAAGGTAAAGTCTTTTTTGTGCCTTGTTATGGACTTCACATGGAATGGGATATTGCCGGTAATTATCAACTAGCTAATTTCTTTGCTATTGACCTGATATTTTTTTTCTTCCAGAACCATTCTCACTTTTTTGGTTCCTGCTTAAAACACCTCACCAACATTTTATAAAGTTCCAGATGTTTTCTTTTGAGTAAATCGGGGCGTTCAAAAAAATACTCCGCGGCTACGGCGAAAAATTCCGCTTCATTCGTTCCTCCATAGTTTCTTATATCGGATTTATTAAAATTGATGGCTTCCATTTCCTTATGGATCAGTTTTAACCATGGAATTGTGTATTGGTGCTCCATCAACCGTTCTGGGATTCCATCCGTGAAATCATCGAGTTTATCAATGAGATGTACAAATTCGTGAATGCCCGTATTATTTTTATCGCTTTGGTTCTTGAAGCCATGATATAATGCTTTCTTGGATAATATCATTTGCTTTTCAAAACGTCCGTTTCCAACAATTCCGCCAATAATACGTGACTTATCTTTACTGCTAAATTGCAAATCCTCATTGAAATTGTCTGGATATAAAAGTATTCCGCTTAAATTGGTATAGTGCCATTCTGGAAAGCCAAAAACGGGTATCACAGCACTTGCGGCAATCAAAATCTTGTCGAGCTCTTGCAATTCCAATTGTACGCCATCAATATAGACTTCACTCAAAAATTGCATCATTCGCTGTTGAAATAACACTTGCCTTTGCTTTGAAAGATTTCGATAGTATAGCACGTTATCCAACAACAGCCCGTGCCAATGCTCTGGAAAAGGCTGCACCTTTCGCCGTTGTGCTTTTTTGTAAAAGTGAACAATCAAAAGAAGAATGACACTTAAGGGGATAACGTAAGCCATATCAAATTGAGGGTATTACGCTACAGACTCTGCCTTAAACCCCACTTTTTGTAAGGTAGCTTTCACCGCTTCTTCCGAAGCACCGTCACTTTTAATGGTCAAGATCTTATCAGGATTAGTGGTATCCACTTCCCAATTTTCAACGCCTTCTTGTTGGTTTAAAAATGGGGTTACTTTAGTGACACAACCACCGCAATTGATATTCGTTTTGAATTTTAACGTTTTCATAGTTTCTGAATTTATAATTGTTATAGTTTTATTTGTTTTAACCGTAGGCTATTGGCAACAACCGAAACGCTACTGAAGGCCATTGCAGCCCCTGCTATCATTGGGTCCAACAGAAACCCATTGATCGGATATAGGAGGCCTGCCGCTATCGGGATGCCTATAATATTATAGATAAATGCCCAAAACAGATTTTGACGGATGCCCAAAACAGTTCTCTTTGACAATTGTAACGCTTTGGGAATAGATTGTAAATCTGAGGTTATCAAGGTCATTTTGGCAACGTCCATCGCAATATCCGACCCTTTGCCCATGGCGATGCTTACATCGGCTTGCGCCAAGGCGTGGGAATCGTTGATACCGTCGCCCACCATAGCCACTATTTTTCCATCTGCCTGTAATTTTTCTACAAAAGCAGCTTTATCCGAAGGCAATACTTCCCCTTGGTAGTTGGATATCCCTACTTGTTGGGCTACCGCTGAAGCGGTTTTGTTGTTGTCCCCCGTGAGCATATAGACCTCCATTCCCTTATCCTGTAGTGTGGCAATCGCTTTTTTGGATGTTTTCTTGATCTTATCCGCGATAGCAAGGATTACCAATACTTGCGCATCATCGCCAAAGAATATGACCGTTTTTGCCTCGTCTTCGAGCTTTTCGGATGCTTCTTTTAATGCAGCATCGATTTGAATGTCATTCTGAACCATTAATTTATGGTTACCCACAAAATACTGCTTCCCATTTTCCAATTCGGCTCTAACGCCCATTCCCGTGATACTTTCAAAAGAGGCAATTTCAGTGGGTTGAACATTTTGTTCCTTAAAATGGTTGACCACGGCCTCCGCCAATGGATGTTCGGACTGTGTTTCTATTGCCAAAAGAATCTGTTCGTATTTCATTGTGTCCTTATTATTCTCAGCCCAATGAATATCGGTTACCAAGGGTTTACCTTCGGTAATCGTACCAGTTTTGTCAAGGATTACTGCATTGACTTTATGGCCAAGCTCTAGACTTTCAGCATCTTTAATGAGAATATTGTTTTCCGCACCTTTTCCTATTCCTACCATGATTGCAGTTGGTGTCGCCAATCCTAATGCACAAGGGCAGGCAATGACCAATACAGCTACAGAGGTCAATAAAGCTTGTGAGAATGCATTATCGCCCCCGACGAACATCCAAACGATAAAGGTGATAATCGATATGGCCAATACGATGGGAACAAATATTCCAGCGATCTTATCCACCAATTTTTGTACGGGGGCTTTGCTGCCCTGCGCTTCCTGTACCATTTTTATGATTTGGGAAAGCAGGGTTTCCCCGCCTACTTTTTCTGCCTTGAATTGAAAACTTCCTTTTTGATTGACGGTACCGGCAAACACCTTCTCTTCTTTGGATTTTTGCACTGGAACAGGTTCTCCCGTAATCATACTTTCATCTACATAAGAGTTCCCTTTTGAAACTTCACCATCAACAGGAATTTTCTCACCAGGCCGCACCAGAATGGTTTGCCCCACTTGGACTTCAGAAATAGGAATTTCCTTTTCTTCTCCACCTTCAATAATCTTTAACGTTTTGGGCTGTAACCCCATCAATTTTTTAATGGCTGAAGAAGTGTTTGATTTTGCCTTTTCCTCCAATAATTTTCCAAGGGAAATAAAGGTAATGATAACGGTTGCCGCTTCGTAATAAACGTGGGGTTCAATACCTCGGCTCAGCCAAAATTCGGGAAAAAGGGTATTGAAAACACTGAAAAGAAAGGCAATTCCTGTACTCAATGCCACCAACGTGTCCATATTGGCCTTTCCGTATTTGGCCTGTTTAAGGGCATTGATAAAAAAACTGCGTCCAAACCAAAATAAAACAGGAACGGTTAATACCAACGAGATCCATTTGCCAGGTTCCCATTCCATAAAGAACATCCCAAGAACGAAAATGGGCAGCGTTAAAATAGCCGACCAGATGGTACGTTTTTTTATATCCTCGTAATGTTGCCGCTGAAGTTCCTGTTGGGCTTCGGCGGGGTCTTGGGCATCCATAATGATGTCATAACCCACTTCGCGTAAAGCGTTTTGAAGTTTTTCTTCAGGAATGTTTTCATCATAATCCACTAGTACAGAATTGCTGGCAAAATTTACAGTGGCCTTATTGACGCCATCAGTATGGGAAAGAATCGACTCCACACTACTGGCACAGGCGGCACAGGTCATACCCGTAACTGGAAAGGATTTTTTGATTCCTGTTTTTTGTTCTTTGTCCTTGTTGTCGAATATATTAGTCGTTTCCATCCTACGTTCCATTTTCTGATAGACAAATTTCAGAATAGAACACGACAAAGCTGTTACGTTATTCGCTGAAAGAGTTGTAGAATTCCCTGAAAAAACGACCTGCTGTTCCTCATCAAGTACTTCTTCTCAACCGGAGATTGATTTATTGAATTCGGCAACAACTTTTAAATCAGGTTCGACCTTATCTTTTTTTGAAGTATTATCCATGACAAGTTAAGAATATCTAGAGGTAAGTTGACCGGTATTTTGAACTTGGATACAAGCGAAATCTTAGGTGCAATGAGCTGCCCTTCATTTAGTAAGATGCTCTGTTTCCTTGGTAAGGGATCCTTCAAACTTGGGAATAGGCCGTTTTTCTTTCTCCTTTTCTGTTTCCACTACTCCATTTTCCTTGATATCGTTTATCAACCACTGCATTTCCATTATTTCCTTACGCTGCGCCTTGATAATTTCATCAGCAAGTTTCCTGACCCTGACATCATTTATTTTAGCCCGTTCACTGGTCAAAATGGCGATGAAATGGTGGGGAATCATTCCTTCCATATAGTAAACACCCGAAACCGCAACCTGACTTCTGACAAGCCATATTCTACCTACAATCAACAAGACGCCTACGGCAAAAATTATGATGTTTTTGCTTCGGTCCTTATACATTTGCAGCATGTACAGTAACATAATAATGACCATCGACCCGCCCATAATCAAAGTCATAAAGAATCTGGTTTCACTAAACCAGAAATGATCAATGATTTGATAGGAATGTGCGTACATTAAAAAAACATGGCAACCATTGAAGTGCCGATCATTGCGAAGAAACTTAAATATCTATTAGGTTTTTTTCCGTTGTTGTCCATTCTGTATATCTATGTTTAATTATTATAATCAATTTCATTCTCGTTTAGCTATCCCACAGGTTCACAGACAGCCATAAACTGTCGTTTCGGTTGTGTCCGACTCAATTTATGCATCGTATTGCGTGCAAACCAGTGCTATTTCAAAGTTTTTGTAAAAAATTTGTAATTCGCTATTAAATTGTGATTCCACCATAGCTCACGCAATTTTCACATCTTCCAATACAAAGGTTAGTGCCGGCAAATACATAAGTGTGACTTCAACATGTTCTCGAGTCACTTTCTTTTGTGCCCTCGAATTCATTAAATATTTCAAGGAAATTAAGAGTTGTGTAAAAAAAATGTTAGCGCTAAAAGGTCATTCTTTGACTTATTTGAGTTTGCTACCTAATGCACTACCTTAGGGTAGTGCACTTCCAGCCGTTTTGAGTGCCTTTTAACGGTAATTGAACTATGGGAGATGGACGGTATGAAGGCGTGTGCATGATTTCCATATTTGATATTCCTTAAATACCCTTACCTATAATAATCCATTTTGTTATGGATTCAGGTAGCCCCCCTTATTCTTCAATGATTGGTCTCAGTCAGGAATTTTGATTTTTTCATAATCTTTAAGACGATATAAAGTACTAATGAACCCAAAGCACTATAAAACCAAAAGTCGTATTTAACTTCAATAGACCTTGCTTTTATCGAATCACCTATAAATCTAAAAGTCCAAAACAATAGGAATAAGGCCACTAATCCGGTTTTTTCCTGTTTCAATGTCTTTTTAAGACTAAAGGGATATTTGGCTTTTTTATAATGTTTCAACGAAGGGATAAATATTGGGGTCTTCGTGGCCCAATCCAGATATGTGCTTTTGAATTTTTGTCTCAAAAAGCTTTCTTCGGCATACATAATACGTTCATAATAAAGGGCAAAGAACAAAATGAAAGCTATAACAAACCATGTGTTTTCAGTCAGCATAGCCACTCCGAGCCACATAAAGAAATTGCCTAAGTATAGGGGATGCCTGGCCAATGAATATAAGCCAGTAGTGTTAAGTTCTTCAGCGATTTGTCCCTCTTTGGTATTTCTACCGGAAGTGTTATTAGGTGAATATCCAATGGTAAGCACCCTAACCGCTAACCCAAATAAACTAATACCAAGGCACGTAAAATAGAATAATTCCGAGTTCCAACTATGGGTTGCCACATGGTTAGTAGATTTTTGGTCAATAAATACCACTAAACCAATTGATACAATCATCATGGGTATCCAACTCCTGTTTTTAAATAAATAGTCTCCCTGTTCTTTCAATTCTTCATGTAAGGCCATTCCTAAGGATTTAAAATTTCCCCTAAGAACGAAATCTTTACATATAAGATTACTTGCCTATTGTCCAGAATACTTATTCTGTACCAGTTGTATTTTTTCCATTAAGGGAATTTTTGAATTGCGAAGGTGTCAGTCCCTTAATCTTTTTGAAAGTGGCATTAAATGAGGACTTAGAGCTAAAACCTACTTCCGACGCTATTCCGAAAAGGGTATAATGGGCATATTGGTCATTTTGCAGGTTGGCAGCAAATGCTTCAATCCTGTATCCATTAACAAAATCCTGAAAACTGATATTCATATGTACGTTAAGAACCTCAGAAATATATAGCCTTGGAATATTTAATTTTTTTGACACACTATGGATGGACAACCTGGGATCTAGATAAAGCTTTTCCTTTTCCATTATCTGTATCAAAGCATTTTTATAGTTTTTGATGGACTCTGGTTTTAAGTTTGAGGATTTGTATTTGGTAATCTTGACACCTGGTATAAGCTCCTTTGGTTTTATTATTAAGTAGAACGTTATTACATAAAACAAAAATGCGACGATGAGAATCAAATAGGTGTTAAAATCATCGTCATCGGAAAACACAATAGGCGCCATCTCAAACAAATCGAGAATTCCATTTATGTTTGATACGCTCAATATTAGTACTATGGGGATGCCAAAATACAAAATCCAATTTGCCTTTTGGGTTTTTAGCAAGTTGTACACAATGTGGAATACGTATCCCAAAAACACAAACTCAATGAACGTCTCTGGTATTTCTATAAAATCATCTTCCTGTTCTGAGAAAATTTCCAACAATTCACTCAAAAACAAAAATATACTAGGTAAGAAAAACAAATAGTCCCTTTTCAAAAAAACCTCTTTGCCAGAATTAAAATACTTGAAGTATAAAAAAAGAAATGTAAGAAACAACGAGCTGTCAAAAAAGAACCAATCTGCATCTTCCATGAACAGGTTATTATCGTCATCCCCAACTATGTACAATAACACTGATATAATACTTCCACAAAAAAGCCAAAAGTTTATTTTTCTATATTTTCTTTTGCTTTTGTAAAAAACAAGTAGGAGGAAAAGGCCTTGCACCAGGGCAACTATTTGTACAGTCTTAAGCATCGGTTAAATTTTGTTCATTTCCGTATTTAAATAAGTATATGATATAAATTATCCGGTTTTTGGAAGGTTTTCAAGCCTATGTACCGTTGAACCTTCCAGAATAATCCAGACAAAAACGATTGTTCCGATAATTTAATCAAGCGAATATGTTTTATGCGAGTTTTGTGCAATGCCACCCTACATTTTAACTCACAGTCGGCTATTTTTTTGACATTCGCTTACTTACCAAGACCTAGAGCAAGATACCCTCCACCAATAATTATGGAAGGCATCTATTTAATAAGCGAATAAAAGGGTCGTGAATTCAAATCTACTCGATCGTAACATTAAAAGGTGCTGCAATGTCTGTTTCGCCCCCGGCATCATTTAGCCCTGTATTTGGTTTAGTGGGTAGGTGTATAAGGGTAAACGTCAATATTCCAGAGCTTGCCGCACCCGCAGTTAACGTAAATTCCGTTCCAAGGGGATTTCCGTTGCTATCAAAATTGCCATACTCGGTTGTCACATCAAGGCCGCCAGCAACGGTATAGAAAAACTGATGGTCCACATCTTCTTCTTCTTCTACTTCCTCAGTTATAATTTCTGGGGGATTCACAGTTTCATTGAGAATCACAATAGTACCATTGTAGGTAACCCCAGCAGTGAGATTACCCGAAATAGTAATGACCGGAGGCTCCGGGCCATCGTCATCCAAATCACGGGTCTGCAAAGTAATGGTAGTCCCACCGCCTTGAGGTTCAAGCGTAACCGTTAAGGTGGTTAGTGGTTCTTCTTCATTCACCGGCTCTGGTGTATCCGCGTCATTTGAACAGGATACAAATAAGGCTAGTGCAAAAATTGAAGTGGTTAAAGATTTCAAATTTTTCATAATCTTTAATTTTTAGTATTTAATAATTGATCTTAAGGTTTACTGTAAAATTTCTACCTAAATCATCTGCGTAATAACGTAATCGGTTCAGGTAGTTTCTAAATGATATGTTCAACAGGTTTGTAATGCCCAAGCCTAGCGTTAGATTTGACTTTTTGTTGATAGTAAAATCTAGGCTTGAATTAAAATTAAGCAAGTGGTATGCGTTTGGTGGTGTGCTTACATCAACCATCTCCACAGTCTCGGTTTCCGGAATGAAGACCTCAAAGTTGTTATCCGGAAATTCATTCTGACGGAAGAAATACTCGCTCTGTAACGACAGTCGAAGGTTGTTGAACTCTGTATTTTGATAAACAATTTCGTTCTTTATATTCACGGGGGGCATACTAATCAGTGGCTCGTCTCTATTACGGTCGTAGCCCTTTACTAAGGAAAACTGGCTGTTGGTGCGAAAGTTTTTAGCGAAAGCGTAGGACGCATCAACATCTATGCCGAGCAATTGGGCATTGGTTTGGCGATATTCCCACACCTGAAAATTACCTCTGATTGTTTGTCTAATCTCAGTAGGTTCAATGACGATAAAGTTTGAAATCGAGTTGATATAAGGGCTTACTGAAATGCCAAACAAGCCATTGTCCCTTTGAAATGTCATCGATACTTTGTGCCCTATCTCAGAATCAAAACTCAAATCGCCCAGTTCGATTCTGGACGCGGAATGGTGCAGGCCTTCACTAAAGAGTTCTGAGGGATTGGGTGCACGTGAGGCAATGGAATAATTAAAAAAGAGGTTATAATCATTTTCCAAAGAATAGGTTGCACCCAACATTCCCGAAGCATTGTAAAAATTCAATTGTGGGTTGGTTAGAATTTGATTTTCAAGCTCCTCAATAACTATTTCAGGGAATATCTGGTCGTAATTGCGCAATTCCCAAAAAGAGGTTCGATAGAATTTGAAAACGTCCATATAGACATAATCAAAACGTACGCCTGCTTCAACAAGCCATTGGTCATTTGCTTTATAATCCGCTATTGCATAAACACCCAAATCATATTTGTCATAGTCGGGTATCAATCGTCGCACACCGGTAGCCGGGTCCGCAAAGTTGTTTTGATATTTTCCCATCAGTCCTACTTTCAGATTTAATCCATCTGATAAGCGTGACTTAAGGTCCAACAACAAGGTATGGGTGTCTAGTTGCAAATCCAACGAAGCTCTTCCCCTTCCGTCACCGCGCCTAATATCGAATTCAAGACGATTGTTTCTTTGAAAATCATATTGCAGGCTCAGCTTCCCCAAACCATCAACCCTTTTGAAGCCTTTGATTCTTGCCAGATGATGGGTTACTTCTTGTCTGGGCTCATTGATTTTGTATGTAAAATCGTTTACGATGAACGGTCTGGGACTATTGATAGCGCGAATCTGGTCTCTGGCTCCGCCTATAACAGAAGCTCTTAAAATACCGATTTCGTTTTTAAATAGTGAATAATAGGCCTCTACACCATAGTCAAAACGGTTGAGACCCATTTGCAAAGAAACGTTACGTGCAAAAATACCTGTGTTGCTCAATACGTAATCGGGTGCTTCAAAATCGCCAAAGCGCTTCAAAGTTCCCTGGACCGACCCGTACCAGCCATTGTGATAACTCTTTGTCAATTGGGAAGTGATGGACGAACCACGTCCATTGCTTGCCGCAGTTAGCAGTGTTTTGCCGTAGAGACTATCTTTTACAGGGACCTTTAAAGCTTCCGCCACAATTATGCCCCCCACTGCATCACCACTGTATTGCAATGCACCGGCTCCTTTTATCAAGGTAAGGTGACCGACCGAATTGATATCCACATTTGGAGCGTGTTCCGCACCCCATTCCTGGTCTTCCATTTGCACCCCATTGTTGATGATTACCACACGACTGCTGTGAAGACCGTTTATAAGTGGTTTTACAATGGTGTTCCCCGTGTTTATGGAAGAGACCCCACTTAGACTATTTAGGGCGTCGCCAAGTGACCCGCTACTAAAACGTTCCAGTTCTTCTTTGGAAACCGTATTTTCAAAAGTTGTTTTGGATTTATTGCTGTAGGCCTTGCCTTCTACCACAACTTGATTAAGTTCTTCAAGATGGTGCTCTAGTTTAAATGATTTGGTCGTGTTGCCCAATACCTTGACCGTAAAACCTTTGGTCAAACAGAAGGGATGGGACACCTGTATGGAATAGGTTCCATCGCATAGGTTTGAAATAGCAAATCTACCATCCAAACCTGTTTGCACAGCCTGTTCAGTACCCGCAACAATAAGGGTAGCCCCCACGAGCAATGAACCATCGTGAAGGTCGGTTATGGTACCAGAAAGTATATTATCACAATTTTGAGACAATGATGCAATACTGCTGAAGAGCAATATTAGCAATGCATATTTACGCATATAATTCTTTGATTAAGTTGAAACTGATTTGTTCGCCTTTTAACAAAAGAATGGGGGTGCACGTAATTGTGTGTTGGTTCTATTAAAGGAATGGAACTGTGATAAAACAAAGGCTTTGTGAACCTTTTCAAAAATTCTACTGAGCAATAAATCTGGATACTCGATTAGGTCGTAGTCTATGGAGGTTAGGTGGAAATTGCATATCTCACATTTTGTAACGGTTTCATGGATATGTGTCACTTTTTCTGCACAAGTGATATGCTCGTGACCTTCGAACATATGAAAAAACCGGATGGCGGCAGGTGCCATTAAGGCTAAGGCGAGCAATAACGCAACAATATTTTTTCCAATCTGTTTTTTGTATTGCATCGTTTTTCTAACGGTTAGGAAGAATTGGTTTCACATAATTAAGAACACCTACGGCAGATCTTGCTCCTTTACAAGGGAATTTATTAGTGTACTTCATCCAAAGAATTTCTGTTTTGAATGGCACTGTTCTTAAATTTCGTTGGTGTCATCCCAGTGATTTTTTTGAATTGGTTGCTTAAATAGGCAACACTACTGTAATCCAATTGATAAGCAATTTCTTTTAAGCTCAGCTCATCATAAATCAATAATTCCTTGACCCTTTCAATTTTTTGATTTATGATGTATTGTTCAAAAGTGATGCTCTCTACTGAAGAAAACAACGAGCTTAAATACTTGTGATCTAGATTCAATTCATCTGCCATATATTCGGGCCACTTCACACCATCGAGTGATTTGGAATGATGAACCTTATTTATAACCAAATTTTTCATCTGTTCAATGAGCTGTCCCTTACGGTCATTGATGATTGTAAATCCGATTTTTTCAAGCCTATTTTTTAATTCTTCCTTAATTTCACCCATAAGTTCATCTTTTAACGTTATTTCACCCAAGGTGACATTGGTATACGGAATTACCATTTTATCCAAAATTTCTTCAATGGCCATTATACACCGAGGGCAGACCATATTTTTTATGTATAAAATCGACTTCATACTATTTAAAAACTAAAATCCGTACTTAGCTCTGAATTCCCATATGGCCTTAAAGAAAATGGCAATTAGCGCTATAATAAAAAACAACACCAAGGCCAAAATACCGTATATTTTTGTCCTCCTGTCCTTTCTTTCCTTCTCAGGGTTTGGTTTGACTTTTTTTAAATCCCTCTCCTCCTTTCTTCTGTTTCTTCTACTATCGCTCATTATTCAACTATTTATCCTACAAATTGTAATCAGGGCCATCTTCCACGATTCTCAATCGCAACGCTCCGTAACATCTCCGGTGAATCAAAAATTTTACTTCCCGAAAAGGGCAAGTAGAATAAGCGTGATCGTTAAGTATATTCCAAATAGTATAAAGATTGAAACAAAAAGATAAAGGCCCTCCTTTTGCCAGGAAACCCTTTCTGAGAACACTGGTTTCTTTCTCTTTTCCTCTTCTTGACACTTATCTTCCATAACAAATCACTCTTCCCATACCGCTTTGAATTCTTCACATTAAGCTTCAAATCACTTTTTTGGTCTTTTTCAACTTTCGTACAGTTGGTGAACTCACGAACCACAACAAGAATCCGCTCAGAACCGTAATCAATCCAAGTAATGAAAATGCCCTTAGCAGAGTGGTGTTGAAATCATCACGTGTTTGATAGTCCATTGTATGGGTCATCCATAAAAAGTCGAACCATCTCCAGTTTCGGTGTCGAACCGTTTGGAATGCACCATTTTTCACGGCCACGTAGGCTTTAAGGTTCTGAGGAGTGTCGTAAGTAATTTCGTAAGCAGGCAGGAGCCTACCACGGTATTCATGTTGGTCTCCCACCGTATTGATTATTTGAATCCCAGCCACTTGAAGTTCTGGAAGCATATGCCTTTCTGCAACCTGTAAAGCTTCGTGCTGCGTAACTTTAGTTTTCAACTCACCTGTTTTCGCGTCGTAGAGCTTGGATTTGTTGATCCAGTAATACGGCTTCCCGGCAATTTCAAGCAACTCCAATGATTCTATTGGATCCTGTAGTTGGAGACTTTGTGTGCCCAACAGGTTGCTGAATCCGGTTTGGCTTACTTTCTCCTTTTTGAAATGGTCACCATGTATCTCGTCAATGTCTGTCCAGCTAAAATACATGCCACTTATGGTCCACATCAGAAACTGGATTCCTAAGAAAATTCCAAGATACCGATGTCCTTTTCTTATTTTCTGGGCTGAGTGCCTATTTACCATATTAGTTATTTACCTTAAAATTGAATTCTACAGATACTCTCTCCCAACTCAATGAAATTGCACCTTCTTTATCATTAACCTTGTTGATTTGATATTCTAGATGTTCGGTCAATTCATCCGAAATCAAGGGTTTTACCTTAAAACGAAGAACATCTTCCTTTTCATCGTACTCATCTTTTCCGTGTTGGTTCCAATTGGAATTGAAAATGATGGTCCATTCTTCTTTTGATGGAATCGTAAAAAAACCATATTTCCCAGCCGGAAGTATTTTATTATCGATTAGTAAATCTTTATTTGTTTCTATCCAAGTAGCCATATGAGCTCCTGCTTGCCAGACCTGATCATAAGCCAATAAACCCCCAAATATGATTCTATCCCTGACTCCTGGAGATGAATAATCCATGTGTATGTGAGCATCACCTATCATTGCCATTGTTGAAGTAAGTGGGCTTAATACTTTTTTTGGAGGTTCGGTCGTTATTGCTCCTTTCGATTGCTCTGACAATGATTTGGTTTTCTGCTCTTTACAATTTGCAAAAAGAAGACCAAACACTACGATGCCTAAATAAATATATCGACTCATTTACTGTTACTTTTTATTTCTTGAAGATGAGTGGGTTTTAATTATTTTCCATTGGTCATCAGTTTTTTTCAATATTGAGGTGGCCACCCCTTTTCTTTTAATAATGCGGGGTGATGCGCCTTTTTCAGCTTGAAGTTCTATGGTATAGGTGTACGTTTCCGTAGTAAATGCATAAGGAATACCTACCTCGACTTGAATCATATAATCGGAGAACTCAAATCGATTGAAGTGTGAAAGTTCAGGCCCTAGGTGATGTTCTATATAATTCGCATAGGTACCTTCAATGCCTCCCTGCTCAAACACCTTTGAATCTGCGGAGAACAGTTCAAAAGTGCCTTCGGTGGTTTTGTTTTGTAAGGCTTCCTTGTATTTCTTCATGATTGCGACCACAGCCTCTTCTTCTGAGGATATCGTAGGTTCTTGAGCGTTGACCGCTGTTAATGCCATTACCGCCAGCAATGGCAAGAAAAAGATTTTGATTCTTTTCATTTTTATCGTTTTAAGGTTATTCATTATTTTTCTTATGTTTTATGAATTGTCATTACTTCTAAACCCTACCAAAATTTGGTTTTTTCCCCTGATAATAGCAGTAGCTTCCAATTTTTGTGTTTACGTGGCCCACTTCTGCCACGTTTTCAAACCCAGCAGCCACCATAAAATCCGGTATAAGTCCTTTTACGTTGTCGGCCGTGGTCGCAAAACCGTCAAGAATTTGGACCGAATAGAACATGCCTCTCATCAACCTGGATTTAGGTTTTCCCCAATCCCCAATGAGCAGTGCCCCATCGGGTTTGAGCACCCTGCAAATTTCATTTAGACAGGAAATCTTAGCCTCCTTGTCCAGTTGATGGAACACCAACGAACTGAACACCTTATCATAGGTACTATCAGGATACGGAAAAACGCCGCCCCCGTAAAGATCCAGCTGGATTTCAATATCATTTTTCGTGAACTTCTCTTCAGCAATATTTTTGACCTTGGGGTCAATATCCAAACCAATATAGTTGGCACTTCCATTTTTAGTATTGGCCAAAATGAGATTCTGCCCGGTACCGAACCCAAATTCAAGGATTTCCTCACCGTCCAAAGGATCTAGAAAATCCATCAATTTATTTCTGAATTTCCTTTCAGGCATGGTGAACCTTATGGCCAAGTCATAGAACCCGGTCAACCAGTCATGGCCCAAAGCGGGAATAAATTCTTTTTTATCGTCCGTCATCCTACCTAATTTGACATCAATTCGCCGGCATTCACGTTTCAGTTGCTGCCTAATTGCTGGATTAGTGCCCAAAGGACTAAAAATCCTATTATGGCATAGAGGAAATAGTTCAATAGCCTTTTTAGCCTGTATCTATCTTTTTTACTGTTATCTCCCGAACTACAACAATCTTTCATAATGCTTAAATTTCATTGTGCCTGTCAAGGGAAGGGATTGCATACACCAATAATCAATTAGAAATCTCCCCTCCCATAACAGGACTTTGACTTTATAATTTTGCCTAGGTATCCATCAACATTGTCAACTAACTAATCAACCATTTTTACTTACAATGCGACAGCTACCTAGGGTTTTTTCATCTTTTTTACCACAGCTGAAAATATCAACCACGGCAATAATGCAAACTGCACCACAGGGGATACCCCTACCTTTACAAAAGGAAGAAGGGGCATGCTGGCCGCGTAGGTCCAATCTCCTCTACTGGTATGCCATATTTCAGCCAAAATTGCGCCTATGGTTCCTACCGTGACCAACACTACCAAGCGCGGTATGTTCAGTTCCCGTAACCAATAAACATCCTTGTACAGGATGGCAAAGCCAAAAAAAAGCAGGAGCACCATGAGCATATCAGCAACCGAGGCGAGGGCACAAAATGCAATGTGTTTCAGGTCATATTCAAATCCTTTGTACAAAGTGCCATGGGCAATTTCCCAAAGCAGGTTTACCACAAAGGCAGTCGAAGCTATGTTAAGAACATATTGCCCATATTCTTTTACATCGGTGACTTTTCCCTGAAAATGAACATAAGCCAACACCAGTAATAGGAGGACAAAGGTCGGGATAACAAAAATATCTATGCTCAGTGCATCCATACTGGTTCAGGATTTTGGTTTTGATTACAAATATTTCTCACTATACCTGTTAGAGGAAGGGATTCATCGACTAGTCGACCTCTCAAATCTTCCCTCCACCAAAAGGTGTGCCTATCATTGGATTACTTCTTCTACCTTTCCACAGCTTAACATCCGCACCCCGTAGTAGGGATTGCGGATATTTTCAATAGAAGAGAGCCAATAAGCGCCTCCATTGAGTGCCATTGGGCAGAAATCCTTATAGATTTTTCCCGATGTAACCGTTCCTTTCAACAAGGTTTCCATTTCATTACTTAAATCGGAAAAAGCCTTTCGCTGTCTCTTTAAATTATCCGTAGCAGCGATTTTCTGCGTGGCCGATAATGCCGCATCGGAACTCTTGACTTTTTCGAGCGCTTCGCTCAACATTACCGCTCCCTTTTGGGCATCGCCCGAGTTGGCGCCGACCAAGTCATTTTTAATATGCTCATAATGTTCGTAGGCATTGGCGATGTTCTTGTCGTTAAATTCCAACTCGACCACTTTGATTTCCATCTTGCTATGGTCATGGTTCAGCTCTATTTTGTGCTGTGCGTAGCCCATTGTAGTCCCCAACATGAGCAGGGTTACTACACCATTTTTTAAGTTCTTCATTTGTTGAATTTTTAGTTTATAAACTGTCCTTTAATTTTGAAACCCAATCGAGAACGGTGTTCCTCTCGTCCTCCGAAAGTTTTGCTTCCCTATGAATTAGTGTGTAAGACCAAAGGGGCATTTCTCCATTTTCTATCTGACTTATGATTGATTTTAACTTGCTGTTCTTTCTTCTGTTTGAATAATCAGCCCATTCGTTAAAATTCAATTCTTCCTTGCCATGGGTAACATGATCCTCCAAAAACCAGGCAACGGGTTGCACTTTGTTGTACCAAGGATAATCCGTGTTGTTGCTATGGCAATCATAGCAAGAGGTCGTAATGATGCGCTCCACTTGTTTCGGCACATCGTTTACTAGCATAAAATCAGTTTTTGGTATTGTGTTGCTTTGGTTTTGGGAAGTGGGAAAAAACTGAATCCCCACAAATCCAAGCAAAAGCACAAGCACTATTATTTTTAAGCTTTTCTTCACTTAGTTGATTTCCTTTTGTACACTTCCGCAGCTCAACATTTTAGCCCCATAATATGGATTCTTTATTTCCTTCGTAGCACTCAACCATTGCGCTCCTTTGTTGTTATTGTACATGGGGCAATAGGCCTGATAAAGCGTTCGATCTGAGCCTGTGATCGCCAAAAGGTCAATGACATCTTTGCTCAAGACGTCAAAATGTTCCCGCTGGTGCCCAATCTCACTTTTCGCAATATGCTCGGCGTGCTCGGTGGCGTCTTCAATGATATCGTTCAACTCAGCCTGTTGATTACTGGTAAATTTGCTAGAATTAAAGCTTTTTAGGCTGCTCTCGAGTCTTCCCCCTGCCATCGCCGCCCCGTCTTGATCGTCGGACACCAGGGCATTCTTTAGTGCAAGGTAGTCCGTTACTATATCAGACGACAGCATTGTCATTTCGTTATGAGGCATATCACCGTGATCCATTTGAGAGTGGTCTTCCATAGTCCCGTCCCTGTGACTGCCCTCTTCCACTTGTTCGGTATGGTGCCCTTCTTGGCCTTCCTGCTCTTTTTTCTTGTCCTTACAAGATGTGGCCGTTAGGGCTATCATCACTATGGCCAAAATTCCAGTTTTTACGTTTGCTTTTTTCATTATGATTTGATTTATGATTAATATAGATTGTTTAAAACGTTCCTAAATTTTTTGTTCATACTGGTCCATAATGGCTAAAATCGGACCAATAGACCGCCACCCCAGCCATATCGATTGTTATAATTCCCTTGTAAGGAAAAGTTGCGGGAAAGGATATATGAAACTCCCACCAACCATTGTGTTTCTCCTTCATAAGACGCGTTATTTTCCAATTTGTTGACCCATCCGAAATCGGCCCTGTACTCATATTCACCTTCAAGGAAAATCCTTGGGAAAATTAGGAAGTCCCGATCCAGACGAATTCTTGGGCGTAATTGATGGTCCATGCTCAGATCCACATTGAACCTATAGGGCGTAAAATATTTAACCCCAACTAGTCCAACCGTATTGAACTCATCAAATGAATCAGGTATTTCGGTCTCGCTGTTAATGCCCGCATATATTCGCACCCAGTCATTGAGATATCTATTGTAGTTCACCTCAACTTCAAGGTTTTGGTTGTAATCGAACTCTGCCCTTAAACCAAATTCGTTGCGAATATTGCTCGAGGTTAAAAAGATCTCATTAAAGTTCGAGCCTGCACGAGTCAATCCCCAAGAATAATAATGATCCGTCTCGTTGATAATTTTTTGCGCAGGAAAATTCTTCATTCTTTCATCTGGTGGGGTATCATAACCAAAAACCCTTGCCATACCACCCATCATATGGTATAGAACGTGACAATGGAAGAACCAGTCACCGTACTCTTCGTTGTAGAACTCTATGACCACTTTTTGCATCGGTGGCACGTTTACCGTATGCTTTAGTGGGGATCTCTCACCGTTTTTGTTGATTACCCTAAAGAAATGCCCGTGTAGGTGCATCGGATGGTGCATCATCGTAAGATTGTTCAAAGTGATCCTTGTTACTTCACCTCCCTTAATTTTTAGTTGATCGGTTTCTGACAAAGGAACACCGTTTATACTCCATACATATCGCTGCATGTTGCCCGTTAGATTCAACAAAATATCGTTTACGGGAACGTCGGATTTAAAGGTTGTATTTTCGCTTGCCTTTAGGTAATCATAGTTGAAGTAGGCCTTCCGGGCACCGAAATCAAAAGAAGAAGTGTCTTTTTGTACCATGGGCATATTATCTTTCATTTTGTCCGGCATCTGCCCGTCTTCCATTCCCATCTCCATAGTGTGCTGTTGATGTCTTTCTTCCTTCAAAGCGGTATTGCCCATGTTCATATGGCCTTTGATTTGCCCATCACCCATCTTCATCCCATACTTTCCCATAAGCACCTCTGGGGTATTCTTTTTTTGATTGCCTACCATTGCGGGGGCGCCCATTTTCATATCCATTTTGGCCATCTGTTTCATCATCTCTACTTTGTCTGGCCTATCCATTCTTTTTGCTGGATACAGGGTTCCTTGACCCAACCGTAACGAAGTGCTGCCAGAGCCGTCTTGTGCCGTGGCCGTTACTTCTAAGGTACCATCTGGTACCGTCACTATAACATCATAGGTTTCGGCAATGCCAAACAGGAAACGACTTTTGGATACAGGCTGTACATCGATACCGTCACTGCTCACCATAATTGGGTTACCCCCGCCAAAATCGACCCAATAGTATGACGAAGCGGCGGCGTTGACAAAGCGAAGTCGTACTTTATCACCGGTTTTAAATTCTGGATATTCTGCCACTATTTTACCATTGGTCAAAAATGCAGGGTAGTAAATATCCGAGATATCGGCACCCTCCATACGGTCTCGCCAAAATTTGAGCTGTGCAGCTAAAGCACCTTCTTTGATGACCCTGCCCAAAGGAACTGCTGTACCCTTTTTTACCTGATACCATTCATTGCCTCTCTTAAGGTTGCGCAATACGTTCATCGGTTTTTCGTTCGTCCAATCTGATAGCACCACGACCAAGTCTTTATTATATTCCAATGTTTTTTCTTTCGGGTGAATGATAATGGACCCATATACCCCTTTTTGTTCTTGAAGCATGGTATGGGAATGGTACCAATAGGTGCCCGATTGGTTAATGGGAATTCTGTATTGAAAGGTTGTGCCCGGTTCAATGGGTGGTGTTGTTAGATAAGGCACTCCGTCATAAAAATTAGGGAGGATCAACCCATGCCAGTGCACAGAGGTTTCCACATCCATTTTGTTGGTCACATTAATCAGGGCGAGGTCACCTTCCTTAAACTCCAAGACCGGTCCTGGAACACTCCCATTGATGGTCATCGCATTAGCAGTGACCCCACCGAGTGTCATCTTATTTCTTTCAATGGTAAGATTGTATTCCTTTACAGGTCGTCCTTCTTCATTTCTATCGCCCCCATTGGTTCCTACTTGGGCAATGCCTGAGCAGGAAACAAGAAGTAACAACAACATTGTAATTTTCCTTAACATTTTTTTCGTTTTAAGCTTTCAAAAATCATCTTAGCTCTACGATTGTACATATCTTGGCCGGAATGATATTAAAACTGTCTCATTAACTCTATTTGAAAACATACAACAGTCTGGGGTAGGTCCCTCACTCGGCGGGACGGTCCAACCATCCTTTGAGTCTGCCCACGGCCAATGATATCATCAACACAAGGATCCCAATTCCCAAGGCCCACCAATATGCGCCCATCATTTTATGTTTCGTGTACTTTTCAAAATCATTTTCAACTCGATTTCATCGTCATCTTTCTGCGTACCGTCGAAAGCTGGTATTGGAAAGATTTTCAATTTTCATGAAAACTTTCCTTAATGGTTCATTCGGCCAACTTCTTTGAACTTTTTAAAATTATCCTCTGATTCGAAATAGGCCACTTTACCTTCAACGTCCATAAGCACAATAAATGCCTCGGTTTTATCTACTCTTTGTTTACTAAAAGGGTCTATGCCCATTCTAGCTTCATCATTGTTGTTCAACGTCTTAACGCACATTTGACAACAACCATAGTAAGTCTTTCCATTGACGGGAACAGGCATCTGCAGTTTTCCCATATAGGCATCGTTCACCATACAGACCAGTTCAGTGGGCACTTGTGATCCTACCTCATAATTTTGGGCCATAGTCATCTTGGGCTGTGCCTCCTTGTTCTTGTTTTCGACCGTTGTCGGCCGTGGCACCTCTGTATTCTTTGTTTTTCCGGTCTCGGTTTTACAGCCTATTAGAGCAACGGCGGCAAATGCATAAACAATTACATGCTTTATCATATTTTTTGGTTTATTTTAGGACTTATTGATCTATCGTCGATTCTGTCGTGCCACAGGTCAACATTTTGCCTCCCATGTAGGGATTTTGTATCGCCTCTTCCAGGCTGAGCCAATAAGCTCCCTTGTTATTGTCCGCCATCGGGCAGAATTGTTCATAGATCTTTTGGTTGACCCCGAACAGTCTAACACCTTTTGACAAATGGGCCGATAAGTGTTTGAAATGCCCCCGCTGTTCTTCAATATCCGCGGTTTCACTTATTGATTTCGAAGAACTCTTTATTTCCTTTGAGATTGTCATCCAATGATCGTGGGCGCCATGATCCGTCAATAATTTCATATCTACTTTCGCAAGGAAATCCAAGAGTGCCGCGGCCTGCGTTTTGGCCATATTCCCATTATCCTTAACAAGGGCATCCTTGATGCTCAAATAGGTATCAAACACATTTTCCAATTGTCCCTTAAATGTCTCAGAGACCTTTAGACGCCCGTCCATTGCCGAATGGTCCGTCTTAGTTTCCATTTTGGAATGGTCCATGGAGGAATCGTCATCCATGTTCCCCTTTGTGCTGTTTCCATCGCCCATGTCCATTGCCCCATGGTTGTGGCCTGTCATCACGACTCCGCCCTCGGGATTCATCATGCTCTTTTGCCCTACCAGTTGAGCGGAGGCATCGATTCGAAAGACCCCATTTGTGGCAACGACCTCACCGGCTTCCAATCCCGATTCAACGATATAGTAATCCCCCATGTCCGCACCTAGTTCAATTTCTCGAAACACGAATGATATGGTTCTCTCGTGGGGCACTTTGACATATACCACGGCCCGCTTTCCCGTCCAGAGTACCGAGGATTTTGGTATTATAATGGCGTCCTCAACATCGGACATCTCTGCCGTGATACGACCATTGGCATACATTTCCGGCAACAATTTATTGTTGGGGTTTTTTACTTCCACCCTTACTTTTGCCACTCGGGTGCTCGAAGAAACAAAGGGGTCCACATAGGTGACCTTTCCAGTAAAGGTCTTTCCAGGGAGTGCCTGTATCGCGAAAGTCACCTTGTCATCGATATTGATCCAAGGAATATCGGATTCATAGGCTTCGAACATGACCCAAACCGTACTCAGGTTGGCAATTTCAAAAAGCGTTTGTCCTTCCATGATGTAATTTCCCAATTCGACGTTACGTTGCATAACGTAACCCGAATGGTCTGACAAAATATCTATCTGCTCCTGAACTTTTCCAGATTTTTCAATGGCATCAATTTGTGCGTCGGATAGCTTCCAAAGCTTCAGTTTGTTTCTTGAAGCTGCATATAGTTGAGGATACACCTCCTTGGATTTGATGGTTTCAAAGAGTTCTTTTTGTGCGGAGATCAGTTCCGGGGAATAAATGCGCACAATCTTTTGCCCGGCATATACCTTTTCCCCGGTAAAGTTCACATATAAGCGCTCTATCCTACCAGGAATATGGGAAACTTGGGAAAATAAAAGACGTTCGTCAGGTTTTACCCGGCCCAACAAATGGATCTCTTTGGCTGCATCCGACTCTTTGACGACCGTGGTCTGTATGTTTGCCAATTGTATGGCTTCCTCCGTCATCACTATTTCATTGGAAGCGATACTTTCCGAAGCATCCGATTCCTCAAGAGGAATCAGTTCCATGCCACAAATGGGACAATTACCAGGTTTTTCCATTTTAATCTGTGGATGCATGGAGCAAGTCCATAGTTGGGTCTCCGGGTCCTGGACATATTCATGTTCACCATCTTTATGGGAATTCTCGGAACCTCCTCCTGAAAAAAGACTCCCTATAAGTATACCAACAATCAGAATGCCGGCAGCGATGAAATAATTTTTGTATTTCTGAAAGTATTCCATGTCTTGATTTTTTAGCGTTTAATTTCCTAGTAAGTAATATATGAATGCCACTGCGGCATTTTTATCCGTTAATGCCTTTTGATAGGCCAGTTCATATTGCAACAATTGCCTTTCTATTCGCAATACCTCCTCAAAATCCTTGGAATCCGTGGAATACGAGGTAATGAGGATGTCCAGTACCTTCTTGGCAATTTCAGATTGCCTTTTGTTAAGGGCAATCCTTCTATCCCCGTCATTGAAGTCCTTGGAAGTGTTCTCGTATATAGTGTTGAGGCTGTTTTTCTTGTCTTCCTTTTTTAGCATCTCGCCCTCTTGTAAATATTGCGCTTCCTTGACCATGGCCCTGTACTTTTTGCGGTACAGGGGAATCGAAATGCCGACCGATGGGAACAAAAAGGCATCTTCTCCGTTATCCGCCGCCGTTGACAAGGGGTTTTCCCCGACAATGGTGTAGCTCAATCCCACATTGAATTTGGGCATCCCCTCTTTTTTAGCTACCACTTCTTGATTTACAAAAGCATTTAACCTATGTTCAATGGCCTTCAATTGATGATTGGACGTATATATCTCATCAACGATATCCAATTGGCCTTCTGGCAGCCCGTCTTGCCACAAAACCTCCGGTATTGCTATTGGGTCCTGTGCATCTGTATTCAATAAATTATTGAATTTTACCTGTAAAGCGTATTTCATATCGCGGAACAAGGCCAATTGGTTTTCAAGGTCGTTCAGTTCTAGTTCCACTCTGAGCTCATCCACCACAGAGGCATTCCCCGCCTCTATTTTCACCAAGGACAAATTTTTGAAAATCTTGAGGATTTCTATATTCTCCTGGGTAATCTCAATGGCTTTTTCTATAAAATAATAATTATAATAGGCTGTTTTAACCTCAAAGAAGAGATTGGACTTTGAGTTCTCAAATTCCTCAAATTTGGCATTTGCCAACTCCGTGGCCACATCTTCTCTTGCGTTCAATAAACCAAACCATGGAAAACTTTGCGCCAGATTAAAACGCCATTCCTGGGGACCTACCCTAGTCTCCACGGGCTGTATAAAATATCCAAAGGCGACGGTGGGATCGGGCAAGGAGCCCACTTGGGGAACCTTTTCCATTGCCGCCATATAGTCATTGAACTTTCCTTTTAGTCCGGGATTTTTTTCAGCCGCAAGCTTTAGGTAGCCTTCGAGTTCAGATTGCCCGAATACGCAAGAACCTAATGCAAAAACGAATAGCATGAAAACAATGGTGTCCTTTATTGAAATAATCTTTGTTGATCTAAACATCGCTTTCTTTTAATTGTTTTATTAAATTTTTCTCTTTCCACATACTGTATAGTACCGGCACAACGAACATGGTCATTACCTGTAACAACATGCCACCGAAGGTCGGAATGGCCATGGGAATAACTACGTCCGAACCTTTACCGGTAGCGGTAAGAACGGGAATCAGAGCGATAATTGCAGTAGCTGCTGTCATCATTGCCGGACGGACCCTTTTGGAGCCCGCGTGCAGAACGGAAGTCCGTATTTCCTGTATGGTTTTGGGCTTTTCCTTTTCAAAGGTCTGCATGAGGTAGGTGCCCATAATGACTCCATCGTCCGTGGCGATGCCAAATAGTGCTATAAAGCCGACCCAGACGGCTACGCTCAGGTTTATCGTGTGCAGTTGGAACAGGTTTCGCATTTCTACACCGGCAATACCGAAGTTCAAGAACCAATCCTGGCCATAGAGCCAAATCATGATAAAACCACCGGCAAAAGCAACGAATATTCCCGTGAATACCATTAGGGCCGGGGTCATTGATTTAAACTGGAAATACAATATCAATAAAATGACGATCAATGAAATCGGCACCACGATCATCAATCGTTTTGAGGCCCTTATCTGATTTTCATAGTTGCCTGTAAAACGATAGGTTACCCCCGCAGGCAGCTGGAACTCGCCACTTTCCATTTTTGCTTCGATCAACTCCTGGGCATCCTCTACAACATTCGTCTCGGCATAACCTTCCTTCATATCGAAGATGACATAGCCGGTCAAGAAAGTGTCCTCACTTTTGATGACCTGGGGGCCTCGGACGTATTCTATATCCGCTAATTCTCCCAGTTCTACCTGAACACCTGCGGGGGTAGGAATCAATATTTTCTTGAGGTCGTCAGGGTTGTCCCTAAACTCCCGAGCATAGCGAACCCGAACAGGGAACCGCTCCCTACCCTCTACCGTAGTGGATAATTGTCTGCCTCCTACTGCCACGGACAGTTGCATTTGCATGTCTTTGATTGTCAAGCCATATCGTGACATCGCCTGTCTGTTCAACTTCATTTCCAAATATGGTTTGCCAACCACCCTATCGGCAAAAACGGTAGGCGGGTTCACACTAGGGACTTCCTTTAGGATATTCTCCAGTTCAAAGCCCACTTTTTCGATAACCTCCAACGTAGGTCCGAATACCTTAATGCCCATAGGTGCTCGCATACCCGTCGAAAGCATGATCAATCTGGTTTGTATGGGCTGGAGTTTTGGTGCCGATGTAAGCCCGGGAAATTTGGAGTGCTTGACGATTTCATTCCAGATATCGTCAGGTCTCTTTATCTTTTCCCGCCATTGCCTGAAATTTTCTCCGTCCTTATCCAATATGAGCTGCTCAACGCCAATTCTCCTAAATTCATCTTCCCCGTATTTATAGGTGGACCCATCCTTCAGTACAAAGGCATCTTCATCGTTTACCTTAAAGCGCATCCGATGGCCATCCTCGTCCAAAATATATTCGGGCAAATAGTTAATGGTGTTCTCGTACATGGAGGTGGGCGCAGGGTCCAAAGCAGAATTTACACGTCCCCATTTGCCCACGGCGGATGCAATTTCCGGTATGGAATTCAAGTGTTTGTCAACTGTTGCAATGACTTCCATGTTTTCAGTAATGCTCGAGTGCGGCATGGTGGTCGGCATCAATAGGAAAGAACCCTCGTCCAGTGCGGGCATGAACTCTTTGCCCAGCCCAGGGAACGTTTTGTCCAATTTATCCCAGACAACATTGTTTTTAGCAAATTCGGGCATAAACCCAAGAACTTGACCAAACCCCAACCAAATGTTCATCCCAAGGAAGACAACAAAGATGGGAATGAACAAAAACTTCCATTTATTGTTCAAACACCAAATCAAGATTCTCTGATAGAAATGCACGATTGCCATCAAGGCCCCAAGGACCAATCCAACAACCAAGATTACAAACATGAAGTTGATAAATGTCGAGTTTGCGACTCCCAAAGGCATCCATTCGATGGTCAATAGGTACACCAAAACAACAATGGCAATTGCAATGTTGATGTAATTGGCCAGTTTTTCAGAATAGGGCAATCTGATTTTCCCGCCAAAACCGTTCCAATTTGGTACTTGGGTCAATAGATTATTTATCCCAATGGCAATTAGGGCTATTGAAAGAAAGCTGCCATATGCAATAAGGGAAACAAGCCCAAAACCAATTAGAATGGCATTGAAAACCCTACTGGTTCTTTTGGTGTCTATTCTGATCGAAAACATAACTTTTGCCATCGCCGGAATGAACATGATCCCGATGAACAACGCTGAGACCAAGGCAAAGGTTTTGGTCCATGCCAGGGGCCTGAACAATTTTCCTTCGGCTGCCTGCATGGCAAATACAGGCAAGAAACTCACCACCGTAGTGGCGAGCGCCGTAATCACAGCGGTTGCCACCTCCACAGTGGCCACATATATGAGTTGAACCAGTTTCTTCCCCTTGGCCCCACGGTTTTCAGGCATTTCCAAATGCCTGACTATGTTTTCGGTAAAGACTATCCCGACATCGATCATTACGCCAATGGCAATGGCAATGCCCGATAAAGCCACAATATTGGCGTCCACCTTAAAATATTTCATCAGGATGAACGTCATCAACACTCCGACAGGCAATATACTTGAAATCAATACCGATGCCCTGAGATTAAGTACCAGGACGATTACAACCAGAATGCTTATCAATATTTCATGGGAAAGGGCCAATTCCAAAGTCCCCAAAGTTTCTTGGATAAGCCCTGAACGATCATAAAAGGGAACAATGGTTATCTTTGAAACCGTTCCATCGGCCAGGGTTTTTGATGGGAGACCTGGAGCCACTTCCGCTATTTTGTCCTTAAGGTTGTGGATTACCTCCTGTGGGTTTGCCCCGTACCTGGCAACTACGACCCCACCAACGGCCTCAACACCACTTTTGTCGAGACCGCCCCTTCGTCCCGCTGGGCCAAATTGTATTTTAGCAACGTCCTTGATACGAATGGGAACATTGTCCCTTACGGTGACAACGCTTTCCTCAAGATCCGATAAGTTTTTGATATACCCTAAGCCCCGAACTAGATATTCGGCCCTGTTGAACTCCAAAGTCCTCGCGCCGATATCAAGGTTGCTGTTCTTGACAGCGTTCATGATCATCCCTACATCGACATTGTTGGCCTTCATGGCATCGGGATCGATTTCAACCTGATACTCCTTTAAGAATCCACCGATGGAGGCCACCTCTGAGACACCGCTGGCCGCAGTTAGGTAATAGCGCACGTAAAAATCCTGGATTGTCCTAAGTTCCTGTGGGTCCCATCCACCTGCGGGCTTCCCGGTTTTGGGGTCCCTACCTTCCAAGGTGTACCAGTACACTTGGCCCAGGGCCGTGGCATCGGGTCCTAAGGCAGGGGTTACTTCATTGGGTACTGTACCTGGCGGCAGCGAATTCAGTTTTTCCAATATTCGGGTCCGACTCCAGTAAAAGTCCACATCGTCATCGAAAATGATATAAATACTGGAAAGGCCAAAAATGGAATTGCTCCGGATGGTCTTTACCCCTGGAATACCCAATAAGGCGGTGGTAAGTGGATAGGTAACTTGGTCCTCTATGTCCTGCGGGGATTGACCCATCCATTCTGTAAACACAATTTGTTGGTTCTCACCTATATCGGGAATGGCATCAACAGGTACCGGACTTCTGTCCATCCAAGAAAGTTCCCAGTTGAACGGGGCCGTTACGATTCCCCCAAAAACAAAGGCAAGGAGGAGCATAAATGTTATCAACCTGTTCTCAAGAAAATAACGGATTGTTTTATTTAGCATGGTATTTGATTATTAAATAATTGAAACTTGTGTTGAAAAATTCAACAAAAACGTACGTAGCCCCTGACGGTCAATCAACGGGCAATGTATTCAACTATTTAAAATCAAATAAGGAAAGTCTGGTCCAGAATCAAAATATCCTTTACCAACAAAGGTGGTGGATAAGTATTAAAAGATGTGTTGTTGTCAGTTGATTTGACGAACAGATTAAGAAAGGAATACGTATAGGAAGCTATGAACTGTAGTTGCTCAAAGCTTAGACTTTCAAAGGTTATGTTTAATTTGTCCTGTCCATCAACCGCAAGTAGTTCGTCCTCACAACAGTCTTTTTTTGAAAAACCTGTTTCATCCGAATACATCAGATTTGAACCTTCAATATTACAAGATTCCGCTTCGCCAAAGAAGGAGAAATCAACCAAAACATCACAACAATAATGTTGCTTTACCGTATAGGAAAAAGTAGAAAACAGCACAATCAGTGCCATTAAAAAGGATGATATTTTAAACAGAATCCTCTTCATTCAAGTGACAAAACTACAAAAATTTTAACATGAAAACCGTGTTTAACATAATTTTAGAAACGGAAGGACGGTCGTATCATTCCTTTTTTACAACAGATTCAGCGATATTCAACACAAATTCCACAAGATCTTTGATTTCCTCTGGAGGGTTGCCATGATCAAAGCCGGGGGATTCGTAGGTTCTCTTTTTTAAGGATATTTTTAATTTGGCGTGGGCGGCACCATCAGTCAACCTTCTATCCGACGGAGGCTTTAAATAAGGTATCCCTTTCAACGGTAAGCCTTCCAACAGTTCAACCAATTTTGCCCGTTGTTCATTCTTGATTTCCAAACTATCTGCGGTCTTGTTATTTCGCGTGCCGTGATAAACAAATATTTTATGCTTAACCACAACTCTTCTGGACATTCCTCTGGCAATGACCCGATATTCTATGACATAATCATCAAGTTCCTCCTGTGAAAAAAGAGAGAAATTTAAAAAGAGCACCATAAAAAGGGCAACTTCAATTTTGGCGATCATTTTTGTTTTTTGTTTTTCAAAGGTAACCAAACAAGAACGTCAGTAATCATGATATTGGTCATGGTGGGAATTTCGCATAGTTGAAAAAGAAGACCCAAAAAACTAATTGCAATCCTTCATAATTATTTTGCCGTCACTAAAAACATCCCTAGGTTTGCAATTTATTTTTATCTAATCTAAATAAATATTAAATGCGGAATTTCTTGTTGGCCTCTGCGGTCCTTTTGGTAACGCATAATAGCGTTTCTCAAGAAAATGAAATGGAAAAGGATTCGACCACAACTAAAATCGAGATGCTTAATGAGGTGGTAGTCAATGGAAACGCAATCCTAGGGAGCGAATTCGAAGCAAGGAACAGGACGGGATCGGCTCAATTTATTTCAGAAAAGGAATTGAAAAGATTTGGCTACACCGATGTCAACAGAACGTTGAAACGAGTTCCCGGGGTCAACATATATGAGGAGGATGGATTTGGTCTACGACCTAATATCAGCCTAAGGGGCACTTCACCCGAAAGGAGCGCAAAAATCAACCTTATGGAAGATGGGGTCCTAATTGCCCCTGCCCCCTACAGCGCACCTGCGGCGTACTACTTTCCCACTCTTGGCAGAATGCAGGCCTTGGAAATTCTAAAGGGAAGCAGTCAGATCCAATACGGCCCAAATACGACGGGTGGGGCGATCAATATGATCTCGGCACGGATTCCCGATCAATTTGGCGGTCAGGTTTCCCTATCGGCTGGCAATTACAACTCAAGGAACACCCAAGTTGTCATCGGAAATGATTTTGGGAATTTTGGATTTGTAAGTGAGTACTACAATTACAATTCCGATGGTTTCAAAAATCTGGATGGGGGCGGTAATACAGGTTTTGACAAATCTGACTACCTGGCAAAATTCCGAATAAATACAAATGAAGATGCCAGAATCTACCAAGCACTTGTATTCAAAATCCAATTTTCCGAGGAACAGGCCAACGAAACCTATTTGGGCTTGACCGATACTGATTTTGACCTGGACCCGTATCGAAGATATCGGGCCTCTTCCGAGGACGTCATGGATTCAGAGCACCAGCAGTACCAATTCACGCATTTTCTTAAATTTTCTCCGGTATTCAGTATCAATACCACTGGATACGTGAACAAATTTAAACGTAATTGGTATAAATTGGACGACGTCAACCTGGGGCAGCGCGTTGGAATAAGCACGGTGCTCTCAGACCCTACCACATATAACATGGAATACGCAGCGCTGCTGGGAAATACGGATACGGCGGCCGACGTGTTTGGAATTAAGGCCAATAACAGAGCATACCTTTCTAGGGGCATACAGTCCGTTGCCAAGCTGCGCTGGGGAACGGATTGGGTCCAAACCCTGGAGTTGGGGGTCAGGTACCACTCCGACGAGGAAGATAGATTCCAATGGGTGGACAGATATGCCTTCTCAAATAATAATCTCATACGCACAACAGTGGGGGCCAAGGGAGCCAATGCAAACAGAATCAACAATGCCAAAGCACTTTCGGCCCATGCGTTGTACAAACTAAATATCGGTAGGTTCACATTGACCCCGGGCCTACGATACGAGAACATTAAGATGGGGAGAATAGATTATGGGACCAACGACACGACAAGATCGGGCACGCAGCTTTCAGAGCGATTCAACAGAGTGGATGTTTGGATCCCTGGAGTAGGGGTAAATTATACCTTTACCAATAGCCTGTCCGTTTTTGGCGGGGCGCACAAAGGATTTTCTCCTCCCGGAACCGTCGACGGGCAGGATGCCGAAAAAAGCATCAATTACGAATTGGGAACCCGTTTTAACCATAAGGGAATTCGTGGCGAGGTAGTTCTGTTTTATAATGATTACCAAAATCTGTTGGGCAGCGATCTAGCCGCTAGTGGGGGCACTGGCAGTTTGGATCAGTTTAACGCGGGGGCTGTGAGGGTCAGTGGGGCGGAACTGTTGTTGGATTACGATCTCCTGAAGAACACTTCTGAAAAATTCAGGCTTCCGGTGTCCTTTACCTATACCTTGACGGATACGGAATTTCTAAGCTCCTTTGAAAGCGACAACGACATCTTTGGATCGGTCACCGCAGGAGATGAAATACCATACATAGCGAAAAACCAATTCAATCTGAATTTGGGACTGGAACATGAGAGATTTGTCCTTGATGTAGGGGCACGCTACACGGATGCTTTCAGAACCCGAGCTGGAACTGGCACTATTGCACCAAATCTAAGGGTGGAATCGAATTTTGTAATCGATATGACGGCAAAATATTTTTACAACAAACATTTTATGTTTTCCGCCAATATCATAAACCTGTTGGATGAAGTTTACGCGGTATCAAGGGTTCCTGCCGGTTTAAGGCCGGGACATCCCTTTGGGGTCAATTTTTCAATGGCCTATGGGTTTTGACATATGGGAAGTTGTTGAACCGGGATATGGGAACAGTCGATGGTTTCCAGCAGCTTAGTACAAAAGTCTGACGGCCAAAAATAGCACTTGGATTTTTTCATTTAACCTGTCCCTTAACGTCCTTAGAGCTTTGGTCAGATGCCCCTCCACAGTTTTTACGGAGATGCCCAAGTGTCCGGCAATTTCTATGTTGGTCAGACCTTCCATCTTGCTCAACCTAAAAATTTGGCCACACTTATTGGGAAGTAGATCAATCTCATTTTCCACAATTCTTATTTTTCGCTGTATTTCTTCCTGTTGGGCTTTTGAAACAACATCGTCCAAAGTATCGGCAAATGCTTTTTCCAGTAAATGGGTTTCTTTCTTGTATTTTTTTATATGGTCCAGGAACCCATTGCGAACTGTTCTGTACAACCACCCTTTAATCAAAACACCTTCCTTTAAATTCTTCCTTTTTTTCCATAATTTAAAGAATGATTCTTGCGTCAGGTCCTTTGCCAAGGATTCGTTACGGCATAAACTTCGGGCGTAGCCGAAAACCTGATCATAATAGCATTCTATAATAATTTCAAAGCCTTTATCATCTATGGCAGAAGCTGTTACCGTTTCGAAATTCCCATTTTGCAACACAAAATCCATAGGCAATTTTAACAAAAAAAAATATCATTGACGTTTTTTACGATAAAAAACGAGGGTTTTATGGTATTCAGTCGTTTAAGGGATATCTATTGATTTTTCTTTAAAATATACAGATGAAAAATAGGGATATAAGAATTATCATCCATAAGTTTTTAAACCATTCGGCCACGGAAAAGGAGATAGGGTTGTTAGTTGATTGGGCCAAAGAAAATAGATTGGCCTTTCGCCAAGAAGTAGAACTTCACCATGTAATAACGGGGGCAATGAAAAAAGAAAAGGCAGAACATTTGAAAGAAGAACTTTTGAAGAACTTCCATCAAGTAAACGCGGTTAAAATACGACGTGGGAAGAACCGATTGTTCAAATACGCGGCCATCTTTGTCGGTCTCATTACGTTTGGCATGTATTCCTATTATACTTTTATCGATTCAAAAACGACCATCCCTACACAAGAAGTAACGATTACTTTGGAAGATGGTTCCACAAGGGAAGCCTTGAATGAAGAAAATTCTGGTATAGTTTCTAAATCAAACACTTACATCGTAGAACAAAAAGGCACTAAAATTTCCTACAAAAAACTGGCTTCCAATCAAAACAGTGAGGATCCCCTGATATATAATACGTTGGAGGTGCCCTATGGGAAAAAGTTTCAGGTAACACTGTCCGATGGAACGGATATTTATTTGAATTCCGGATCTTCCTTGACCTACCCGGTGGTCTTTAAAGATAGAGGACCCAGAAATGTAGCATTACGGGGCGAGGCATATTTTACCGTTACCTCAGACTCGCTAAGACCATTTTCGGTAAGCACAGGACATCTGGAAGCCAACGTTTTGGGAACTGAATTTAACGTTTCAAATTATGCCGACGACAGCCATGTGAAAATCGTATTGGTGGAGGGAAGCCTTTCTGTCGATCAAAGGGACGTTTCGGATGGCAAGGCGGTGTTAATGAAACCCAATCAATTGGTTTCATACTCCAATTCCAATAAGAAACTGTTCCTGGAGAATGTCGACATCAGTAGCTATGTAGCATGGAAAGAGGGCGTATTGTTGTTCAAAAACGAAGATTTCCAGAACATTATTAAGAAACTTGAAAGACATTATGACGTCCGAATTGAGCTCAAGGATTTAGGAGTGGGCAAGGAAACGTATACTGGCAGGTTCAAAACGGAAACTATAGAGGAGGTTTTAGGTGCATTTCAAAGGATTAAGCACTTTGACTTCACTATCACTAAAGAGAAGATAACAATAACCCTAAAAAATAAGCCTATGAACTGAATAAACCAAAAAAAAGAATCAGGGATTGCGCTAACAACCCCATGATTCCAAACAAAGTTAAAAAACTGATTGACCAATTTTTAAACTATCTCAAAAGTATGAAAAACGCACTATGTAAAAACTATTTTACGACCAAAATAGACCTGAAAATGAAGATTACCGCGCTGTTTTTGTTTGTTGCATTGTTCCAATTACATGCAAGCGACGCGTATTCGCAAAAATCCAAAATTTCAATCAATATGGAGAATGCCACAATTGGGTCCATATTTGATGAAATTGAGAAAAATACGGACTATAATATCCTGTACAAGACTTCGGTTTTGGACATTGACAAAAGGATTACGGTCAAAGCGGACAAGGTGAAAATCGATACACTTATGGACTTGATTCTTAGGGATACCAAAGTGTCATTTGAAGTCAGGCGAAAGCTAATCGTATTGGTTGAAATCAATGAGAAACCCTTGTCAGATCCATCGCCCTTACCTCGGAGCACACACATTTCACAACAAACTGTTACCGTAACAGGCTTGGTTACCGACCAGGGAAACGTTCCGTTAGGCGGGGTGAGTATCGTCGTTAAGGGTACCACCAAAGGTGTTTCCACCAACTTTGATGGGGAGTATGAGATTGAAGCTTCCGAGGGAGATATACTTGTATTCTCCTATATCGGTTTTGCCAAACATGAAGTGGAAGTGACACAACAAACGGCCATCAACGTAATCATGAAGCCCGATATGATGGATTTGAACGAGGTGGTGGTCACAGCGACCGGTGTACGCCGTAAGGTGGAAATGGGAAACTCAATTGCCAATCTCAATGTGAGCGATGACGTGAAGCAAAGACCTATCGGCAATGTTTCCGATTTGCTCCAAGGCCAGGCCAGTGGTGTCCAAATTAGTAGCAGTGGGGGTTCTGCGGGCATGGGTTCGCGAATCAGAATCAGAGGTTCCAATAGTGCATCATTATCCAATGAGCCGGTAATCTATATAGATGGCGTTTTGATAAACAATGAGGCAAATTCAATTTCGTTCGAGACCGGCGGGCAGTCCCCGTCACGTTTGAACGATATCAATCCGGAAGATATCGAATCGATAGAAATTATAAAAGGCCCTTCTGCGGCAACACTCTATGGGTCCATTGCTGCCAATGGCGTCATAAGAATCACTACGAAAAAGGGGAAACAGGGAGAGCCAAGATGGTCCGCATTTCTAGAAAGCGGCTTGGTTGAAGATGTAATCACGTACCCTAGAAACTACCAGGCACTTGACGCTGATGGAAATCCAGGCTTCAATTTTGAGGCAGCGGAAGGCACCTTTGTACCCAGTGTGATCAACTCCTTCCAACCTTTGAACGACCCTCGCACCTCGCCGTTTCGCACAGGGCAGTCTTATGGTGCCGGGCTTAGCGTTTCAGGAGGGTCGGAAGCACTCTCCTATTTCCTTTCAGGAAACATAACCGATTCCGAAGGCGTACTTCCCGTAAATAATATACAACGAACCAATTTCAGGGGGAATTTTGGGGCAAAGATTACAGAGAGTCTAAAGGTCAATTTGAGCACAGGCTATACGAACAGCGACCTTGAACTTCCCTTGAACGATAATTTCGCATTGGGTCTGATGGGGCAGGGCCTGAACGGTACACCATCAATTGATATCAACAATGGTTGGGGAGAGTTCACCCCAGAGGAACTATTTACTATTGATACCCGCCAAAGAATAAATCGCTTTACCACAGGACTTGAAACGCTTTGGCAACCGAATGAAAAACTAAATATCAGGATTGCAGGTGGGCTTGACTTCACATCGCGGTGGGACAGCCAGTTCTTTCCTACGGGTGAAGCACCTGATTTTCTAAACTACGATGAAGGGGCCCGGTTCTCAAACAGGTTCAATGATTTTGTCTATACTTTGGATGCTGTAGGCTCATACAAAACCAATCTTTCAGAAAACATAAATTCCCGTACCTCTCTTGGCTTCCAATATTTACAGAATCTTTCGCAGGGCACCTTCGCAACGGGCTTACAATTGGTAGCGGGAAGTAATTCGATTGCTGGAGCTGCCGTTACGCAAAGCAATGAACAGACCATCGAATCACGAACAGTCGGGGTGTTTTTGGAAGAACAGGTAAGTTTTAAGGACAAGTTATTTGTCACAGGAGCCGTAAGGGCCGATCGAGGTAGTTCGTTTGGGGCTTCGTTCAGTTCCATTTTTTATCCCAAAGTAAGTGCTTCCTGGCTGATATCGGAAGAAGACTTCTTCAACAACTCAGAAAAATTCGGCATCAGTTCACTGCGGCTCAGGGGTGCTTGGGGCGCATCAGGGGTGCAACCAGGGACCAACGATGCCCTAAGATTTTTCAATCCCATTGCCGCTACATTGGATGGCCAGAGCGTTACGGGAGTTACGATAGGTAGTGTGGGCAATGAAGATTTAAGTCCTGAGGCATCCACGGAACTTGAATTGGGCTTTGACGCCAAGTTGCTGTCCAATCGGGTAGGTCTAGAAATGACCTATTTCTATAAAAAAACACGTGATGCTTTAATATTCAGGCAATTACCATTATCCCTTGGAGTAGGCGAAGGTCGTTTTGAAAATTTGGGGTCCGTCAAAAACTCAGGGCTTGAAATAGCGCTCAACACCAGGATCATTGAGACGGATAAGTTTTTCCTAGGATTGGATATCGTGAGCTCATTCATTGACAATGAGCTGATCGAACTGGGTGAAGGGATAGAACCGGTCATATTTGGCCAGCAACGCCATGTCGAAGGTTTTCCGCTCGGTGGCTATTGGGATGAAACGTACACCTTCAGCG
This sequence comes from Flagellimonas sp., assembly GCF_965601775.1. Classification (GTDB taxonomy): domain Bacteria; phylum Bacteroidota; class Bacteroidia; order Flavobacteriales; family Flavobacteriaceae; genus Flagellimonas. The sequence continues at coordinate 3,090,385 of NZ_OZ271837.1, forward strand.
ATGCCAATGGTGACGGTTTCATTGGGCAGGATGAGATACAGGTAGGTGAAGTGGCCTATTTGGGCACCCCTTTCGCGACTACCGATATTTCCTTCACGCCGGTATTAAGCTTTTTTGAAAATCAATTTGTAATAAAAGGGCTATTAAACTATCGGGGCGGGCAAAAGCTCTACAACAACACTGGGGCATGGAGAAACGGGAACAGTAATAACCGTGAACTGAACGACCCAAATGCTTCATTGTTCGATCAGGCGAGGGCCGTGGCCTCAAAATTTTTGGGCACCAATGCGGGATATATCGAGGATGCCTCTTTTTGGAGACTTCGTGAAATATCTTTGACATACAACACACCCAACAGTTTTTCAAACAAATTGGGTTTTGACCGAATCAGCTTGACACTTTCTGGGCAAAACTTAGGTGTTTGGACCGATTACACGGGCCTAGACCCTGAAATAAGTTCTGAAGGGCAGGCCAACTTTACCACAGAGGAGTTTCTTAGCCAACCCCCCGTACGTTCGTGGAAAGCCAGACTAAACCTTTCGTTCTAACTAAAATTAAAAGAAAATGAAAAAGATGTTGAAAACAAAAAACAACCTGACCGATTTGTGCTTTAGTGCACTTGTACTAATATCATTTACATTGTTGAGCATATCTTGCGATTCAATCGTAGAGGTTACCGATCCTGATATAGTTACTCCTGAGTCGCTTGACAATGAGGCTGGCTTACAGACCCTCCGTGCAGGATCCTTGGGTGATCTTGCCGTTGCAATGAGCGGATCGGCAGCGGGACATGGGGCAACTACGGGACTTATTGTTATGAGTGGACTTATGGCTGATGAATATGATTACTCCGGTACCTTTCCCACCAGGCGAGAGGCTGATACCCGAAACCTTCAGGACATCAACTTTGATATGAACAGGATATATGGAAATCTTCATTTAGCCAGGTCCGGGGCCGAGACGACCATTGACCTTCTTGCCAATTTTGGAGGAGACCCTGAAATTGAAAGCGAAATGCAAAGTATAGTCGGCTTTTCCTATATTCTGTTCGCAGAAACGTTCTGTGGCGGAATTTCTTTCAGTAAAGCTCCTGCTGATGGGGGTGACCTCATCTTCGGTGAACCATTGAGTAAACAAGAAATGTTCACGACAGCCATAGATTGGTTTGACCAAGCCATGACCAATGCAAGCGGTAACGACAAATTGGCCAACGTGGCCCGAGTCGGTAAAGCACGTGCATTATTGGGTCTTGGCCAGATTGATGATGCGGCTAACGAAGTGGCAACCGTACCTACGGAATTTGTTTACAACATAGAGCATTCAGACAACAGCCGAAGACAAGAGAATGGAATTTACATCATGACCACTGTTCGACGTCAATTTTCCATTGCAGATGGTAAAGGTGGCAACGGCTTGATGTACAGATCTGCTATGGATCTCAGAGTACCTTGGGACGGTGGAACGGAGTTTGGTCAAGATGATATTACCCTCTATTACAACCAACTGAAATTCAACTCCTCCAGTGCACCAGTTGCCTTGGCCTCAGGTATCGAGGCACGGCTAATCGAAGCGGAGGCGGCTGCGAATGCCGATGACGCCGGCACCGTCCAAGATATTCACAACGGGCTTAGGGCTACAATGGGTTTATCAGATTTAGACCTTACAGGAATTAGCGGCGATGACCTATTGTTGGCCCACTTCGCAGAACGTGCCTTTTGGTTGTTCAGCACTGCCCACCGGCAAGGGGATCTCAGAAGACTGGTCGATGTTCATGGAATGCCCGCGTCAGAAGTTTTTCCATGGGGAGATTATTTCAAGGGAGGGCAATACAGTGCAAACCTTAAATTTCCCGTGCCACAATCCGAATCAAACAATCCCAATTATGTGGGTTGTTTGGATTAGCGACGTTTTGGATAATATCAATAAAGAGGCCTTTAAAAAGGCCTCTTTTTAATTTATTTTTATTACGTTCCAAGTAGGACCTGGCACATATTTTTATGAATAAAGAAATTCGTACGAAAGCACCTTTATGTGCTGACCATTTTATTTTGCTTTGCATATTGTTCTTTCTCTCCGGTACTGCCGGCCTAATATTCCAGGTGATTTGGATGTACAGGCTGGGTCTTGTTTTCGGGAATGCGGCATATGCTACCGCCGCAACCTTGTCCGCTTTTTTTCTTGGGCTGGCACTTGGAGGATGGTTTTTAGGCCGTGCCTCTGCCAAATTTAGGAGGCCCCTTAAGATGTATGGACTTATGGAGCTGGGCGTTGCGTTGACGGCCTTGTTGTTTGTTCCGGGTCTGGAATTCTATGAAATGTACTATACGGAGAGCATTTCTTTTTTAGGGAATTCAAAGGGGATTCTTTTGCCAATGAAATTTATTTTCTCGGCCTTACTGCTTATACTTCCCTCTTTTCTTATGGGAGGTACTTTCCCAGTCCTGTCCCAGTACATTGGAAAAAATCGTACTCAACTTTCAAAACGAGGGACCGTTTTATATGCAGTAAATACAGTTGGGGCCGCCCTGGGTGCATTGCTGACCGGATTTTACCTCATTTTGGAGTATGGGGTAAGCTTTACATACTACTTGGCCGTGGCCCTGATGTTCTCCGTAGGCCTTCTTGCCGTTGTTCTGGATAGCCTGTCAACACCTACCACTGTTGTTCGAAAAACATCAAGGACCTCCATAGCTCAGGGAAAATCTTTTGGAGGTCCGTCCAAACTGGGCAACCTCCAGTTTATCATAGTGGCCTTTTCATCAGGGGCACTAGCATTGTCGGCAGAAACATTATGGACCCAGATGTTTGCCCAAGTTTTGCAGAATTCGGTGTATTCCTTCGCTCTAATCCTTGTGGTGTTCCTTCTGGCGTTGGGGATGGGGGGCTTTTTATCACATCTACTGGTAAGGTCAAGAATGGGGTCAAACCGCGTTATAGTACTTCTATTGAGCATAGCAGCGGTATTCATCGGAATTTCCCCAACTATATTCAACCTTGCCACAAACGGACTTGAGTATGTAGCAATGGGCGCCTCTTGGAACACTTATGTATGGGCCGTTTTTAAATTGGCTCTTTTAGTTGTTTTGCCACCTACGGTTGTTTTGGGCGCAGTATTCCCTTTCTTGCTGAAAGCAGCTCCGGTTACCAATAGGCCGGCAGGGCGTATTGTAGGCGTGCTGGTGTTTTTCAATTCGCTGGGTAGCTTTGCCGGCCCAGCAATTGCGGGCTTTGTATTGCTCGATATCCTTGGACTGTGGAACAGTGTAAAGGTTATTGCCATTTTCTATGGCATCCTTGCTGTTTGGGTGTTTTTTTCTTTTTATGGCGAAAAGAAAAATGTTCGGTTGCTATTGCCGATTTTAATTGTGTCGGGGATACTTCTTTTGAAAAATCCTCCGTTGTTGCGATTGGAAACCGATGAAAAACTATTGGATTCATGGCAATCCAGTGATGGAGTGGTTTCCATCGTACGTAAATCCAAAAATATTCAGATGCGCTTGGATAACTTTTATGTGCTTGGGGATTCGGAATCGGTTTTGGTCGAACAAATGCAGGCCCATATACCACTCATGATACATCCCGCCCCGAAAAAAGTGGCTTTCTTGGGTATGGGCACGGGAATTACCGCTGGGGCGGCACTTTACCATGATGTGGAAAAGGTCGTGGCCGTGGAATTGGTATCCAATGTCATTCCCGCTGCACAAGGCTATTTTTCACCTTGGGCCAATGGGCTCTTCCAAGATAGTCGGGCGAGCATAGTGGCCGACGACGGCAGAAATTTTCTTTTGGGCACCAAGGAACAGTTCGATGTCATTGTGGGCGACCTTTTTACCCCTTGGCATGCTGGCACGGGAAGTCTTTACTCCCTTGAGCATTTTGAGCAGGCAAAAAAGCGGTTGGGGGCCGGTGGGGTCTTTGCCCAATGGTTGCCCCTATACCAGCTTACCCCTGAAAACTTCTATACCATAGCCGCCACATTTGCGGCAGTTTTTCCCCATGTGACACTTTGGAGGGCCGATTTTTCCGCCACCCGTGCAAGCATTGTGCTAATTGGCCAGGAAGCTGGTGTACAGTTGGACGAGGATACCCTACGCCGTAATATTGTGCATGTCACCGGGGGACAGGACAATCAGGACAAAAGTCACATGGCCGGCCTATTTTATTTGGGCAACCTGAACAACATTGGAAACCGTTTATCCCATGTTGAACTGAACACCGATGACAGAAGGGCGATCGAATTTAAAGCCCCCATATTATCACAACAGGCCAATGCCGGGCGTGCAAACTATATCGTGGGCAAGGAGTTGGCAAACCTGTTTGTGGAGATTTCAGATAACTTTTCCCGTAATGACCCATATCTTTCGGGCCTACCAATTGACGAAATTAAATTTGTAGAAGTAGGGGCTCTATACTTTCGCTATCTTCAATATATAGACCAGCGGAAAGATGTGATGGCAAAAAAAACATATGACAAGATACAAACATTGGCACCTGGCTTTTTAAAGAAGGATATAAAAGCCGGTGAATAACAGGTGACGAAGAAACTTGACGGACCCAACCAGTGCCCAAAAACCAGTTCAGGTTTTTTTCAAATGCTCCCTTAGCGTTTTAAAGGCATTGGATATATGACCTTCCACCGTCTTAATTGAAATCTTCAAATATTGTGAAATCTCCTCATTCGTCAGGCCCTCCCTTTTGCTCAATATAAAAACCTCCTTGCACTTTTTCGGAAGAGTTTCTATTTCTTTTTTCATTTTTTCAATAGCTGATTCCAATTGCATAGTATCTTCTTGAAAAAAGGCATTTAAGGTAGTTGTGGAAAGGGTGTCCAAATAGTTCATTTCCTTCTTCTTTTTCCTATGGTGATTGACAAATTCGTGATAAATGGATTTGTATAAAAAGCTTTTTAAAGAAGTACTTATGTTAAGCATGCCTTTTCTAGACCATATGTTGAGAAACACATCTTGCAATAGATCTTCGGCAACAGATTTTTCCTTGGTAAGATTGAGCGCATATAGATATAGAACATTATAATATTTATGGACCAAAATTTCAAAGGCACGCCGATCCCCCTTATTAAGGCCAATAATCAAGTCATACTCGTCTCCATACTTTAAATTCATATACTCAAATAACAGAGTTTTTACAATATCCTAAATATTTATTAAAAAAAACAAGGGTACAAAACTATTTCCCCGTCTTACTATTGGATTCTATCTTTTAGCATTAAAATCTGTAAAATGATCAATAAAAAAATCGAATCATTGATTTTTAAATATTTGAACGACACGGCCAGCACCGACGAACTTCGAATACTTAGCGACTGGGTCAAGGAAAACGAAGAGGAGTTTGCCGAATATATTCGGGTGAGCGCTCTGATTAAGGGCTCTTTTGAGTTGGGCAATGCGAAAAAAGGGAAAGATGTTCTAATTGAAGCGGTCAACCGAAAAAGCACTAAAGAATCTTACAGAAGACGAACAACGCTCTTCTTCCGGTATGCGGCCTTCTTCGTAGTTATTTTTGGCCTGATGTTTTTGTACAAGAACTCCATTTCTGAAACAGGCCCTTCCCTTCGGACGATTTCAACCAGTACCGATGATAACATCAAATTAAAATTGAGCAATGGGGAGGTAAGGGTCATTTCAGCTCAATCAAAGGACAAGATCCTTACCCAAGGTGAAAAAGTTATCGGAACACAAAGGGGAAACATGATTCTTTATGAAGATTCCCAGGCACCAAAAAAACTTGATTACAATGAGTTGATGGTACCTTATGGAAAAATGTTCGAATTGGTTCTCTCCGACAAAACCAGGGTATACTTGAATGCGGGAAGCACACTTCGATATCCGGTCACCTTCATGAAGCAGGGCCCTAGAGAGGTGTTTTTAACGGGAGAGGCCTATTTTTCTGTTACCAAGGACAAGAAAAAGCCATTTGTAGTAAATGCGGACCAAATAAACATTGAGGTATTGGGTACTGAATTTAATGTATCAATCTACCCAGAGGATATGGCCATCAATACGGTTTTGGTGGAGGGTGCCGTAAAAGTATCGCAATCCGGTAATACCAGACCACCCTTGCTACTTGCCCCGAATCAAATGGCTGCCTATAACAAGGAAAAGCATATCATGAGCGTGAGTGAGGTCGATACCGATATGTACACAGCCTGGAAGGACGGCATTCTACTTTTCCGGGGTACCCCGTTCTCAAGTATCAAAAAGAAGCTAGAACGCCATTTCAATGTTTCCATAGAAAACAATTATGGCTTTTTGGACACCCAAGTGTACACAGCCTCTTTTTATCGGGAAGAGGGCATAGAACAAATTTTAAAAGTCTTTCAGGAGGACACACCTTTTGAATATCAGATTGAAAAAAATAGGATAATCATCAGTAAACCTCTATTAGTTAATTAAAATTAATGGTAAACCTAAAATACAAAGGCCAATGAAATAAAGCATTCTTATTTAGCATGTGAATCGTCGTCAAAAAAAATCGGAAAATGCGTCAACATTTCCCGATTGTAAGATGATTCAAATAAAATTATTGAACCACAAATAAACTAATCAAAATTATGAAAAAATTAGTGCCAGGTGCGCTTTTTGCACTAAAAAGAGCGCATAAATTTGACTTGAAAATGAAGATTACAACTTTTCTATTGGTCATATCACTGTTTAAAATTCATGCGAACACCTACTCCCAAAACACAAAAATAACGCTAAAGCAGGAAAACGTATCACTTGAAAAGGTACTTGATAAAATCGAATCCTTATCGGAGTTCAAATTCACTTATAACCACAGAAAAGTCGATGTCAACAGAAAAATATCGATCAATGTAGACAAACAAACCATTTCCGAAATTTTAAAACAAGTGTTTTCGGGAACCGATGTCGATTATGTGGTCAGAAAAAAATATATCATCTTAAAAATTAAGAAGAACATAGACGTCCGGCCGCAAAAAAAGTCAATTGAACAACAAATAAAACAATTATCAGGAACGGTCACTGACAAGCAGGGGGTTCCCTTGGCTGGGGTAAATATTATAATCAAGGGCACTACAAAGGGCGCATCCACGAATTTTGATGGCAAATATAAGATAGCTGCCTCAACCGGGGATATTTTGATCTTCTCATACATAGGCTTTCAGACAGTTGAGGTGCCCGTTGGTCAAGATGATGTCATCAACCTGGAGATGGTACCGAGTGCCAATCAATTAAATGAGGTAATCCTCACGGCCATCGGGACGAGACAGCTCAAGGATGAAACAGGTGCAACGAGTTCTTCCGTAGAACCTGAGCGAATAGTAAAATCCGGTGAAACAGGGGTCATCAATGCCCTCTCGGGAAAAGTTTCCGGTCTTCGTATTGCCAGACAAAACGGGGATCCCGGGGCTGGGGCCAATATACAGATCAGGGGAATAAACTCTATTGAAGGTGATAGCAACCCCTTAATTATTGTTGACGGTGTCCCTATTAGCAATGATTCTTTTGATGATGACGGTATAGGAGGCAGTACAAGTGTCACCCAGCAATCAAGATTGAACGACATCAACCAGAATGATATTGAAAATGTCCAGATTCTAAAAGGAGCTTCGGCTGCCGCTTTATGGGGTTCACGGGCGGCCAATGGCGTTATTTTGATTACGACCAAGGGAGGATCTTTTAATAGACGGCCAACCTTTACATACAGTTCCACCTATTCAATTGATGACATATCGGTAAGGGTCCCCTTGCAGGACAAGTTTGGACAAGGCCGGGACGGTGTTCGGGCCTTGAACAGGACTGAATCATGGGGAGACCGCATTGCGGATCGAGCGGGAGGAGAAGATGACCTTGACACCAGTGGAGAGTATTTTGTTACTCCTTCAGGTGAACTTTATTATCCCATTGCCACCAAAAATTCAAGGCAAACTTTCATCGATGAGAATTTTGATGCCGTATTTAGAAACGGTTCGTTTCTACAGCACGATTTTTCAGTTGCCGGAGGTGGGGAAAAAGCCTCCTATTTTTTTAGTTATGGTATCCTGGAACAGGACGGGATTGTTAAAAATGCCGATTATAACCGTCAGAACATTAGATTGAACACCAAAGTAAATCTCACTGATTGGTTGGATATCAGGAATAATGTGGCCTATACCTACACAAAATCCAACAGGATACGAGGAGGTGGAAGTATCACGGGTCTATACATTGGGCTCTTGAGAAATCCCGCGGACTTTGATATCCGTGGTCACATTGGGACCTATGTCGATGGAAATGGCGATGTTTTTCAGAACAGACAGCGATCTTATCGAAATCAGATTGGGGCCTCTAACAATGCAGGGTACAACAATCCATTATGGACAATATACGAGCAACGAAACGAAACTAGGGTAGACCGTTTTTTAATGACTCCCGAAATAAATATCCGGGCTTCAAACTGGCTTGACTTTACCCTTCGTGGCGGATTGGACTATTATTCCGATGAGAGGTTGCAATTTTTGCCAATCAATACAGCAGGTGGGTCGCGATTCGGTGACATGCGTTCAACGGTGGCCGTAAGTAAGGAGTACAATTTTGACCTTCTTATGAAAACCAAGCATAATCTCACTCCGGACATAAATATGAACACAACGTTGGGTTTTAACTTCAATAACAGAAAAAGAGCGACATCATCCATAAGATTGACCCCATTTGTAGTGGATTCCAGACAACCTATATCAGATTTGAATCCGGACGATGCTTCCACAAGCTGGAGCAGGAATTTACGTCAAATCCGTACCAATAGAGGTTATGCGCTCATCAATTTTGGATTGTTCGAACAGTTGTTCGTCAATGCATCCGCCTCCTTAGAAGCATCTTCCACAATTGAAGGGGCCTTCTTTTATCCTTCAGTGGATATGGCATGGCAATTCAGCGACCTTTTTGAAAGTGATGAACAGTTTTTTGGAAAGTTGAGGGCATCCTGGGGAAAGGTCGGGATACAACCTGGGCCTTATCGTTTCGAGACGCTAGCAACCACCAATTTCCAAGATTTTGGTGGTGTTTTCGAGGTTTCGGATGTTAGCGGTAACCGCAATCTAAGACCAGAAATAAAAACGGAATACGAGATTGGTGCAGACCTACGTTTTTTCAGAAATAAACTGAACCTCGGGGTGACCTATTATGAAAATGAAATAGATGACATTCTGTTCGAGGTCAAAACCAATCCCAGTTCGGGTTTCAACAACAGCTACAGAAATGCAGGTATCATAGAAAACAAAGGCTGGGAAATTGATCTCTTGGGCAAACTCATCGAAAAAGAGGATTTTTCACTATCATTCAATGCCAATTTTAATAACAACGAGAATTTGGTAGTAGATATCTTTGGGGCGGAGACGGTAGATATCGGGGGCACTTCAAAGGCTGTCAAAGGATTTCCAATGAGTTCGTTCTGGCTCCCTGCTTCGGTCTTGAACGAAGATGGAACCCGTGCACTGGATGAGAACGGGTTTCCTGAGGTGGATACCGAAAGAAGGGTCATAGGAGATCCCAATCCCGATTGGAGGGGCGGTGCCGGAATGCAACTGAACTTCAAGGGTTTTGACTTTAGCTTTCTCTTTGAACACTCACAGGGCGGAGATTTCATCAACCGTGGAAGAATCGTTATGTATGGGTTTGGCACCCATGCCGATGTGGGCAACGAAATCACCCTAACCGAGGATTTGGTAAATGTGAATGGCGATGTGTTCAGTGCCGGAACTACGGTGAGAGGCAATGTAGCCGATTTCGGAGCGGGCAACGTATTGCTCGATGAATACTTCTATAGAACACGTGGTGGGGGCCTTGGGTTCAACAAACTCAATGACCTGTACATCGAGGATGCCACATGGACCAAACTCCGGAACGTTACCTTGGGATACACATTTGATAGAACTAGGTACAAAAACTTTCCTTTGAAGAGTTTGCGGGTATCCTTGACGGGAAGGGACCTTGTCCTATGGACCGACATTATCGGTTCAGACCCGGAAACCAGTTATTATGGCATCAGCAATGCGTCTGGCATGGACTATTTTACGAATCCGTCGACACGTTCGGTTCTTTTTAACATAACTGCCACATTTTAATCCACCAACACTAAAACAGTACAAAATGAAAAAAGTATATAACAAACATATCCTCTTGATACTAATTATCGGTTTTTTATTTGTTGGATGCGAAAAATTGGTAGACGATATCAACGAGAACCCGAACAACTTCACTTTGGACGAACTTGACCCAGGTCTTTTTCTAAATGGGGCCGAGCTAAACTCGATAAACATCTTATTAGGTTCGACCAGCCGAATGGCGGGCTATTGGTCCGGTCAGTTGATTGGTTTTGACCAAACAGAGTTGGAGCGATACAATTACAATGTAACCTTTACAGACTTTGATTGGGACGGCTATCAAGAGGTCGTTACTCCGTTACGGGAAATAAGGTCCCGTACCCCCGACAATAAACTATATCAAGGTATTACTGGGGTCTTGGAAGCACAGATTATCGGAAACTATGCCTCTATGTACGGGGATATTGTTTATTCCAATGCCTTATTGGACATCGACAATCCCGAATTTGATGGTCAGACCGAAGTATTCGATTCCTTGCAGTCCCTATTGGATGATGCCATCAGCAACCTATCCAACGTCACCCCGCAAGATGTGGTCTTAGAGGATTTTCTGTTCAATGGCAACGCTATGAAATGGCTGCAGTCCGCTTGGACCCTAAAGGCAAGGTTCTATATGCTTACCCGGCAATATGACCAAGCCTATGCAGCGGCACAGAACGGAATATCCCTGCAAGAAAACAGTATGATTTTTGTCCCCCTTGATCTAGAGGATGTCACGAGCACGAAAAATAAGTTTTGGATCATACTGAACAATGCACCTAGCGTTGGAACGGGCAACAGTTACTTGATTCAACTCTTGGATACGAACAGCGGTATTTCGAGGAACAATGCAAAGACCGATGAAGCGGCCAGACTGTCATATTATCGGATAGATGAGACGAATCCCGATGGTAATTTGGGTATTGCCAATGAGTTGGAGCCACAACCCTTGGTCACCTATGGAGAAAATCTGTTGATCCTGGCCGAGGCAGGTGCCCGTGCCCAAGGCTTCAATATTGGCTTGGGGCATTTAAATGCCTGGAGATCAGCATTGGGAACTGGAAATTTTTTCAATTCCAGTGTTGCGGGGGAACCCATTTTGTATGATGCATATACCGCTGCGGACTTCGCCCCTGGGGGTATGGAGAATGTTGACAGCATAGATTCAGATACAGCATTATTGAGAGAGATCATTGAGGAACGTTATGTTACGGGCTTCACAACATTTATGCCATTTGATGACGCCAGAAGGCTGCGAACAGAGAACGAGGTGGCAGTGCCATTTCCCAATAATACCTCAACGGCCCCTGGCAGAGTGGAGCGGTTTTTATATCCCGAGGATGAAGTATTGGCCAATACCAGCGTGCCAGAAGACCCAGGTCTTTTTGTTCCAAATCCCATTAATCAATAATAAATATCAATTTTCTTAAAATTAAAATTAAATGAAAAAGCAAGTGAAAAGTTTTGTGTCTTTAGTTATGGTCCTTTGCGCCGTGTTCTTGTCAAACGCGCAGGAAAAATCAAGTGAGTTTGAGGTGTTGGGCAATTGTAATGGTTGTAAAAAACGTATCGAGAAGGCGGCCAATTCCTTGCAAGGGGTGGCAAGTGCAACATGGAACAAGGATACGAAAATTTTACAGATGGCCTATGATTCCAATAAAACCTCGTTGGAAGAGGTTTCCAAGGCCATCAATGAAGTGGGACACGATACCAAGTTCGGCAGGGCGAGCGACGGTGCCTATGACGCGCTGCCAGGTTGTTGCCAGTACGACCGCAAATCGGATAGTAGTTCGGTTTCCACCGAAACTGCGGTAGCTTCCTTTGATTTTCAGGTATCGGGCAATTGTGGCATGTGCAAAAAAAGAATCGAGAAAGCGGCTAGAGCGGTCCCTGGGGTTACCAATGCAGAATGGAACAAAGAAACCAAAATGGTAAATATCGCTGTTTCTGACAAGGCCGTTTCCAAGGACAAGGTTTCCGAGGCCATTGCGGCGATAGGCCATGATACCGAGTTCCACAGGGCAGAGGCGTCTACTTATGATGATTTGCCGGGTTGCTGCCAATACGATAGAATGCAATAAATCCTTGGTATAGGGCCGTCCTCTTAGTTGAACATCCAAATTGGCGATTAAAGCATAGAAGCAGGAAGTTTTGCTACAGATTTTGATTGTTTGAGTTAGTTACCTAGTCAATCTTGGAGTTCAATTAAGCAAGGGCGGCCTTTTATTTTTTCAAAGAGAAATGATAGCAAAGGAAAAAGAAACCTTGGAATCTTATTTTTGGGATTTCAGAAAGGATATCATCGGCATTGATACAGAGATAAAGACACCCTTCGGCACAAAACCTTTGGTATATGCCGACTGGATCGCCAGCGGCAGATTGTATGCTCCGATTGAGGAAATTATGCGTGAAAGAATCGGCCCCATGGTCGGGAATACCCATTCAGAGACCAGCTATACGGGTAAGTTGATGACGGGCCTCTATGAGACGGCCAAACGCCAGATCAAGAAACACGTAAACGCTTCGCAAGAGGATGTCATTATCACTAGCGATACGGGCATGACAGGGGTGTTATGTAAATTTCAGCGTATTCTGGGACTTAAGGTTCCTGAAAAACTAAAAAAATCCTTTACCATCCCGAAAAACGAACGTCCAGTTGTTTTTCTTACCCACATGGAGCATCATTCCAACCAAACTACTTGGTTGGAAACTATTGCAGATGTGGTTGTAATGCAACCTACCAAGGAATTGTTTGTAGATGCAAAAGCCCTGAAAGAAGAGTTGGAAAAGCATAAGGATAAAAAGCTAAAAATAGGCTCTTTTACGGCCTGTTCGAACGTTACCGGAGTGAGTGCACCCTACCATGAACTGGCAGAGGTCATGCATGCCCACGGGGGTTTTTGTTTTGTGGATTTTGCAGCTTCCGCACCCTATGTCCATATTGATATGCATCCCAAAAAAAAGACACAAAGATTGGATGCCGTCTTCTTTTCACCCCATAAATTCCTGGGAGGTCCCGGAAGTTCGGGAGTATTGGTGTTCAATAAGGCGCTATACCAAAACCGCATTCCTGATAATCCCGGTGGCGGTACGGTCACCTGGACGGACCCCTGGGGCGGCCACAGCTTCTTTGAAAGTGTAGAAGCTCGCGAGGATGGTGGCACCCCCGGTTTTTTACAGACCATGAGAACGGCCTTGGCGATACAGCTAAAGGAGAAGATGGGTGTTGAAAAAATTCAACAGCGTGAAAACGAATTGGTACGCAAATGTTATGAAGAATTGCCCAAAATCAAAGGGCTGCACGTATTGGCAAAAGATGTGCGCTATCGGCTCGGAGTTTTCTCCTTTTACATGGAACATCTTCACTACAATTTGGTGGTAAAACTGTTGAACGACCATTTTGGCATTCAGGTAAGGGGCGGCTGCTCATGTGCTGGTACCTACGGGCATCTTCTGTTGGAAGTTTCCAAAGAACGATCCCAGAAAATTACGAGCCGAATAGACCAAGGAGACCTTACCGAAAAACCGGGATGGGTACGCCTCTCGCTTCACCCCACGATGACCAATGAAGAATTGGACTATATCCTGTCAGCCATAAAAGAAGTATCGGAAAAGGGAACGGAAATGGGCAGCGAATATGAATATAATAAACACACCAATGCCTTTCTCCACAAATCCGAAAAACAAATAAAAGAAGATTTGGCCCATTGGTTCGATATATAAGACTAACCTGAAATCACATTAGCCACATGATTACTTTGAAAAAATTAAACTTCACGATAAACTGTTTATTTCTTTTAACCTTTTTGGCCGTCCATGGCCAACAGACTTTTCCCAAAAACGATATTTCCGATGAACGGCCGAAAGCTTTTGCATTTACCCATGCCACAATCGTAATTGATCCGGCAACCACGTTGGAGGATGCCACGTTAATAATAAAGGGCGGGGAAATCGAGGCTGTCGGAACCCAAATCAGAGTACCTGATGGTTACGCTGAAATACGAGCGGAAGGACACTTCATTTATCCCTCCTTTATAGATATGTTCAGCAATTACGGACAACCGGAAGTTGTCATTCCGAGAAGGGGCAATCCATATGTTAAAAGGGAACAAATCCAATCGGATACCAAAGGGGGGTACAATGCCAATGAGGCCATAAAATCAGAATATAACGGTGCCCACAATTTTGAGGTGGACAAGAAAATGGCCAAAAAATTAAGGTCGCAAGGGTTCGGAACCGTGGCGACCTTCAGACCCGATGGTATTGCCCGGGGCACAGCGGCACTTGTTGTTCTAGGGGAGGGTCATGAGAACAATATGCTCTTACAACCTAAGGTAGCCGCCCATTACTCTTTTAACAAAGGGAGCTCTACCCAAGATTATCCTGTGTCTCCCATGGGTGCTATCGCCCTGTTACGACAAACATTTTACGATGCCCAATGGTATGCCTCCCAAGAATGGAAACCTTTTACAGATTTATCCTTACAGGCCATCATCGACAATCGTAACCTACCCCAAATAATCGATACGGAAGGTTGGTTAACCGCACTTAGGGCAAACAAGGTAGCCAAGGAATTTAAGCTAGATTTTATTATTATGGGTGGGGGCGACGAATACCAGCGCATCGAAGAGATAAAGAGTATGAACGCTCCCTTGGTCATCCCCTTGAACTTTCCAAAGCCATTTGATGTCTCTGATCCCTATCTATTGCCAAAAATATCCTTGACGGACCTGAAGCATTGGGAACTGGCCCCTTTCAATCCCCTACTTTTGGCGGAAAACAATGTTCAATTTGCCATCACATCCCACCCTATCAACCAAGCTACCGATTTTTTACGGAATTTAAGAAAATCGGTCCTCCATGGCCTTAGCCAAGAAAAAGCACTGGCCGCCTTGACCACAATACCTGCCAACCTCTTAAAAGTATCCAATAGAATCGGTACGTTGGAAAAGGGTAAACTCGCCAATTTTATCCTCTTGGATGGGAATTTGTTCGATGATGGCACCATGTTGCTTGAGAACTATATTAAAGGTGAGGGTCATGCTGTGGTTCAACCGCCCAATAAAACTGTTCTGGGCGAGTACCAATTGGAATTAAGGGGTTTGTCGGCCACTCTTAAAATCCAACCAAAAAACAAGGGTTATATGGCACAATTGGAGGCCCCTAAAGGTACTGTTCAAAATATAACCTTTTCAATTGATGGCGAGATGCTGGGACTTGCATTTGAGATTGATAAAAAAAAATACAATTTGGGCGGGTGGGTTTCTACATCCGGAAACCAAACCGTTTTGAAGGGCAACGGAACCGTAGATCTTCATAGAAATATTTCATGGAAAGCCATCAAAAAAAGTGATGATACAAACAACGGTACGAAAAAAGAAGTTTCAAAAATAGCCGTCCAGAAGGGAAAAGTCATTTATCCCTTTATGGCTTTTGGATCTGAGGAAAAAATAAAGCCCGAGACCATCCTAATCAAGAATACAACGGTCTGGACCAATGAAAAAGAAGGCATTCTCAAAAATTCAGATGTTCTTCTGGAAAACGGTAAGATTGCCAAAATCGGGAACGACCTTACCGTAAAAAACGCCACAATAATCGATGGTACGGGCAAACACTTGACCCCTGGCATTATCGATGAGCATTCACATATCGCCATTAGTTCGGTCAATGAAATTGCGGCTAATTCGGGTATGGTCAGAATGCAGGACGTTTTGGATTCCGAGGATGCAAGTATCTACAGGGCATTGGCAGGGGGTGTAGTGGCCGCACACCTCTTGCACGGTTCTTCCGACCCCATAGGAGGTCAGTCGGCATTGATCAAGCTTAAATGGGGAGAGAGCCCTGAAAATCTAAAAATCCAGAATGCCGCGCCTTTCATAAAATTTGCTTTGGGGGAAAACCCCAAACGATCCAAAAGTGCACCATCCGTTCGCTTTCCCAGAAGTCTTATGGGACTGGAGCAGTTTTATTCAAATGCGTTTTCCGAGGCCTTGGATTACAAAAAGGATTGGGCCATTTATGATCAACTTGATAGAAAACAAAAACAGAATACCGCAAAACCGAGAAAAGATATCTTAAAGAAGGCCATGCTAGAGGTCGTGGAGGGCAGTAGACATATTTCATGCCATTCCTATCAACAAAAGGAGATGTTGATGTTAATGGACGTTGCCGAACGCTATGGATTTACCGTGAACACCTTTACCCATGCCTTAGAGGGTTATCGCATAGCGGATAAGATGAAGCTTCATGGCGTCGGTGGAAGTACTTTTTCCGATAAATGGAACTTCAAATGGGAAACCCGGAACGCCATTCCCTATAATGCCACCATCATGGACAAAGAGGGGGTTGTTACCGCCATAAACTCCGATAGCCGCGAAACGATACGGCACCTAAACCATGAGGCCGCCAAAGCCATCAAATATGGAGGGTCAAGTGCCGAAGATGCCTTGAAAATGATTACCCTTAACCCAGCGAAGCTATTACACTTGGACGATACCATGGGTAGTATTAAAACGGGAAAATCGGCTGATGTCGTACTTTGGTCCGCCTCCCCCATGTCAATCTATTCGAAACCTGAAAAAACCATTATCGAGGGAGCCGTTTACTTTGACATCGAAACGGACAAACGGTTAAGAAAGCAGAACCAAAAAGAACGTACCCGTATCATCCAACTCATGCGTTTTAAAGGTTCAGCAGGAACTAAGTCTTTGAAAATTTCCAAAACCAAGCCTGAGTTTCATTGTGAATATATCGAACAAGCACAAGCCGAATAAATATAATTATACCTAGATGATGAAAAAGAGCATATCCATACTTCTCCCATTCACGATTTTATTTTTCCATTATTCCAATGAACTTGTCGGGCAATTAATGCCAAAACCTGCCCAAACCCAAACCGAACCTATACTGCTAGTGGGAGCTACTGTACATACCGGAACGGGAGAAATTATTGCCAATGGGGCCGTAGGTTTTAAAAAAGGAAAAATCACCTATGTAGGCCCTCTAGAGGGAATAGGGGAACAAAAAGCCGATTATAAGACTAAAGATGTGAGCGGTCAACATATATACCCAGGGTTCATACTGTTGAATTCGTTGATCGGTATCGAAGAGATCAGCGGCGTGCCCCATTCCAATGATAAATTGGAGGAAGGGGATATCAACCCCAGCCTTAAAACCGTTTTTGCCTTTGACACTGGGTCGGAACACATCCCTACCTTACGTTTCAACGGTATTCTACATGTAGAGTCCATCCGATCTGGAGGATTGATTTCAGGAACTTCCGCTGTAATGGAAATGGACGGGTGGAGCTGGCAGGAAGCTATATTTAAAGAAGAGGCTGCCCTACACCTGCATTGGCCCTCTTCAATATCAACTTCCTACGATAAGAGTACCAATACCAGAAATATCAAGAAAAATAGTTCCTACGATGAAAAAGTAATGCAACTTGAAAATTTGTTTTCGGCAGCCCATTCCTACAAGTCCATTGATGGAAAAACCACCAATCTGAAGCTGGAGGCCCTACAAGGTCTTTTTGAGGGCAAGAAAGTATTGGCAGTGCATGCCGAGGAACCCAAAGAAATTATAGAGGGCATTACGTTTGCTAAATCACATCAGGTCAAGAATATTGTTTTGGTCGCCACTTACCCCGTGCTTTCGGTAAAGGAATTTATCAAGGAAAACAAAATACCTGTCGTACTGCCCCCCACCTACGATTATCCTGACCATGACGGTATGGATTATGATGCCTACTATTCCTTGCCCCATTTGCTCTCTCAAGAAGGAATTACCGTGGCACTGAACCACTATGGAATGCTTTCAACCTCCCGAAACCTGCCTTTTTATGCGGGAATGGCGGTAACCTTTGGAATGGAAAAGGAAGAGGCCCTTAAATTGATCACCCTGAACCCTGCAAAGATCTTGGGTGTTGATGACCGCATCGGATCGATAGCCGTTGGCAAGGATGCGAGTATCTTTGTTTCACGTGGGGATGCCCTGGACGTTCAAACTAATGCGCTTTCCATGGCATTTATCCGTGGCAAGGAGATTGTGCTTGATGGAGCTCATCAAGAAAGCTATAAACGGTATTCTGCGAAGTATGGGCATGGTGAATAGTGTTCTGAAAAGCGTTGAGAACACCATTATTGACCTTAGCAATTGGATTTGGGACCTGCCATTATTATTGTTGCTCATGGGGGGTGGAATATTCTTTCTATTCTATTCCAGATTGTTGCCTTTCAAACACTTTTGGCATGCCATAGCCGTCGTTCGCGGAAAATATGACAGCACCTCGGGTGTTGGTCAGATCAGTGCCTTCAAGGCACTATCCACGGCCTTGTCATCTACTTTGGGGATGGGAAACATTGCCGGTGTAGCACTGGCAATAAGTATGGGAGGCCCTGGTGCACTTTTTTGGATGTGGGTGAGCGCAATAGTCGGTATGGCCACTAAATACTACACCTGCTCTTTGGCCATAATGTATCGGGGGAAAGATGATTTCGGAATTGTACAGGGAGGGCCGATGTACGTAATTACAGAGGGATTGGGGAAAAGATGGAAGCCCCTTGCCATATTTTTTTCAATAGCGGGCATTTTTGGTTCGCTGCCCATTTTTACAGCGAACCAGCTTACCCAGGTTTTGAACGATGTATTAGTGCCGGTTTTTGACCTTACAAGCTCGGTCGGATCCTCTTTGCTGATAGGGGTAGTGATTAGCATTCTGGTATCCATCGTTATTTTTGGCGGTATTCAAAGAATTGCAAACTATGCCAGCAAATTGGTTCCTTTAATGGTCGTATTGTATTTTCTCTCGGTATCTTATATCCTATTTGTCAACCATACTCAGATCCTACCGGTTTTTCAACAGGTATTTTCAGATGCCATGACCGGTAATGCGGTTCTTGGTGGTAGCTTGGGTTCCATAATTATTGTGGGGGTACGTAGGGCGGCCTTTTCAAACGAAGCCGGTATTGGTACCGCCCCAATGGCCCATGGGGCCTCAAAAAATGTGGAGCCCGTAAAAGAGGGGTTGGTAGCCATGCTCGGGCCCTTTATAGATACACTAGTGGTATGTACCTTGACTGCGATTGCCATATTGGTCACCGATAGCTGGCAAGACCCGAATATTGGGGGCGTGACGGTCACCTTATCTGCTTTTGTCAAGACCATGCCCCAATTCGGTGCGGTACTCTTGGTGTTTATTGTATCCATTTTTGCCCTGACATCATTGTTTACCTACTCCTATTATGGCGCTAAGTGTATCGCATTTGTTTTTGGTACCAGGTACAAAAAATTCTATAATTACATTTATGTGCTCAGTATCTGTTTGGGAGCGGTTTCCAGTATGGCAGGTGTCGTTGGTCTTTTCGACATCAGTTTTGCCTTGATGGCCATTCCAACCATGTTATCCGCCATTATCCTATCAGCAAAAGTAAATCAGGCAACACGGGAATATTTCAAGAAAATATCGTTGAACACAAACGTTATTTAAGTCATTTTCTATGAAAAAAAAAGTACTTTTTCTCTATCTACTGGGCTTGGCAGCAACTTATGCCCAAGAGCAGCGATTTCAGGGTCAACCCCCAATCGCAGCGGTCCCAACCAAAACCAGGCCGGTACAAAAACAGTGGAAGGGCAATTTCAAATTCGCCCGCAACGGCATTACCTTTTCCAATGATTTTGTTGGGTCAAGGCTCAATGGTATTGTTCAAAATAACGACAGCACCTATACAGTATTGATAACCCCTGAAAACACTCCGATTAACACCAGTCCGTGGTACGCCTTCAAGGTATGGGCAAACAACAGGACACAGGTCAATGTGGTGCTGACCTATCAAGAATCGGGGAAGCACCGATACTTTCCAAAGCTGAGCAAGGATGGGGTCAATTGGTCCCTCCTTGATTCCACGAGATACAAGGAATATGACAAAGGCGAAAGAGCGTTCGGCCCAGGTTCGCTTCCGGTCAAAGTAAATATGAAACTGGAAATAGGCACCGATACGCTTTGGGTTTCGGGCCAGGAGCTCCACACTTCGCATCATGTTTCCCGTTGGGCGGAAGACCTATCGACCAAATCTTTTATCACAAAAAAGAAAATTGGAAAAAGTAGGGAAAATAGAGATTTGGGGCTGTTGGCGATTGGTAACGAAAATGCAAGAAACATGTTGATGGTCATTTCACGGCAACACCCACCCGAGGTAACAGGTTATCTGGCCATGAAAACCTTTGTAGAAACCACTGCATCGGATACAAAGCTAGCCAAAAATTTCAGAAAAAAGTTTACGACCTATGTAGTGCCATTGATGAACCCTGACGGGGTCGACAACGGACACTGGAGACACAATGCCGGCGGAGTCGATCTGAATCGGGACTGGGCGAATTTTAACCAACCGGAAACACGTTCGGTCAAGAACTTTATGGAAGGGAAAGTGAAACAGACGAAAGGAAAGTTTTATTTTGGTATCGATTTTCATTCCACCTGGGACGATATCTATTATACTGTGGACTCCAAATTGGAAGGAAATATGCCAGGTTTGGTGACTGATTGGCTGTCAGAAGTTAAAGCTGAGCTCGAAGGGTACGACCCCAATATCAGGCCAAGTGACAAGATGCGGCCAACCAATGTATCACGGAATTATTTTTTTGTGGAACATGGGGCCGAGGCCTTGGTCTTTGAAATTGGTGACAATACCCCAAGGGACTTTGTAAAGAAAAAGGCCCGTGTAAGTGCACAGATTTTGATGCAATTGATGTTAAAACGTATAAAGTAAGACCTAATGAGACCATTATTCCATTCTCAAATTTCCTTTTGGATGCTTTTAGGACTGTTGGCCTTTTTGAGTCCAAACTTCGGATTGGGGCAAGAGAGTATCATTGATAAGGCCATAAGACATTCCGGAGCCGAAAAACTAAAAAATGCCGAAGTCTCATTTGACTTTAGGGATTATCACTATATCTACAAAAGGAACAAAGGACGGTTTGAATATACTAGAATTAACCGACGGTCTGATGGCACCAAAATACGTGATGTCTATACCAATGACGGACTGTTCCGCTATGTGGCAGATACTTTGGTAAGCCTTAGCGAGAAAAGAAAAAAGGCCTATGCCAATTCGGTCAATTCAGTAATCTATTTCGCTTTTCTTCCCCTATGGCTCAAAGACCCCGCTGTCATGTTTGAAAATATGGGAATATCCAAAATCCAAGACAAAGAATACCATAAAATACGCGTTACCTTTAAAAAGGAGGGTGGTGGTGATGATTTTGAGGACGTTTTTCTATACTGGTTCGATGCAGACGACTATAGTCTGGATTATCTTGCTTACAAATACTTCACAGGTAAAGGTGGGATGCGCTTCCGTGAGGCCTATAATCCCCGTACCATCGATGGTGTCAGAATCCAGGATTACCGAAACTTTGCACCTAAATTAAAGGGAAGCATTGACTTTGAACAAATCGATAGAGCCTTCGAGGATGGTAAATTGGAGGAACTGTCGATTATTGCACTAAAGAAGATGACAATAAGAGTTATACCCTAAACCATAAAAAAGCTCATTCAAAAACACGCAATAAATTTCCTGTCAATTCCGTACTGAAAATTTTCAATGGATTGGGTGTAATAGCGTTCAAAGGTTTTCCGGTCTGATCGAATCTAGCACCATGGGTTGCACAACGATAGATACCCCCATCTTCGGTAATGAAACGCACTTCTTCCGTTTGTTGATGGCTACAGATCTGGCTGGCGGCCACATACTGCCCCTCCAAGTTTTTGGCCACCACCACAAATTGCTTCAAGATAAAGCCCCCATTATTCTGTAAAGGGGCACCTTCCTGAGAGTCAAGATCGACTGTAAAATCAATTCCTGTAGGGACTGGAAGCCCCCCCACCGCACCGTCTTTTGAACATCCGTTCAAACAGGGAAAAACAAGGGCAAGGGCTGCACCTGCCCCTAGATTCTGTAAAAATTTCTTTCGTTCCATAGCTATTGCATATACTAAATCCAACGCTTTTTAGGCAAAAATCGTATGTAAGGTAGCACACAACCTTACCCTGATTGCTTCCTTGTATTGGTTTTGAGCCTGATTCTCCACAAATATGACATTTATCATATTTCTGTCTAACCTTATCTTTTAAATTTACCATGCCTAATATCCCATTTTTGAATATAAAGTATTGATAACATGTTTTTTATGTATTTTTTGTTAAAATCAATCAAATAAAAAAAATTAAACATTTTTACCTAATTTTATATAGTGGAACACCTTAACCGTAAAATAATTGCCTTTTTCCTAACTTGTATAGTGCTGTTCGCAGGCTCTTCCTTCACTGCGGATATGCATTTCTGTTGCGATAAGTTGGTAGATCTTGCGGTCTTAGGCAAAGCGAAACCTTGTGACGAGAAAATTGAGCGGCAAGAAGAAAGGCCTTCAAAGGAATGCTCCTTAGCAACACAAGAATGTTGTAGCAGTCAGTCTTTCGTGAAGTCGATAGATGAAAACCTAAAAAATGCCCAATTGGAATTGGGCACTGATACGTTTGTCTTCTTACAAACGTTTTTCCATACCTATATAAATCTTTTTGAAGGACTTGATACCAACATTGTCCCCTTCCGGGACTATCACCCCCCATGGATAGAGAGGGACATTCTTGTACTTCACGAAACTTTCTTAATTTGATTTATTCCTCGCGCTAATTACCTTAGGGTAATCAGCACCTTCCGTATTTGGCCATAATCCTTATTGGGCCAACTTTTTGCCGAACTCATAATTCAATGGCAAACATTTCAGGCAACATCATCAATAAGAGCTTTTAGACTCTTAATGGTTTAACAGACGGGTAACATTAACACTAATACATATGGAATCCAACAGAGTATACTGGATCAAGAATATGGTTTGTAGACGTTGCCTTAAGGTCTTGAAACAAGAACTTGAGGAAGTACATATAAAGGTGCTTTCCCTTGAATTGGGAAGACTTTCCGTACGCATAATCGAGGGTACAAACAAGGATATTGATAGCAAAGTGCTACAAGTGATTCATTCCAACGGATTTGAAATTGCAAAAAGCGAAGAGGAAATGTTGGTCGAGGAAGTGAAGCTTACACTTATAGAGCTCATACAGGAGCTGCCGACCCATGTAAAGGAAAAAACCTCGGAATACCTGGCATCCACAATACGTCGTGATTATAAGGTTTTAAGTAGACTTTTTTCCAAAACCGAAAACACCACCATAGAAAAGTATTTCATAAAGCTAAAAATAGAGAAGGTCAAAGAATTGATACAATTACAGCAATATACCTTCTCCGACATAGCCTACATGCTTGATTATAGTAGTGTAAACCATTTGTCCAGACAATTTAAGCGCATTACGGGAATGAGCATGACGGACTTTAAAAATTCAGAACATTTAGAGCGTAATTTCTATGACGAAATTATATAAATAATATAGAAAATTATGCAGATAAACCTGAAGCAATAAAAATAGATTTGATAACAGCTTAATACCAAAAAATGAACAAAAAAAGAATTTTGCCTAACATGATGGCAATTGTGGCCATGGGCTTTCTGTTCGTGGGGTTCAACTCCCATGCACAAGAGAAGTGGACGGCGCCCTCCAGCGCCGATAATTTGGTCAACCCAATAAAGGGTGATGCGGGTGCAGCGGCATCCGGCAAGAGGACCTATAGAATGCTCTGTGTGATCTGCCATGGAGCAAAAGGAAAGGGAGATGGCATGGGAGGTGCGGGCCTAACCCCAAAGCCTACTGATTTTACCGATTCAGACGTACAGGCCCAAACCGACGGCGCACTATACTGGAAACTAACGGAAGGGCGATCCCCAATGGCTTCCTATAAGACAGCTCTGCCCGAAAAGAAAAGATGGGAACTTATTAATTATATCCGAACACTTAAGAAATGAAAAAGCTACTAGTAGTACTAACAGCAGTTGTATTTTGTGGTCAAATGTACGGCCAGACCTACAACACTTTTGAACCGAGCAAGACACAATTCATGTTGCGTGGTTATGGCCACACTGGTTTTGAATACATGGATTCGGGAGATGAAACGGAATCCACTTTTCTGGGATCGGCCTTTGCCCCGA
The DNA here is from genome assembly GCF_965601775.1 of Flagellimonas sp. Classification (GTDB taxonomy): domain Bacteria; phylum Bacteroidota; class Bacteroidia; order Flavobacteriales; family Flavobacteriaceae; genus Flagellimonas. The sequence continues at coordinate 3,114,581 of NZ_OZ271837.1, forward strand.
TTTTTCTTTACAAGCATTCGGATAGATTGATGTTCGAGGCCGAACTTGAGTTTGTGCTGGAAAGCGATGAGTTGGAAACCGGTCTTGAGTATGCCGATGTGATGTATGTGCTCAACAAGAACATGACCGTTCGGGCAGGAAAATTTCTTTTGCCCTTTGGCACATTTATGGAAAGATTACATCCCGCATGGATAAATAGATTGCCCAATGCTCCCTTGGGCTATGGACATGACGGAATCGCACCCTCTTCAGGCATTGGTGTAGAACTTCGGGGTGCATTTGATTTGGGAGGCCCCAAATTGAATTATTCGGTATACTCCACCAACGGTCCACGAATCAAAGATGGTTCAGAGGAACCGGAGGAGGCGGGTATTCTAGAGTTTGAGAACTATGAAGATACTAACTTGGCCAAGGCCTATGGGGGTCGCCTTGGTCTATTGCCTTTCCCAGATTCTTCGACAGAAATCGGTTTTTCGGCCTATTCGACAAGTGGAACGGGCGAAGAAGACTCGGAATACGAGGACATTGGGGCATTTTTGTTCGCCCTTGACTTTTCTTTTGTAAAACAGATATCCGCGATTGGGGGGATAGTGGATGTAAAGTCCCAATTCAACAACTCGAACGTGGATACGGCAACGTTTATAGAAACGCACGAAGATGGCGATGAGGAAGAATACTCATTTGACAACCAAAGTAATTCCTTTTATGGACAATTGAGTTATCGTCCCACCATGTCCGGAAACAAGTTCATAAAAAATCTGGAGTTCGTAGCCAGGTATTCGGATTTCAATGCACCCGAAGGCGCGGAGTGGGAAGAAAAATCCACGCAATACGCATTTGGTCTAAACTACTGGTTGAGTTGGCGATCTGTCGTCAAGCTTAGCTATCAGACCACCGAAACCGAAGGGGGCCACGATGGAGACGGACTGACCAATACAGATGGCCTGTTTGTGCATTGGGCCATAGGATTCTAATCGAGAAACAAAGGCTGGAAAACATGAAAGCGAAAAATCAGTTAAATAACAAAGGCTTTTTTTCTGGCCATACACCATGGGATTGTAATAAGACTATTTAAAATCGGGTAAGATGAAAATAATGAACAAAATAGTGATTGGGGTCATACTTGTGACAACAATCGGGGCTACAGTTGTAAGCTGTTCCTCAACAAAGAAAGGATATTCTGATGTTCCGGATTCCGAGACGGTTGTCGCGGAAGAAGGGTTTAAACTAGAAAAATCAGGGGCACAACTCTGGGGAGAAACCTGTAATAGGTGCCATATCGCTCCATCCCCTGCAGATTACAATGATACGGATTGGGAAACGATCAGCCTTCATATGCGGATCAGGGCCAACCTGACCGAACATGAAAGCAAGAAAATCGAGGAGTTTCTTAAGTCAGCCAATTGACAAGAAAATTGCTCCCATGGTGAACAAGTCAATTCGTCCATGGGAGAAAAATTTCCCGAACATTATATGGCAGGGGTTAACGATGCCATACGGAGGTCGCAGGGCAATCAAAAGATGATGGACAGTATGATGCGAATGATGTGCGAAAAAGTATAGCGAGCTATGATAGTATACGTTCCCGCATGAAAATCATCGTCCAAAAAGGGAACGAACATGCACAGATTTGGTAATGATGGGTGATAACCTTATGAAAACCAATCGAGGTGACCATCCCCAATACCAAAGATAAGTGGAAATTAATTTTAAAAACTGGAAAATATGAAAGGGCATTGGATTTGGATGGTCATCGGTTGCGGGCTTCCACTATTGTTGATTTTTTTCGCACCGGCACTTGGAATAACGGGATACAACGGGCTTTTTGCCTTTATTATCCTAATGTTCCTAGTCCACCTACTCATACCGCACGGACGGCATGGGCATGGGGAGCAAGGTAAATCCGGCAAACACGGACATGGCAAAGAAGGACGGGCCACTGGGAGCCAAGGAGGGCATAAAGGCCATGGACACCATTAGTAGCGGTAAAAGGATGAGACGTAGATATCAAATAAATGGTATTAGTTGCGGCAGTTGTGTGTCCAAGGTAAAGAAAGTTTTGGAATCGCACCCTGAAATTGGCAAAACCGAGATTTTCTTGGCCCCAAAAGGTGCCACTATCATTACTATGAAAAGGAAACTTTCCATAGAGGATATTCAAAAGCAGCTCAATGAACTTGAGGGCTATACCATAACGAAAATCATTCAGGACAATAATTAAAGAGTAATACTATGTTTTTTAGAGATGGATTTTTTTGGGGCATGCACCTTATTTGGTGGGTAATTTGGCTAGTGGCTTTAGGCTGGATTTTCTTTGCTCCCTCGAATTGGCCGTTGCAAGAAACGGAAGAAGAAAGTGATGCGCTTGCCATTCTTAAGATAAGGTTTGCCAAGGGCGAGATCACAAAGGAGGAATACAGGGACCAAAAAAAGATTTTGGAACCGGACAAGTAATACATAAACAACGAATTAACAATCCTAAAAACTATAAACTATGCATTTTTTCGATGGACATTGGGGTGGTATGCACTTTATCTGGTGGATCATATGGTTCATTTTATTGATGTGGATCTTTTTTGTCCCCTATGATATCCCCTATCAGAGAGCAAAAAAAGAAGACCCCTTAAGAATCCTAAAAAAGCGCTTCGCCAATGGCGAAATCTCTAAGGAGGAATATGAGGAATCAAAAAAGATCTTGAAATCAAAATAAGGGATTTAGGTAAAATATTAATCACTAAAAAAATCAAAATGAAGACAACAGTTTACATGACGGGCGCAATGGTATTGGCCACTTTCCTGATTTCGGCCTGTTCACAAAAACAGCATGGCTCAGTTAAAGACATGCTCAAGGACACCTCCCAGCAAGAAATGGTATTGACCACTCTTGCCGAAAACCACGAATTGGGCAAAAAGTATATTGGAAAAATGATGGATAGCGACCACGGTACGGGCATGATGGTTGATGAACTGGTTAGAGCGGCATCAAACGATACCATACTGGCCAATAAATTAAGTGGCATGATCACCAAATATCCTGATTTGATGTTGCTTACAACACATCATTTTATGCCTGTTATCGCCTCAGATAGTCTCATGAGGGATACTTTTTGCGATCATACCTTGAAGCATGAAGAGCTTTCCAGGGCCATGCACAATAAGATGGAGTATAAAAAGAGCCTTGAACAAAACCATTGATGCAAAGCTTACGGCCCGCTCACCAAACGTTCGCCGAGCAAATGTAGCACGACAACTAATAACATTAAAACAAGAATCATGAATCGTATCAACGTCAAAAAATTTGGGTTTGCCTTTGGGTTTACCGGTGCACTGGTGTATGCCGGATGTATGATAGTTCTCGCCACTGTAAGTAAGGAAGCAGGTATTGCCTTCTTCAACAGTCTCTTGCACGGTCTGGACACTACAAGTATTATTAGAATGGATGTTCCCCTCTTGGAGGCATTTTTTGGAATTGTACAAACGTTCATTTTAGGATGGCTAGTAGGTGCTTGTATCGCGGCATTCTACAATGTACAGATCAGAAAATAAAAAAGTTATGGATAGATCATACTCGCGGTGTCCAGTTCATGGAATGTTTTTAAACAATAAGGGGAATGTAAAGTCATTCCATGCTTTGGACATTATTGTGTAATTGCTGGAGATGGAGCAAAAAATAGCAAGACAAAAATTGAAAATCATTTTTATCCATGTTTTCATTGGAGCGGGAGTCTTTTATTTTTTGGTACATCCGTTCACGATGGTACTTTACAATATTGAGTTTAACCATCCCGACTTTACCCCTTCCCTATTTCGGAACATATTAAAGCAACACTTGCTGGAATCATTTTCTTTTAAAATGGGTGGAATGGCCGGTCTGCTGAGTTTCTTTGGGGGAATGTTGGGAATAGCTTCAGGTTTTTTCTGGATACGGATAAAACAAAAAAGATCACTGAGGCACCAAGGGGAACTTCTTGGTGAAATGGACCTCAAACAGTTGATCCAAAAAGGGGAAAATGATTCAGTGGAATTCAAATCTTCGGTTCGGTACGATTACCATAGAAAAACCACCAACCGTGATTTGGAACTGGTCATTGCAAAAACCTTGGTGGGTTTCATGAACGCCAAGGGGGGAAAACTGCTCATTGGAGTCAGCGACCAAGGCGATGTTATTGGATTGGAAAAGGACTTAAAGACCTTAAAGCACAAGAACAGGGATGGTTTTGAACGCAAAGTATTTCAGGTCATCACGGACTATATAGGTAGGGAGGCCTGCTACAATAATCAAGTATCGTTTCATGCCATCGGTGAAAAAGACATTTGCCTGATAAATGTGGAGCCATCTACCATTCCAGTGTACCTAAAGGATGGCAAAAACATCACTTTTTATGTCAGAACGGGTAACGCCACCCATCCCCTATCGGTCGAAGAGGCTATCAACTATTTGAATATTCAAAATACCTAGTTCCCATGCAATACGTCTGGTTCATATGGTCCCTAATTATCCTAGCCCTATGGGGGATGGTATATCTATTGAAAAAGGACTCTAGAAGCGAAATGTTGAAGATGAGTTGGATAACCATGCCTTTTGGGCTTACGGAACCTCTGTTCGTTCCCGAATATTGGCATCCCCCTTCCCTTTTTGATTTGGCCATAACGACCGGTTTTGATATTGAAAGCCTGATCTTTTCATTCGCAATTGGTGGTATCGGTACGGTTTTTTACAACCTTATTTTTAGAAGAAAGTATGTTGAAATGCCGCATAGTGAACGTAAGCATGCAAAGCACAGGTTGCACCTATACATCCTATTGGTACCGGCGGCCGTGTTCCTGATATTGGCCATGTCCACTACTTTGAACCATATCTATTGTGGGATTGCAGCTATGTTCCTGGGAGGAATGTCTACACTATATTGCCGGCAGGACCTCAAGACTAAAATCTGGATCAGCGGATTTCTGTTCACGGCATTGTATTTTGTTTATTTTGGGAGTATTCTTCCTTTCCATCCCAACTACGTAGAACTTTTCTGGAATCTGGAAAACCTAAGTGATATTCTAGTGGCCGGTATTCCAATCGAAGAACTCCTGTTCGCCTTCACTTTTGGCATGTATTGGTCGGGATTGTATGAGCATTTATACTGGAGAAAATTAATGGGTCCCATTACCACGGGGTAGATTGGTCAAACAAGCAGTGTTCATTAGAACCTATGAACAAATAAATATGAAAAGATGAAGATAGTATTGGCAATAGATGGCTCCAATTTTAGCGAGGACGCCATTAATGAACTCAGTGGTATGTCCTTGCCGGGGGACACTGAGGTATGTGTACTGAGTGTTTTGGAAAATCCCTTGCTGACCGCTCCTGGCGCTGCCACCCTTGGTAGTCCACTTGGCAACTATTATGAGGAAGCGGTGTCCCTTGCCCAAAAATCGGCAGAAACCATAGTAAAAAATGCAGCTAGATCTGTTGAGGGCAGGAAACCTGAAATATCAATAACCACCGAAGTGATCCATGGTCTCCCAAAAAGCGCCATTCTCGAAAAGGCCGAAAATTTTGGTGCGGACCTCATTGTTGTTGGATCTCAGGGCCATGGTGCTTTCTCTCGCTTTTTGCTAGGTTCAGTATCACAGTACATTGCCATGCATGCCAGTTGTTCCGTGTTGATAGCAAGAAAAAAAATATGGAAAGGGATACTGAAAAATAACAAACAGACTGTTTTACAGCACAAGAATTAAAAATAGTCGTTAAACCCCAAATTGGTATGAAGAACACTTATGGCTCCAAGAATACTAGTGATGCCACTTGTAGGGCCACCGATGAAATTTGTTTGCCAAATTCAAGATTTCCAAGGGTAGTCGTTGTAGGGGGCGGGTTTGCCGGCCTTGCATTGGTAGAAGGTCTCAAGAACAAAGAGGTACAGGTAGTTCTGATAGACCGAAACAACTTTCACCAGTTCCAACCCCTATACTACCAAGTGGCTACCAGTGGCTTGGAACCGGACAGTATTGTCTTTCCGTTCAGGAAACAAATCAGCGGCTATACCAATGTCACCTTTAGATTGGCAGAGGTACAAGAAGTCCAAACTTCATCAAATACAGTCATCACCGATAAGGGTAGGTTGGCCTATGATTATCTGGTTTTGGCCACCGGTACCAAGACCAATTTCTTCGGAATGGACGAAGTGGCAAGAAATAGCCTGGGCATGAAAGATATCAAGGATTCACTCAATATACGCCATATGATGCTTCAGAACCTAGAGCAAGCAGCAATAACCTGTGATGATGACCATCGGGACGCCCTTACCAATTTTGTAATTGTGGGTGGTGGACCTGCAGGGGTTGAAATGGCAGGTGCCCTAGCGGAGTTCTGCAAATACATTTTACCCAAAGACTATCCAGAATATCCTTCCTCCATCATGAACATCTATCTTATCGAGGCCATGGGTGAGCTGTTGGCCGGTATGTCGGATAAGGCCTCCTCGAAGACACTGGAATATCTGAAAAGCTTGAATGTACAGGTATTGCTTAACGAAGCCGTTAGCGGCTATGACGGCAAGGTGGTACGTACCAAAAGTGGTAAGAAGATTAGGGCCAAAAATCTAGTATGGACAGCAGGTGTTACTGGCCAATTGCCGGATGGGATGGATGAAAGCTATCTTGTCAAGGGCAATCGACTAAGAACAAACACTTATTTGAAAGTCGAAGGACTGAACAATGTTTTTGCCATCGGCGATATAGCGGGAATCATTACGGAAGAGACACCAAAAGGACACCCACAAGTAGCACAGGCCGCTATTCAACAAGGGAAACACCTTGCCAAAATATTGCTGAACACTATGCGGTCAAAGCTTTCGAAACCTTTTGCCTATAAGGACAAGGGTTCCTTGGCCACTGTGGGCAAACGAAAAGCCGTGGCTGACCTGGGTAAGCTTCGTTTTGGTGGATATTTTGCTTGGCTGTTGTGGTCCCTTGTCCATTTGATGTCCATTAGTGGGTTTAGAAACAGATTGTTGGTGGGCCTCAACTGGGCCATCAGCTATTTCAGCTACGAAAAAAGCAATAGGGTCATTATCAGAAATTTTAAGCCCAAATCGTTCGACCATCCGTCGGATAAAAAACCGGATCAAATAAAACGAACGATTAAATCAGAGATGAATGCATAACATGGAGAATACTACATTTTTCAAGAATATGGTCGGCTCTACCGCAAAAGGGCTGAACAATGGAGGTGTTGTTCTCTTTATTACGGTCGTTATTGCCATGATTTGGGCCAATTCGCCTTGGAAAGAATTTTACCAAGCTTTGATGAAGGTTGAGATAGGGTTCACCATTGGTAGTTTTGAATTGTTCGAACCTCTTCTGTTATGGGTGAACGATGCACTGATGGCCTTATTTTTTTTACAGGTCGGTCTGGAGCTAAAACGAGAAATTCTTGGTGGTAAACTTTCATCCCCGAAGAGTGCAATTTTACCCATTGGTGCCGCCATTGGAGGCATGGTAATACCTGCCCTTGTTTATTATTCATTCAACGGTTCAGGTGAGGCCTCTCAGGGCTGGGGAATTCCGATGGCCACTGACATTGCCTTTTCCCTTGGAGTATTGGCACTTTTCGGAAAAAAGTTGCCCACGGCTTTGAGGGTCTTCCTTGTAACCTTGGCGATAGTTGACGATTTGGGAGGGGTTTTGGTCATCGCCCTATTCTATACCTCCGGAATATCGGGAATGGACTTGCTCCATGGCCTACTTTTCTTCGGCCTGCTTATAATTGGCAATTATGCCGGGGTTCGTAGTACATGGTTTTACGCCATTATAGGTATAGGCGGTGTGTGGTTGGCATTTTTCTTTTCCGGGATACATCCCACCATTGCCGGGATACTTACCGCCATGGCCATTCCCGGAAGGGTCAAGATCAAAGAGCAAACCTTTTTGCGACGTTTGGATAAACTCCATAAAAGATTCCAAAAAGAAAAACCGGTGAAGGGAACCCTCATTTCCAGGAAACAGTTGGAAATATTGGAGGACATAAAAACCACAAGTTCCGAAGCCGAAACCCCACTCCAAAAAATTGAAAAAGCCTTACATCCATTGGTAAGTTTCGTTATTCTTCCCTTGTTCGCCTTGGCAAATGCAGGGATACACCTTCATGGAGATTTACTGAAGGTAATGACCAGTCCCGTTGGCTTAGGTATAGGTTTGGGACTGGTTTTCGGGAAGTTCATTGGCATAGCGGGCTTTTCCAGGGTACTGGTGGCATTCAGACTTGCCAAACTTCCTGAAAATGTGAATTGGAACATGATTTACGGGACAGCCTTTCTTGGCGGAATCGGTTTTACCATGTCGCTGTTCATCAATGAACTTGCCTTTACGGATGAATCGATGCTGTTCACCGCCAAGGTAAACATCCTTTTTGCCTCCCTATTGGCTGGTATTTTCGGCGCCATTTTATTATATCGACATAACAAAAAATCAATAGTAACTAAAATTAGATAACATGAAAAATATAGCAGTGGTGGGTTACGGCGTCATCGGAAAAAGAGTGGCCGATGCCGTGAGTTTACAGAATGATATGGCCCTTGTGGGGGTGTGTGACGTAATAAGCGATTGGCGTATACAGACGGCCCTGAAAAAGGGCTTTAAGGTGTTTGCGGCAACCAAGGAAGCAGATGCACAAATGCGATCGGCGGGACTATCGGTTGCAGGTTCCATGCAGGAACTACTGCAACATGTGGATCTTGTAGTGGATTGCACCCCTAAAAAGATTGCAGCTAAAAATGTTGTAATCTATAGGGAAAAAGGTATTAAATTCATTGTTCAGGGTGGGGAAAAACATGAAACCACAGGACATTCCTTTAGTGCTGAAAACAATTACGAATCTGCGCTAGGTTTGGATGCCACCAGGGTAGTTTCCTGCAATACCACTTCCATTCTGCGCACCTTGACCGCCTTAAAAACGGCCGATATGCTGGACTATGCCAGGGGCACCTTGTTAAGAAGGGCCACGGACCCTTGGGAAAGCCATCTGGGAGGTATTATGAACACCATGGTGCCCGAACGCGACATCCCCAGTCATCAAGGCCCTGATGCGCAAAGTGTAGATCCCGACCTCGATGTGATCACATCAGCGGTAAAGGTCCCTGAAACCCTTAGCCATATGCATTATTGGAATGTAAAACTAAAGCGTGAGACCTCTAAGGAGGAAGTGCTCAGCGCTCTTAGGGCCTCTAGCCGGATTAAACTGATAAGCTATGACCAGGGTCTGGTCTCCAACAACACCATAAAGGAAATGTTTATGGATTGGGGCAGACCTTGGGGCGATATGTACGAGGTGGCCCTTTGGGAAGATATGCTCAAAGTGGTTGGCGACGAACTTTTTTATGCCTATGTCGTGGACAATCAAGCCATCGTCATCCCCGAGACCATCGATGCCATCCGTGCCTTGACGGGAATCGAATGTGATGGTCAAAAGTCCATTGCCAAAACCAATGAAAGTCTAGGAATCAATTAAAAAGGAGAAGAATGGAAACTTTTGAAGCCATTGTGGAACACTTGGGAGATAAAGCATCTTTTTATCTGGACCACGTAAGCGAGAAAATAACGAAGGACGAACTACAGTTGCCTGAAAAAAATGTGGTGGACACCGTGTTCGTGAACAGCGATCGTAATGTTAGGGTCCTTGGGAGCCTATCTCGTCTCTACGATAATGGAAATCTTTCGGGCACTGGATATCTCAGTATACTTCCAGTAGATCAGGGCATCGAACATAGTGCCACTTTTTCCTTTTATAAGAACCCTGATTACTTTGATCCAGAGAACATCATAAAATTGGCAATGGAGGCTGGTTGCAATGGTGTGGCCTCCACTTTTGGTGGGCTGGGCCTATATGCTCGGAAATATGCGCACAAAATCCCTTTCATTGTCAAAATAAACCACAATGAACTATTGACCCATCCCACAAGATACGGCCAAACCCTCTTTGGTACTGTCAAGGAAGCATGGAATATGGGTGCGGCGGCAATCGGGGCGACCATTTATTTTGGATCAGGTGAGAGTAAGCGCGAACTGAAGGAAGTTGCAGGGGCCTTTACCGAGGCCCACGGTCTGGGTATGGCCACTATCCTTTGGTGTTATACGCGAAATGAAGCATTTAGAACCGATAGGGAAGATTACCATTCATCGGCCGATTTGACATCGCAGGCAAACCACCTTGGGGTAACGATAAAGGCCGATATCATAAAGCAAAAACTGCCCACCAACAATTATGGTTTCAAAGACATTGGGTTTGGAAAATTTAACGATGCTATGTACGAAGCGTTGACTGCGGAGCACCCCATCGATCTTTGTCGATTACAAGTGGCAAACTGTTACATGGGGAACATAGCGTTGATCAATTCGGGAGGTGGGTCCAAAGGGGTATCGGACCTGGGCGAAGCAATTGTCACGGCTGTCGTCAACAAAAGGGCGGGAGGTTCCGGTCTTATCTTAGGGAGAAAGGCCTTTCAGCGGCCTTTCAAAGAGGGTGTGGAGCTATTACATGCAGTACAAGGGGTTTATCTGGAAAAGAGAATAACGATAGCATAAAAGATATCCAAGGAATGTTCGATGCTGATATAAAATCATTAAAATCCCTTAACCACTACTTAAAAAAGTTGGTAGAAAACAGACTATGGCTAAAGGTAATCATTGCTCTGTTACTAGGTGTAGGCCTTGGACTCATGTTAAGCCCTCAAAATGGTTGGATAACAAAGGGCACTGCCGATGTTTTAGGGAACTGGTTGGCCCTACCGGGCATGCTCTTTCTCAAGTTGGTCCAAATGATCATGATTCCCTTAATCGTAGCTTCAATAATTACTGGGATTGCGAGCAATGATAAAGAAAATCTAAAAAGGTTGGGAGGTGGCGTGCTATTATATTTTATAAGCACTACCAGTATATCGGTGAGCATAGGCACAATATTGGCCTTGATTTTTAGGCCTGGAAAGTATCTGCACCAACAGGCAGTTGTGGATCATGAACAAGCTTTGACCAATAGCGCGGAGAGCACAGGATTATCATTTGCAATAAACGACATTCCGAATGCCATAACAAATTTGCTCCCCGACAACCCGTTGGCATCCATGGTCAGTGGTGAAATGTTGAGTATCGTCATTTTTACCATTATAATCGGTGTAGCTGTACTTTCCCTGCCCAATGATTTGCTAAAACCTGTAAAATTACTGTTGGGTGCCGTACAGGAAATCTGTATGACCGTTGTCAAATGGGCCATGTTCTTGGTACCCGTTGCCGTGTTCGGCCTAATGGCCCAGCTTACTTCCAGCGTCGGATTGAATTCCCTATCAGGGCTGGGTTTTTATGTGCTGGTTGTGCTGATAGGGCTGCTGCTCTTGGTCGTGGTTTACCTCATTGTGGTAAGCCTATTGGGAAAAAGCAATCCTTTTCAATTTTTGGGCAACATAAGGGATGTTCAGCTACTGGCCTTCTCGACAACGAGTTCTGCGGCAGTAATGCCCTTGTCCCTTGAAACGGCCGAAGAAGAACTTGAAGTAGATCCGGCCATCAGTAACTTTATCATTCCTATCGGAGCCACTGTAAACATGGACGGTACGGCACTGTATCAAACCATAACTACCCTGTTCATTGCCCAGGCCTATGGGCTGGAAATGAGCATTATGAGCATTATTGTGGTGGTAGTCACCATAGTGGCAGCCTCCATTGGCACCCCAGCAATACCAGGTGGTGGGGTAGTGATCTTGGCCTCTGTACTGTCCAGTGCCGGTATACCGGCAGAAGGCATCATCATAATCATAGGGGTGGAACGTTTGCTGGGAATGTTCAGAACTGCGGTCAACGTTACCGGGGACCTCACCGCTTGTATGGTTTTCAATCGGTTCTATGGAAACAAGCTCGCCATGGGCCGTGATAGTATTTCAAAATCAAAAAAAGGGTATTCCCTCATTTAAAAACCATAAGATGATAAAATCAATCGAAGATATAGATCTTACTCCCAAACGTGGAAAGGAATACTGGGTAAACTGCCATAGGGAATGGCGGGAGGAGATCATTTACTTTCTTATGGTAGACCGGTTTCATGACAGCAACAAACGAAGCTCATTGGACTTCGATATTAGGCATTCTGGTTTTGGCAATGACAATCAATTACGAAAAACTTTTGGGGGTACTATCCAGGGAATCATCGATAACATTGATTATATCAAAAACTTGGGCTGTACGGCCCTTTGGCTTAGTCCGGTATTTGAAAATAATCCACAATCCTACCATGGGTATGCCATCCAGAATTATTTGGATATCGACAAACGCTGGGGCTCAAAAAAGGATTTGGAGAGATTGGTGGTCAAGGCCCATAACTTGGATATGCGGGTCTTTCTAGATGTCGTTCTGCACCATTCAGGGGACAATTGGTCGTATCCTTTCGACCACACGTATTTCTATTTAAACGGGGAACGTTTTCCTTTGGGAAATTGGCGCGAGAAAGACAGACCGCTTCCCATGGAGCTAAGGGATCCGGAGCTTTATAATCGAAAGGGACAGGTAAGGAATTTCGATGCATATCCAGAGACCCAGGAAGGGGATTTTTTGACGTTAAAAACATTTCGGAACGATGGTTCCGCAGAAAGTTGGAAATTGGCAAGTCTACTGGCCACCATTCATTGTTATTGGATACGGGAAACCGACGTAGACGGTTTCCGGTTGGATGCTGTCAAACATATGAAAGGGCCGGATATTAGCCGTTTTTGCTCTACGATACGTGAATATGCCTACTCATTGGGCAAAAGGAATTTCTTTTTGTTCGGTGAGATCATCGGAAACGATGAGACAGGCAATCCATATATTGGACCAAAAGTGTTCCCAGAGGACCAAAACGTATATTATGGTTTGGATTCCGTTTTAGACCATCCATTACATAGTGTTTTGGCGGATGTCATAAAAGGGGTTTCTTCACCTGAAAGACTATTGGAACGATATGCCTCTTTACAGCGGAATGCTGAAAGAAGGGGGGGGTATGGGGATTTCTTAGTAACCTATATAGACGACCACGACCAGGTCGGCACTGATTTTAAGCATCGTTTTGGCCACGGGGCCACTCCCGAACAAATCTTTGCCGGCACAGGGTTTCTGCTCTGTGCCCTCGGTACTCCCTGTATCTATTATGGAACCGAACAGGGTTTGGACGGAAACGGTACGGATGACAGATATGTTAGGGAGGGCATGTTCAATCCCGATGATACGTCGACAAATATCCTGAACTCAAATTCTTGGATATACAGGACAATGGCCAAGCTGGCAAAACTTCGCCAAAAAGAACCGATACTTAAGTTCGGTAGAATGTATTTTAGGGAGACTTCAGAGGATGGAATTCATTTTCATCACCCCGATTGTAAAGAGTGCCTATTGGCCTTTTCGAGGGTACTTCACGATGGTGAGATTTTAGTGGTCTATAATTCCTCTCCTACCGATACCAAAGAAGAGTACATCATTGTTGACAACGGCATCAACAATGAAAACACTTATATGAAGTGTATTTATGGAAACAGAACGAGAATTAAGATAAGAAGAGATATGCACGACAAGGGGCGCTCATATATAAAACTTGTACTTGATCCAATGGAGTTTTTAATATTCAAAAATTGATGAACCATGATAACAGAAGTGATTAATGATCAAGGTCTACAAGGAGTCTTTCACCACGATATCGAAGGTATGGAAATACTTATCGAGCTTGCCCTGAACGTGCGTTGGTCCTGGAACCACGCTACCGATAAAGTGTGGGAGAAATTGGATCCCGAATTATGGGAGTTAACCCAAAACCCATGGCTTATCCTACAAACTGTATCAAGAGACCGTTTAAAGAGGCATTTGGAAAATCAATCTTTTCGAAAAACGATCGATGATCTTTCAAAAGCGAACAGAAAGGCAGTCTCCGGCTCTTCGTGGTTTCAACGTAGCCATCCCAAAGCAGCGCTAACCAATGTCGCTTATTTCAGTATGGAGTACATGCTCAGCGAGGCCCTGCCAATTTATGCCGGAGGTTTGGGCAACGTCGCAGGAGATCAGCTCAAATCCGCTAGTGATCTTGGAGTTCCCGTAGTTGCCATAGGTCTCCTATACGCTAAAGGATATTTCCGGCAGGAAATTGATGTTGATGGTACCCAGAATGCGCTCTTCCCACATAATGATCCAGGTCAATTACCGATAACTCCACTACGCCGCCCAAATGGGGAGTGGCTTCGATTTCAGGTGTCTTTGGCGGGCCTTTCGATCTGGTTAAGGGTTTGGCAGGTACAGGTAGGACGCTTAAAACTGTATCTCCTGGACAGCAACGATGCCGCCAACTTGCCCATACATAGGGGGATAACGGATGAGCTTTACGGTGGCGGTCCGGAGCTTCGTATCAAACAGGAAATCATATTGGGAATAGGTGGCTACAAACTTCTCAAGGCCTTGGACATCAAACCGGAAGTTTGCCATATGAACGAGGGCCATGCAGCGTTTCTCGTACTGGAAAGGGCCAACGATTTCATGAAAATGCACGGTACCACCTTTAAGGAAGCCCTTACCATAACCCGAGCGGGGAACATATTCACAACGCATACCGCAGTATCGGCGGGATTTGATTATTTCAGTCCTATGCTGATGGAAAAGTATCTGGGCATCTATGCAAAAAAAGAACTTGATATTGATTTGGGGGAATTAATGGCGCTTGGCCGTGGAGAAATACATAACCCATGGGACAGTTTTAATATGGCCTACCTGGCAATCAGGGGCAGTGGTGCCATTAATGGGGTAAGTCGTCTGCATGGTGAGGTGAGCCGGAGCCTTTTCAAGGACCTTTTCCCGCGTTGGCCGTTGCATGAGGTTCCAGTAGGCCATGTGACCAATGGCGTCCACATGTCCAGTTGGGATTCTGAATACGCCGATAAAGTATGGACCGAGGCTTGCGGAAAAGACCGTTGGCGTGGTGAACTTGGGGACCATGAAGAACATATATCAAAAATGTCGGACCAAGAGCTCTGGCATTTTAGGAACAAATCAAGAAAAAGGCTCGTCGGCTTCGTGCGAAAAAGATTTGAAAGGCAGTCAATGGCTTCAGGCCAATCTCCGGACACTATAAAAGTTTCCAATCGAATATTTGATTCCGATGTTTTGACATTGGGATTCGCACGCCGATTCGTTCCCTATAAGAGACCCGATCTACTCCTGCATGACCCTGAAAGGTTTGTCCGTATTCTTACCAATTCGGAGTTTCCTGTCCAACTGGTGTTGGCCGGGAAAGCACCTCCATTCGACGAATCCGGCAAGGCACTGATTCGTAGATGGATACAGTTTATTGAACGGTACAAACTTCAAGAACATGTGGTTTTCCTGAGCGATTATGATATGATGCTGACCGAAAACCTGGTGCAAGGAGTGGACGTATGGTTGAATACGCCAAGAAGGCCTTGGGAAGCCAGTGGGACGAGTGGTATGAAGGTACTGGTCAATGGAGGTATCAATTTATCCGGGCTCGACGGCTGGTGGGCCGAAGCGTATACCCCCGAGGTTGGCTGGACCTTTGGTACTGAGAAGGAGCAGGCCGATGATAGCGCTCGGGATGCCCATGAGGCCAGGTCGTTGTACAACGTTTTGGAGCAAGAGGTAATCCCTGAATTTTACTCTCGTAACGAAAAAGGTATCCCTGAACCTTGGGTAGCACGTATGCGCAAAAGTATGGGTACCCTTGCTCCCAATTTTTCAGCCAACAGAACGGTCAGGGAGTATACCGAAAACTATTACCTGCCTGCGGCAGTAAACTATAAAAAGCGTGCAGCAAGGAAGGGGGCCGAGGGTAGGCGCATGGCAAACGCGGATAGGGATTTAAAAGTCTATTGGGGCAAAATGAAATTTGGCAAGGTTAGGGTCGAAAGCTCTATCAATGGACATTCCTTCCGCATTCAATTGTGGTTGAACGGGGTTAAGCCCAAGGATATCCTTGTGGAACTGTTTGCGGAAGGAACAGGTGACCAACCTTCAGTAAAAATACCAATGAAGATGGATTGGATGGGAGATATGGGGGAACATAATTATTATGCAAAGGTACTTACCAAAAGACCTGCATCCGATTATACCGCCCGAGTAGTACCAAATTATGGAAATATCACTTTGCCCTTGGAAGACAATCGGATTCTATGGCAGCGTTAAAGCACAAAACAGTTGACATATTGCGATAATGGAGAAAGATGGAATTAAACATGTGGCCGTATTCACCTCAGGGGGGGATTCCCCTGGAATGAATACAGCTTTATACGGAATAGCAAAAAGCGCCGAAATGAGCCAGCTGAAGCTGACGGGCATTCGAAAGGGTTACGAGGGGCTCATCGACGGCGATATGGTGCAATTGCATTCCAATGAACTAAAACAGTGGGCGCACAGGGGCGGGACCATGTTGAAAACCGCTCGTAGCAAACGTTTTTTAACACTGGAAGGAAGAAAGCGAGCTTTGGCAGTCCTTCAAAAAAACAAGGTCGATGCCCTCATTGCCATTGGTGGTGACGGCACCTTCAAAGGGCTAATGGCATTTTCGGAAATCTGCAACCTACCGTTTATGGGTGTTCCCGGTACCATAGACAATGATCTGGCCGGTACCGATTACACGTTGGGATTTGATTCGGCGGTGAACACCGCCATTCAAAATATTGATAAAATCAGGGATACGGCCGAATCCCATAACCGTATTTTTCTGATCGAAGTGATGGGAAGGGATTCCGGATATATAGGCATTACCTCAGGATTGGGTGTTGCCGCGGATTCTATCTTGGTGCCCGAAAGTGGTGAGGATTTTGTTAGGCTCCTTGAAAAAGTAAGGAATTACGATAGTGAAAACGCTTTTCTCATAGTTGTTTCGGAAGGTGACGAGCTAGGAGCTGAATTGGTGGCCTCAAAGATTAAGGAAATCAATTCCAAGGTGGACCTCAGAATAAGCAAACTGGGGCATGTTCAGCGGGGCGGAAATCCTTCAGCCCAGGACAGGATGCTCGGAATTCGGTTGGGAGCATCCGCTATAAAGGCGCTTCTGATGGGCAGAAAAAATGCCATGGTGGGGGTGTTGAACAACCAATTGTGCCTAACCCCATTTGGGCAAGTCGTAAAACAGCATCAAGTTAATGCCGAATTAGATGAGCTCCTGAATCTTTTTAATGTTTGAAACCATTTTAAAAAATGAAAACGGCCGTATTCAGCACACACGAATTTGAGAGACCATATCTAAATCATGCGAATGGTAAAAAGCATGACCTCAATTATTATGAGGCCCGACTTACCAAAAAAACGGTAACTCTAGCAAAAGGACATTCGGCAATATGTCTTTTTACCGGCGATGACGCATCGGCGAGTATCGTGAAAAAATTAAATGAATTCGGCGTTAAGCTCATAGCACTGCGATCTGCGGGCTACAACCACGTCAACATCAAAAAAGCCAATGAGCTTGGAGTAGTTGTAGCAAGGGTACCCGAATACTCGCCCTATGCCATTGCAGAACATGCCGTGGCCCTCATCTTGACCCTAAACAGAAAAATAGTAAGGGCCCACAACAGGGTCAGGGATATGAATTTCTCACTGAACGGACTCACAGGATTTGACCTTAACGGCAAAACAGTCGGCGTGATAGGGACAGGTAAAATTGGGAAGGTACTTATAAAAATCCTTCATGGTTTTGGCTGTAAGATTTTTGCATACGACCTTAAAGAGGATAAGGAATTAAAAGAAATGTATGGTGTATGCTTCACTGACTGCCAAACGCTCTGCAGCGAATCGGATATCATAAGCCTACACGTTCCATTAACACCGGAAACAAGGCATATCATAGATGCAAAGCAAATCGGGCACATGAAAAAGGGAGTCATGCTCATCAATACCAGTAGGGGCGCACTAGTCGATACCAAAGCGGTCATAGAGGGTCTGAAATCAAGGAAAATCGGCTATTTCGGTATTGATGTTTATGAAGAGGAGGAAGGGTTGTTTTTTGAAGACCACTCAGAAGACATCTTACAGGATGATGTGATTGCCAGATTAATGACCTTTCCCAATGTTTTGATTACCAGTCATCAAGCTTTTTTGACCGATACAGCTCTCACCAACATTGCTGAGACCACCATTTATAACCTTGACTGTTTTGAAAAAGGAACAGTTTCAGGAAATGAAATACTAGTGAAGTGAAACAACCCATAAAACCATAGTTAGGATGAAAAACATATTAGTGCCCACAGACTTTTCCGAGAACTGCAACAAGGCAGCTGAGCTTGGAATCAGGATAGCCAAGCTCTATGACGCAGAAATCCATTTTTTCCATTTGCTGAAAACACCGGTGGATTGGGTAAAATTGGATAAGCTAAAAGAAAAGCGATATCCGGAGACTTTAAAAAAAATAGGGACGGCAAAAGCTTCGTTGCGTGCATTGGAAAAAAAGGCCGAAAAAGAGAATCTGAAATGCCTGACATTTTTGCAATTTCATGTGGACCACGAAAACATATTGAAACATTCTGGCCATTATGGCCATGATTTCATCGTTACTGGCAGCAGTGGCACCAAGGGTATTGTACGGGAACTTTTAGGGAGCAATGTAGAACGCTTGGTAAGCAGATCGGATGTGCCGGTCATGGTGGTAAAAGAAGATGCTGTAAGGTTTCCTTTTCAGGATATCGTCTTCGTTTCGGATTTTGTGGAAGATGTCAGCAATGCTTTTAAAGAGGTGCTATCCATTGCAGAAAAATGCAATGCAAAAATTCACCTTTTGCGTATCAATACAGAATCGGACCGTAACAGTATTGCCCTTGGCCTGGACCCTATACGAAGATTTTTAGAGGGTTTTCCCAAACTAAAAAACTTCTCCATGAACGTGTATAATGAAATGATGGTGGAGACGGGCATCAACACTTATTTGCAACACAATGAGGGTGATCTTATTACCATGTGTACACATGGCCATACCGGTTTTTTGAGTTTGTTCTCAAAAAGTATAGCCGAAGGGGTTGCGAACCATGCTTCCCTACCTGTGATGACAATGAAAATTTAAAAAGTATAGCATCATGTCGGAAAGCTTGCGTCAAAAAAGGGTAAAACCCTTTTATAAGTTATTACTGGACAGAACGGTACTGCCACTGGCTACCATACTGGGAATAGGCATCCTTTATGTTGTTTTGATGTCGATGATAGACCACCCCTCTTTTCCATTCCACATAATTATTATAGCGGCAGCATTAGGAAAGACCGTTGTGATAACGGCAACTACCCTGAAACGTTTGTCAAAATTAATCAAGATCTGTCATTCTTTGGAACGATTGCTTTGGGTTTTTGGATTGATAATCATCATTAGCATTTTCTCTTATGCGACCGATTATGCCTGTCTTTTCCAATTTAATCATACCACTTTTGAGGGAGTTCCCGATTATTCAAATTCGTACTTGTATAACTTGTATCACTTTTTTTACTTCAGTGTAATTACTTTTTCAACTGTGGGCTATGGTGATATTGTTCCAACTTCCGATGTGGCCCGATTCGTTGTCATGCTCGAAATATTCCTAAGCTTTTTCTTGGTCGTCTTTGCTTTGGCCAATATTAAAAAAATACACATTAATGGATAAGATAACTATTATAAAGGCAAGCGGCGAGAAAGCACCTTTTCAAATGGAAAAAGTAAAGCGGTCACTGGAACGGGCCGGTGCGAATGAAACATTAATTGATGAGATTGTCAAAAATATTGAAGATATGGTTTTCGACGGAATGACCACCAAGAAGATCTATCAAATGGCCTTTGAAATGTTGAAAGGGAAATCTCGGGTAAGTGCTTCAAAATACAAACTCAAAAAAGCGCTGATGGAACTAGGTCCATCAGGGTACCCCTTTGAAAGGTTTGTTGGTAAAATTCTGGAACACGAAGGATTTCGGACACAGGTCGGTAGCATCATTCAGGGAAGCTGTGTGACCCATGAAGTGGATGTTATTGCCCAAAAGGATGAGAAGCATTATATGATAGAATGCAAATACCATGGCGACCAAGGTAGGTTCTGTAATGTGAAGATCCCCTTGTACATCCAATCACGTTTTCAGGATGTCAAAGGTCCATGGGAGAGGCAACCCGGCCATATCTATAGATTTCATCAAGGAGGGGTCTTTACCAACACACGTTTCACCACCGATGCCATCACCTATGGCAACTGCGTGGGGCTTATGCTGGTAAGTTGGGACTATCCTGAAAAAAATAGCCTCAAATTTAGAATTGACCGTGCAGGCCTCCACCCCCTTACCTCGTTAACCACCCTTACCAAATCAGAAAAATCAAAATTGCTGCAAGAAGGTATTGTATTGTGTAGAGAAGTGGCCGACACCCCACAATTGTTGTTCAAAGTAGGTGTTGACAAAAAAAGACATAAGCGCATCCTAGAGGATTCTAGGGCATTGTGCAGCACAAGCCATGAACAATCATAAAACAAAAATCCACGAACTCAAAAATTTAGAATAGATGGCAACTGAAGAATTAAAAAAACAAAAGAGCATTGATCTAGAGCCATTTTACCGGGCATTGGAAGATGATTCCGAATTGCTTGAAGAGGCCTTTGAAACACTATTGGAGATGATAAGCACCGGCCCTAGGTCCGCTAAAAAAATGGCAGTATTCATCAAGAAAGACTTTCATGGGTTGTACAAAGAGATTGTCGCACTATCTGAAAAAAGTGAAAGTAAGGGAAACCAAGCCTCATGTTGTGGAGGTCATTAAAACTTTAATAGATTTTTAAGGGTAGAATACTATAGTAGAGAAATATATCAATGAGCGACAACGAAATAAACATTCACTTTTTGGGGGCGGCCGGAACCGTTACCGGATCGAAATATCTACTGGATACCAGAGAACGCAAAATTTTAATCGATTGCGGGCTATTTCAAGGATTGAAGGAACTACGATTAAAGAATTGGGAATATCTTCCGGTAAAAGTTTCAGAAATCGATGCCGTACTGCTCACCCACGGCCACATGGACCATACGGGATACCTGCCCCGATTGGTCGAACAAGGGTTCAAGGGGCCGATTTACGGTACATATCCAACTTTGGATATTGCGGAGATTATCCTCAACGATAGTGCCAAAATTCAAGAGCAAGAAGCCGAGAGGGCCAACCAAGAAGGTTATTCCAAACATCGACCAGCACTACCCTTGTATAATCTCAAAGACGTTGAAAATACCAAAACACATTTCAAGGGGATACCACAATCGCAATGGTTGCCCATTGTAAAAGGGGTTAAGGCAAGGTTTCAGTACAGTGGCCATATTTTGGGGGCAACATCCGTTGAACTTGATGTAAGTGGAAAGCGATTTGTCTTTTCAGGTGATATCGGAAGAGTCAATGACCTACTGCTATACCCGCCTATAAAACCCAAAAAGGCAGATGTACTTGTCCTTGAGTCTACCTATGGTGGCCGTAAGCATCCTGAGGAGGATGAAGTGTTCCCAGAGATAGAAGCCTTGGTCAACAAAACACTGCAAAGGGGCGGTAGCCTGTTTATACCGAGCTTTTCGGTTGAACGGGCACAATTGGTGATGTTGATACTTTTTCGGCTCGTAAAGCAAAACAAGATACCAAGGGTTGGTATGGTAATGGACAGTCCGATGGGTGTTGATGTATTGGAACTGTTCCATAAGACCAGGGACTGGCACAGGCTGGACAAGGAAGAATGCGATGCCATGTGTTCACACTTTACCATTGTGAGCAGTTTTCATGAAACCATGCAACTGCGGGATGATGGCAAGCCAAAAATTGTCATAGCAGGCAGCGGAATGCTTACAGGAGGGCGCATACTGAACTATTTGGAGAAACAGGCGCAGAATCCAAAAAACACACTGTTGTTCGTGGGCTATCAAGCCGAGGGTACCCGGGGAAGAAAACTTTTGGAAGGTGAGAGAGAGCTAAAGGTATATGGTAAAACGGTGCCTTTCAAAATGGAAGTTGCCGAAATCGAAGGGCTTTCTGCCCATGCCGACCATGAAGAACTGTTGGATTGGTTGAATGAATTGGAATCGGAACCCCAACACATCTTTATCACTCACGGTGAGTCCGAGAGTGCCATGGCGCTGAAAAAAGGAATCAGGGAACAATATGGCTGGGATTGTGAAATTCCAGAGTTGTACGCCATTGAGACAATACGTAACTAATGGGTATATAAATGGAACTGCTGAAAGGAATCATTTTGGGCCTTGCCACCGCAGCTTTGACAAAGGCAGCGGATTTTTCGAAAGACTGGGTTTTCTACACCCGATCAGATGTGAGCATAGCATTGATTTTTGCAGCTCTGGTTCTTATCGGTCATCAGAGAATTTTGTGGGCCGTGACTGCGGGTATGACCATGCTTGGGACCTATGACCTATTTTATAAAGGCATTCCTTACATAACTAAGGCTCCTGATCGGTGGCCGCCGTTTTGCCTAGGATTTGATGTCGTGCCTGAATCCCGACTGTTATGGGCATTGCGTCAATCTAAATAGTACAACAATTGAATCGAAATATCATGAAAACAACAGACACAAAAAATACTAAAATGGAGAAGACCCTCGAGGTTACAGCAGAAGATGTGCTTCGCCCCTTGAAGTTGTCAATTTTGTTATCCATCTTGGCAGAGGCCGTAATATTGGTAGTATGGGGTATGGTACTGTATCCCGAGGGAAATCTTCTGCATAAGTTTTTATGGGCCATTGTGTTTTGCGGTTTGGGTATGGGGGCCGCCATAGGAGCGATCATTGCCCTTGTGGTCGTAGGGAGATGGACAGGGATCTTTGCCGTAATCTTCTGTGCAGAGCTTTCAGCTTTGGTGTTGGGACTTTTCTGCAATTACCTCTGCTATTCTCTGGATATGCACTTCAATCATTTTGGTGGCAATGAAACCCCGTTGCTGTTTTTCATCAGCGGTATTGTAATGGCCACAATTGGTGGTGCCATAGTCGGATGGTTCTGCTTTACCGAAAAGGGAAAAAGAATATTAAGCAAATACAAATTGTAAAATGAACGATAAATCGAACATACTCAAATACAAACATCTAGGGATTTACACGCAAAACGAAAATGTGGCCTACATGAGAAAAGACTGCCATGTCTGTATCTCGGAGGGTTTCGAGGCCCTCACCCGCATCCGTGTTTCCACTTTGAATTCTTCAATTGTGGCCAGTCTTCATGTGGTTTCCTCTGAAATACTCCAACCAGGGGAAATCGCCCTTTCGGAAACTGCGGCGGATAAACTGAAGGTTATTGAAAGTGGGACTTTGTACGTATCACACCTTGAACCCATCGAATCATTGGGTCTGGTACGGGCAAAAATCTATAATCAAGAACTGGATTATCAAGCCTACCATAATATTATTACCGACATTATAGAGGGCGACTACTCCAATATTCATCTTTCGGCCTTTATTACGGCCTGTGCTGGGAACCGGATGAACGTCAACGAAATCATCTCCTTGACAAAGGCTATGATAAGCTCAGGAAAACAATTGGATTGGAAGAAGGACATTGTGGTGGACAAACACTGTATCGGAGGTTTACCAGGCAATAGAACAACCCCCATTGTCGTGTCAATCGTTGCCGCACATGGGCTTACCATGCCCAAAACCTCCTCCCGGGCCATCACATCCCCAGCTGGGACAGCTGATACCATGGAAGTGCTCACCAATGTAACCCTGTCCCCCGAAGAGATAAAAAAAGTGGTCGAACAGGAAGGCGGATGTTTTGTTTGGGGAGGAACGGCAGAGCTAAGTCCGGCAGACGATATATTAATCAAGGTCGAGAAGGCCTTGGACATTGATAGTGAAGGGCAACTTATTGCCTCTGTCCTCTCAAAAAAAGCGGCCGCTGGGGCTAGCCATGTGGTCATCGATATTCCGGTGGGTAAGACCGCCAAGGTCCGAAGTGAAAAGGCCGCCCTCCAACTACAGGAATTTATGGAAACCGTGGGTGAAGCTATTGGCTTAAAAGTAAAGGTGGTAATTACGGATGGCTTGCAACCTGTGGGAAGGGGCATCGGCCCCAACCTTGAAGCAGCAGATGTAATCAGTGTATTGCAAAACGAGGAAAAGGCACCCCAAGACCTCAAGGAACGATCCCTAACGTTGGCCGGAGAGATATTGGAACTATCCGGCGAGGCCGCTCAAGGAATGGGCAAAAATGTGGCAAGAAACGTTTTGGAATCTGGAAAGGCACACGAAAAGTTCAAGGCCATTTGTGTGGCACAAGGTAGATTCTCCAGACCTATGATGGCTCCCTATCATTTTGAGATGCATGCGCCCAAATGTGGCATAATCAAGGGCATCGATAATAGAAAGATTGCAAAACTCGCAAAGCTGTCAGGGGCTCCCCAATCAAAAACCGCAGGTATCTTACTAAATGTTCGCTTGAACCAAGAAGTGGAAAAAGGGCAATTGCTCTATATCCTTTACGCTGAATCCCAAGGTGAGCTCAACTATGCCCTGGAATACTATGACAACCAAAATGACATCATTGAAATAGAACAAATATGAAAATAAGGGACAAAATATTGATCATAGGCGGATATGGTACTGTTGGCTCTTTGGTTTCAATACAATTGGCCAGGCGATACCCCTCAAAAATCATTATAGCCGGAAGAAACAGGGCGAAGGCAGAAGCACTTATAGGTGAGCATAGACTCTGTGCGCATGCCATTTATATGGACATCGTTGTAGGAGGCTTTCAGGAGGTCAACTTTGAGGAACTGCACACCGTGATCAATTGCTTGGAAACCGACAATATTACCTTTTTATTGGAGTGTGTCAACCTCGATATCAATTACGTTGAAGTTGGTGCTTCCTATGAGACCCATAAAAGGTTTTTTGAAATTGCAGATTACATCAACCATTCAAACAGTCTGGTTGTTCCCAGTGTGGGTCTGATACCGGGCTTATCAAATGTTTTGGCATATAACGGGGCCACATTGTTCGACAGCGTGGAAGAAATACACAGCTATGTAATGCTTGGCCTCGGGGAATCCCATGGAGTGGATTCCATCCGCTGGATGTTGAACAAGATGAACAGCCCCTTTGAAATCAAAACTGGGGCAGGCAATGTTCGTGTCAAAGGTTTTACCCACCCCAAATCGACCTTTTTGCTGAACGAAAACAAAAAAAGGACATTTTACCTGTTCGATTTTTCAGACCATCATATCATACCGCTTTTCATAGAGACCAAAGCCATAGATACCCGTATCGCATTTGACTCCAGAACAGTGACCAAACTGTTCCACCTATTCCGAAAAATAGGTGCTACGAATTGGTACAATAGAATAGACCCTAAAAGTTTCAAGAAAGTCCTCGACCTCATGGGTGTGGGGTCTGACCGATACACGCTACAAGTAGAAATTGGAGGGGTTGACAAAAAACAAAATCCTTTGAAAATAACGTATTCGGTGTCTGGCCACAATGAGGCACTGGCCACGGCCTCGGTCACTGCGTTCGTATCAGAGATGCTCTATACCAACAAAACCTTGAACGGATTAAGGCACATAGAAGAAATATGTGATTTGGATGAATTAAGAAGTTATTTAGAAAGGCAAAACATAACAATTACAAACAAAACAATCTATGAAAACAATAGTATTCAGTCTTCCCGGAAATCAGGAACTCACCGAGTTGTTGGTTAAAAAAATGAAAGCTGAAATCGGGGAATGTACCATACGAAAATTTCCGGACGGTGAATCTTATACACGCATACTTTCCGATGTAAAAGGTAAATGTGTGGTCTTGGTATGTACCCTCCATCAGCCCGATGAAAAACTGCTGCCCCTTTATTTTTTGAGCCATACGGCCAAGTCGTTGGGAGCGATGTGTACTTGTCTGGTAGCCCCCTATTTAGCATATATGCGGCAGGACAAGGTCTTTAATGAAGGGGAAGGGGTCACTTCTGGTTTCTTTGGGAATTTGATTTCTGGTTTCGCCGATAGCATCACCACCATTGACCCCCATTTACATAGAATACGTTCGTTGGGCGAAGTATACGGCATTCCGAACAGGGTCATCCATGCCGCAGACGAAATCTCAAAATATATCAAGGAAAATATCCATAATCCAGTACTTATCGGACCCGATTCCGAAAGTGAGCAATGGGTTTCGGAGGTGGCAAAAAAGGCGGGGGTGCCCTTTACGGTATTACAAAAGACTCGCTATGGCGACCATGATGTTGAAGTCTCTGTGCCTCAAGTAGATAAATATAAGGACGCAACCCCTGTTTTGGTGGACGACATCATCTCTACGGCCCGTACCATGATTGAGACCACCGAACATTTAAAGAATGTAGGCATGAAACCTGCCATATGTATCGGTATTCACGCCGTATTTTCGGGGAATGCCTATCAAGATCTTTGGGATGCCCATGTCAAGGATATCATTACCTGCAATACCATCCCCCATCAATCGAATAGTATCGATTTAAGCGATGTCATCGCCAAGGAAGTCAAAGAACTGATGCACCCAACATGATAAAACGAAGCTGTATATTACTTTTTATTTTATCCAGTATCTCATTGAGCGGACAGACCGATATGCTCATCGGGCAGATTTCAGGCAGGACCGTAGCCCGCGAAAATTTTGATGAAGATGGTGTTTTTCTTAATAAACAGACTTTTGAAGCAGGAAAAATTATAAAGAGAGATGGGTATTATCAAATCCAGGTCATAACGGAACTGTTCGATGATGAGGGAAAGTCAACGGAAAAGTATACCACGACCTATCGCTGCAAACCTGCTGAGGCAATTGTCATGGTAATGGCATTTCCTTTTGCGAAGCCAAAATCAAAGGAAACCGAAATCAATACGGCATCAGCAAATTTTAAAGAGCTGTACAATTTGGAAAACTTGGAAGATATAGAATTGGAAATGACGTTCGATTCGGGACTTTTGGATTTCTTCGGTTCGAAAAGCAAAATAAGGATTTACGAAAGGAAACTGGATAGAAATAAAGAATCCATTATTTCCAAAATCAATATCAAAGCCTATACGTTGGGCATCCGCATCAAGCAGCTGAACTATAATGTGGTAGAAAAACTAAGTGATAACGGCTTGTTGACCTTTCAAAAATTTACAGAACAAGACAAGAGCTATTTTACAATGACTTACACCGAACCAGAATGAAAAATTACGATACGTTTTTAAAAGCCAAGACGAACTCCAAAAAAGAGAATATAATTTTGATTTCAATCTCAAGCCCTGCAATTTGGAATGTGCCTGTCTCAAGCTGGAAATTGGCCCTGAACACTCCGGAGCGGAGGAAATCCATCGTTTTTAAGGTATGAGCAGTAACGAAGACAATGCCATACTGTCAAAAAACGGTGCCGACGGCACTTTGGCCAACACCCATTGCGCCTATGCAGAACACAATGCGGAACGGATACGAAAAAAATTAAAATAACACTTAAAAATAGATCAATGGAAAACCACGAACATCACAATCACGAAGAAATGGACCACTCTGCAATGGACCATTCAAAAATGAAACACAAAAAAGAAGACCATTCTAAAATGAATCATGGAAGTGGCGACCATTCAGGCCATAACCCCGCTCACGGACAAATGGGGCATGACCATCATAAAATGATGGTGGAAGACTTCAGAAAACGGTTCTGGGTAAGCACGATTGTGACCATCCCTATTCTTTTCTTCTCGCCCATGATTCAGGATTTTTTTGGGTATGACCTATTGCTACCTGGGAACCCATATATCCTATTTGCGTTATCAACATTTGTCTATTTCTGGGGCGGCTGGCCATTCCTAAAGGGGTTTTACAATGAAATAAAATCAAAGGGGCCAGGAATGATGACCCTTATCTCAATGGCCATTAGCGTGGCCTATTTCTATAGTGCCGCCACAGTTTTTGGGCTTCGTGGCGAGGATTTTTTCTGGGAACTGAGCACCTTGATAGTTATCATGCTTTTGGGACATTGGTTGGAAATGAAATCAGTTCTGGGGGCATCCAAGGCACTCCAACTTTTGGTAAGCATGCTGCCTGCGGAGGCCCATAAAGTGGTTGGTGACAAGATTGAGGACGTCAGTCTTGAAGATTTGCTAAAGGATGACTTTATACTGATAAAGCCCGGTGAAAAAGTACCTGCTGATGGAATCATCACCGAAGGATCCAGTTACCTAAACGAATCCATGTTGACAGGTGAATCAAAACCAGTGAAGAAGGAAATACAGGACAAGGTCATCGGAGGTTCCATAAATGGTAATAGTACGCTAAAAGTTAAAGTGGAACATACTGGCAAAGACAGTTACCTGAACAAGGTCATCAAAATGGTCGATGAGGCCCAGCGAACCAAATCGAAGATGCAAAACCTTTCAGATCGGGCAGCCAAATGGTTGACTTATATTGCATTGGCCATCGGTTTTGGTACTTTGGCCGTATGGTTGATTTTGGGCTTCCCTTTTGTTTTTGCCCTTGAGCGAATGGTGACGGTGATGGTCATTGCCTGCCCACACGCCCTCGGGTTGGCCATACCTTTGGTCGTGGCCATTTCAACGGCAGTATCAGCACAGAATGGGCTACTGATAAGAAACAGAACGGCCTTTGAGGAATCCCGCAAAATATCAGCCCTGCTGTTCGATAAGACAGGAACTCTCACCAAAGGAGATTTTGGGGTGACCCGAATTGAGTCAGTGAACAAATCGTATAGCAAGGATGAACTACTAAGGCTATCCAGCGCTCTAGAACAAAGCTCAGAACACCCCATTGCAGTGGGCATCATCAAGAAAGTCAAAGAAATGGGCATCCAGATACCAAAGCCCAAAAACTTCAACGCCATAACTGGTAAAGGGGTTGAGGCCAAAGTTGAAGGTAAAGATGTTAAAGTGGTGAGCCCTGGCTATCTCAGGGACGAAGACACCCCAATTCCAGAGGACGCTTATAGCGATGCAGCTGAAACGGTGGTTTTCGTATTAATCGATGGAGCACTTGCAGGTTATATTGCCCTCGCCGATGAAATAAGGCCGGAGTCTGCCGATGCCATAAAAGTATTTAAAAAGAACAATATCAAAGTCTTAATGGCCACTGGTGATAATCAGAGAACTGCAAAAGCCGTCAGCGAAAAATTAGGCTTGGATGGTTATTACGCTGAAGTACTGCCCCACCAAAAAGTAGAAATCGTTGAGGAGCTGGAAAGCAAAGGAGAGTTTGTTGCCATGACGGGTGACGGAGTCAACGATGCCCCGGCATTGGCAAAAGCCGATGTTGGAATTGCCGTTGGTTCCGGTACCGATGTTGCGGCAGAGACTGCCGATATCATTTTAGTGAACAGTAACCCAAAAGATATTGCCAACCTTATTTTGTTTGGTAAGGCAACCTACAACAAAATGATTCAAAATTTAGTGTGGGCGACAGGTTATAACGTTGTGGCCATTCCACTGGCGGCAGGGGTATTGTATTCCTCGGGATTTGTTCTTGGTCCAGCCGTAGGTGCGGTTTTTATGAGTTTGTCTACGATTATTGTGGCAATCAACGCCCAATTATTAAAAAGAAAAATTGCTAAAAAATAATGAACGCAAAGGAAAGGCTCAACAGGATTTTTTTGGTTCTATCGAGCCTGTTTGTGGTAATGCTAGGGTATGGTATCCTGCTTCCCATTCTTCCATATTATACGGAAAGGCTGGCAATACAGGATAATCTGGATGGCGACCTTATCAACTTCCATGTAGGAATGTTGACCAGCATCTATCCATTTTTTCAACTGGTATTTGTAATCGTTTGGGGAAGGCTCTCCGATAAATACGGTCGTAAGCCTGTTATTTTGGTGGGCCTCATAGGATTTATAGTGATGAACCTCTTAACGGGTCTGGCCACTTCACTTTTAATGCTATATGTGGCCCGTATCTTGGGGGGAATATTTACTTCCTCGGTGATTCCCGTCTGCAACGCCTACCTCAGTGATATTACCACGGAAAAGCGCAGGACCAAGATAATGGCATGGTCTGGGGTGGCTATCAGTTCTGGTCTAATTTTTGGCCCTGTGCTGGGTGGCCTTTTGTCCCAGACAAACGTTCACTTGAAACTTTCTTTAGGTCTGTTTCATTTCGACCGATTCTCAGTCCCATTCCTTTTTACCGCGGTATTAGGTTTGATGATATTTTTCGTTGTTTCAAAATGGTTGAAAAACACAATAATCGAAAAACGGGATAGGGGTAAAACGATAAAATTCAATTTTACCTTTAGTGGCTATTTTGTCATCTTGTTATTGCTATCATTCGTGATGCAATTTGTCGTGACCCTCTTTGAAACCGTCTTTTCGATTTATGGCAAGGACAAACTTGCATTCAATAGCAATCAAGTTGGGATTGGATTTATGCTCTGTGGTTCGGTGATGGCGGTCTTACAGCCTGTTTTTGCCTCTTATGGAGAAAAGATACTAAGCTTGAAACAGCAAATCACGGTAGGACTATTGATAACCGGGCTTTCGCTTATTGTATTTCCTTTTTTGACTAACGAGCTAGCTGTATATGGTCTGATAATAGTGTTCGCCAGTGGTGGGGCAATGGTAACCCCAAATCTGCTTTCATCGGTCTCTTTAATATCCAAGGAGAATACCGGAAGAAACATTTCCATACAAAGCTCCACAAACAGCATTGGGCAGATTTTGGGGCCCATTTTGGGGACTTGGTTGCTAGCTGGCGGGTTTTACTATCCTTTTGTTATTGCAGGATCGGTCGTTTTGGTGGCCATGGGCTTGGTTTATTTTTTAAGGCAATAGATGGGACGTTCATAAATCAACAAAAGAAATACGAGCAAAATAACGTGTGATATGAATCATGAAGAAAAATACATCCAGCTGGTACATTCAGGGGAAGAGTATTTCCAGCAGTTGGAAAAAATAATCAAGGGGGCACAAAAAGAAATCCATCTGCAGACCTATATTTTTGAAAACGATTCCACAGGAAGTCGGGTTGCAACTCAATTGAAAGAAGCTGCCCAAAGAAAGGTAAAAGTATATGTTTTATTGGATGCCTATGGAAGTGCCCGCCTTTCCGATAGTTTTGTTGACGATTTGATTCAACACGGTATCTCGCTTCGTTTCTTCTCCCCTTTGTTTTCTTGGAACAATTTTTATCTCGGCAGGCGCATGCACCACAAGGTGGTCGTTGGTGATGGAAAATCAGCATTGATCGGCGGAATCAATATTGCCGACAAATACCGTGGTTTCCCTGATTCAAATCCCTGGCTTGATTATGCCGTACATCTGGATTGCCCCGCGGCGGCAGACCTGGAAAAACTCTGTAGGGATTATTTCTTTAGACAAGGAAGCTCAAACAAAATAAAAGCCGTTCCCCATTCTACGGGCACTGCACAACTTGGAATCCTTCAAAACGACTGGCTAAAAAGCAAAACGGAAGTCTGTGATGCCTATACCCATGCCATTTCCCACGCCGAAAAAGAGGTGGTGATCATTGGCTCTTATTTCTTGCCTGGAATCAGGATATCAAAAGCCCTAAAAAAAGCAAGTAAAAAGGGCATAAAAATAATTGTGATATTGGCAGGAATCAGTGATGTACCCCTGGTGCATAGGGCAGCTACCTATTTATATACATCCTTTCTACATAATCACATTCAGGTATATGAGTGGAACAGGTCTGTTCTACATGGCAAGGCATCTGTAATTGATAATAAATGGGCGACTATAGGGTCATTTAATCTAAACAGCCTTAGTTGCTATGGGAGTATTGAAATGAACGTAGAAATATTTTCTCCAGTTTTTGCAAAGGACCTTCGTACAGACTTTGAAAAGGTAATAAGGGAGTGCAGGGAAGTAACAATTAGTTCACTGAAGCAAGGGACAAGTATTATCGACAAGCTTGCCAATTGGCTTGCTTATCGTATTACACGAACGACGATCTTCTTTCTGACCTTTTTGCCACAGTTACGTTTTTTTCAAAATTTCAGGTTATAGGATAATGGTAAAAAGATAAGCTTAAGCATCAAACTAAGAGTAATGATAAAAAACCTAGACAAAAAGAATAGTCTGCGCCTACTTGGCTCCAATTATATTGGTCGCCTAGCTTATATTTCACAAGGAGCCCCATCCGTTGTTCCCATAACATACTACTATGATAAAAGTAGTAATAGTGTTATAAGCTATTCTGGAGAGGGCCACAAAATAAATGCAATGAGAAACAACCGTTTCGTTTCTATTCAGGTAGATGAAATAGTCACAACGAACAATTGGAAATCGATTGCGGTACATGGTGCATTTGAAGAACTTCATGGGACAGATGCAAAATACCAACTACATTTGTTTACCGAAGGTGTAAGAAGTTTAGCGAGCCAAATAGAAAACAAGCATTTTAAGTCTATTGATGAGTTTTCGAGCAAAATGCCGATGAGTAAGGTTCCAATAGTCTACAGAATCAAAATTATTGAAATTACAGGGAAGTTGAGGGAACCCTGAAAAAGTGAAAC
This sequence comes from Flagellimonas sp., assembly GCF_965601775.1. Taxonomy (GTDB): domain Bacteria; phylum Bacteroidota; class Bacteroidia; order Flavobacteriales; family Flavobacteriaceae; genus Flagellimonas. Next base: position 3,147,049 of record NZ_OZ271837.1, read on the forward strand.
ACTCAAAAAACCACTAAATTTCCTTTATGCTATGAGAAAACATATACTTCTTTTTTCTTCCCTGTTTTTGTTGATGTCATCATCATGCGAAAAAAATGGTGAAAATTCTTCTGAAGAAACGATCAACCTCTCCTTTACGCCCGATAATTTGGTGGGAGATTGGAAAAGAACCGCTCAGTTCATAGGGCAAGCGAACGATACTTTAGGGAATTTGGAACCAACAGAAGACTTATTTGCGCAGTTCGACAACTGTCGCAGGGATGACTTGATTCGTTATGTAAAGGGAGATACACAAAGAGAAAATACTTATTCCTGGGGAATTGGTGATCTCGCATGTCATAGCCAGATTTCCAATTCGTTTATCGAAATTGGTACTTGGTCTATCGAGGAGTCTGGAAAACTGAAACACATTAATTCAAATGCAATAGAATACCATATTGTAATTCTATTAACTGCCCAACAATTACGTGTCAGGAGTGAATTGGATAAAGGCGATAATGGCGAGTCTACGTACGAATTTACGGAGTATGAACGCATAAGGTAGTTTTTATAAAAATATCCAATTGATATTACCTACTATAAAGAGCTATAGAATTCTCCTTAAAATTGGCTATGAAAAGCCTTCCCTTGTCAAAGTGAACATCTGTCGGATAGAAAATGTTTTCCTTTAATATTTGCAGCAACTTCCCTTGATGATCAAAAATTAATACCCTACTATTTTCTTGATCCGTGATGGCTAATTCGCTATGGTTTAAAGCAATGCCAGAGGCCACGCTTATTTTATCGTTTTGACCAATAGTTTTTTGGTGTGCTCCATCGAACCCAAAGACCTGAACCCTATTGTTGTACGCATCGGCCACGTATATCTTGTTGTCTTTCATCTTTACATCTATCGGATAGTGCAGTTCTCCATCTTTATGCCCGTGTCTGCCAATGGTAAAACTTTCGTTAGGTATCTGAACGATAATCCGGTGGTTATAAAAATCGGCTATCAGAACAGTGTCCCCATATACGGAAATCCCTGCGGGGGCCTGTGGCCGTTTATTGATTTTCAAAGGCTTATTTTTTTCCAATCCATATTGCCAGATGGTGTCCGTCAAAAATTCAGGGATGAACAGCGTGCCATTATCAAAATGGATGTTCATCGGTCGCTGTATGCCTTTGATGGAATCCAATACCCCGCCTTTATCATCAATTTTATAAAGCCTAAAATAATCCGGGTCAGAAAACCACAGTGTTTCCCCATCCTTGGCCAAAGCCAAGGGGCGGGCTTCTTTGGGAAGTATAATTTTCCGTTCGAACTGCCATTGATTTTTCGTTCTTTCACAACCGGATTTGAGAAGAACCAAAGCAAAAACCGAAAAAATGAATAGCTTTCTAAAGTTCATGCCAGTAGTTTAAAATCATAAGAGCAAGAATCAGCAATGTAAATGTCCAGAGAAACCAAGTGTTGATAATGCGTTTCCTTTTGTCGTTTTGGCAGGTTTCCTCTCCACTGCATTTTCTTGAATTTTGAAAATTCCTTAAATGGGCGAACCCAAGGGCACCGGCCGAAAAGGTGGTCAGAAAGGGTTGGGCAGGATGTACCCATTCAAAAGTTGAACCCAAGAAACCAAATCCCGCGCCGACCGATAGCAGAGCAGGCAAAAACAGCACATCAAGGGAAGAAGGGCGGCAACCAAGCTGCTTCCCAATACCATTTTGGAAATAGTCTTCATAAAATCTATTCGATTTTGGTTAGTACGATGGACCATTGGCCAGAGAGGTTATCATCTCTCTCATCCTGCACCGTTCCGCTTATGGTTGCTGTTCCAACGGTTAATTTTTGTAACAACGCCGTAGGCGTATCCTGCGATACCGAAAATCGTTCATTAGCGGTCTCAATGTACCATTGGCCATCTTCTTTCGTTGCGTTTCCAATTAGGGTCACTTCAGCTTTTTTTGCCGAAAAACCGTTCTTTTTTACCTCTTCCTGAATGCTACGTAATTTAAGTCCGTTCTCGGCAGCCAATCCCATATATGCCTTTCCGTCATTGAGGCTGACACGCACTTCCTGAAGCCCATCCATCTTTTTCAGTCCCCGCTCTAGGCCATAGGCGCAAGGGGCGCAATCCATTCCATAAACTTCTTGGTCAACTTTGGTAATTTGCCCCGATGCTGTACCAATTCCGAATAGACCTATTATTATAATTCTAAATATATTTCTCATTTTATACATTTTTAAAATTCTTGCTTTATAACCAATAGCTTAAGTTTATGGCCAATCGATACCTTTCTTTCACTGCCCCAAGTGTCAAGTCCTGTACGACCGGAAACATCGCACCGAACGATATTCCCCAAGCACCGTAAAGTCCCAGAAAAGAGGGCCCGACCAGTATTTTTGTACTGCGCGAATCTGTAAAGTCCATTTGCCCCTCAAATTTATTGTCGCCAGGGAATTCGGCCAACGATTCTATAAAGATGCGCCAATCGGGCTTTGGGTAATCGCCCATAAATATATTGGGGCGATACCCCACTACCGCACTGGCGTAGGGCAGGTCGCCCAATTGTTCGCCATCTTTCTCAAAATAATATTGATAACCACCCCCAATCCATCCATACCAAGTACGCGAGGCATAGCCCGTTGAAATGGCAGCGTGTACCGAGTTGCCCACGTTGACCTGTCCCCTGACATCATCGGTTGGTGCAGAAACGCCCACGATGGCGGTGGACTCAAAACGCTTCCCCACACCAAAAGCATTCGAGAAAAACCGGTACCAAAGGGAAGCCTCTATATCTCCGTTGGCGGGCATATTGCTATTGCCCCTTGTCCTTGGTGCATCACCCAACCGTTCTATCGTCGTGGGGGTGGTCAGGTTGATCTGCAGGTCTTCCGTAATGCCATAGGAAAACAGATAGCGGAGCATATAGGACGTTTCATCTTCCGTGCTCAAACTCATACTTGCCACGTTCAGATCTACACCACCTTTGGCCAAAGTCGGTGTCTGCAAACCATATAAAGGGCCGTGACCCTGGGCCATCGCCGTTCCTGTTACGGCCAATAGCAATATCAATAGTAGATAGCTAATGTTCAGCGATATTTTCGGGAATATTTTGCGAATCATACTTAACTGTTTTTTAATTATGATTGTCCAATTCCTGCTTCCATCAATCTTTCCTTAGTAATGGCCGAGTCCTTACAGCAGTCCAGCAATTTGCCGTTCACTATCACAGCGGGAACTTTCTTTATGCCGTATTCATCCAACTTATCAAGACAAATCTTGTCTTCACACTGCTGGACCAAATCATAGGTCGTTACCTCACATTTATCACAAGCCAATTCCCTGATCATTTTGACCACCGGGTCGCAAACTGGACAATTGGCCGTAAAAACTTCTACTTGACGTTTCATTCTTTCAATTTTAATTATTCATAAATCGTTTCATTGTTAGTAAATCATAACAACAGTTTAAAGGTAGAATGGTGGGTGGGGTGGTCTCCAAGTAAAATTTCAAAAAAAATGACCCACGTTTCGTGGGCCATAAATGCTATGCTAATTGGAAGGATTCAACCATTTTTGTATGCTTCAAGCTTGGCCTTGAGCACATCGATTTCCTTCATCTTTTCAGTTAGGTTGTCCAATTCCAAATCTGGAAACTGTTTTCTTATAAATTCGATACGGTCTTCATTGCCACAATTTCCAGGGCAGGCCTTGACAGTTTCGGATATTTTTATGGCCAAAGCTTTTCGATAAACTTCGTCCAGTAACAGAAAATGGGCTTTATCCAATCCTTTCTGTGCTGCCTTGAACTGTATTAAAATCTTCTCTGGGTCTGTATCTTCATCGAGCATTTTAATGAGGCCACAAATTTGCCCATTGATACTTTGCAACCTCGTTTTTACGTCCTTGCTTAAATCTCGTGGTATCATAATCTACAATTTCATGCAATATACGTAAGTTGATAAGGTGGTCTCCAAACAATTATTTAAAGTAACTATATGAGAAACATTCCAAATTACACATCGCTCGATTTCCTTTCAACAATAATTAATTAGAAACATTCTAAATAATTTTTTTTAATTGTCTAATGCTTCTATATTTGCTTATCTGTATTTAATCTAAATAAATATAAAATGAAGGTTATACTGTTCATGTTGCTACTTTTCATAGTTGCCAGTACCGAGGCATTCTCCCAAGATAACGATTTTAAAGGTGATTCTACATCCATTAAAACCGAAGTGCTAAAAGAAGTAGTTGTAAGTGGAAATGCCATTTTAGGGAGTAAATTTGAAGCAGAGAATAGAACAGGGTCAGCCAGTTATATTTCGGCCAAAGAACTTAGCAAGTTTAATTACAACGATATCAATAGAACGTTAAAAAGTGTACCCGGCGTCAACGTCTATGAGGAAGATGGCTTTGGCTTACGGCCCAATATAAGCCTGCGCGGGACATCTCCAGAACGAAGTGCCAAAATTAATTTGATGGAAGACGGAGTTTTAATTGCACCGGCACCTTATAGTGCGCCCGCGGCCTATTACTTTCCGACAATAGGTAGAATGCAAGCAGTTGAAATCTTAAAGGGTAGCAGCCAAATCCAATACGGTCCCAATACGACCGGTGGAGCAATCAACCTTATTTCAGCTCAGATACCGGAAACCCTTTCTGGCAGTGCCATATTGTCCGCTGGCAATTACAATTCAAGAAATACTGAAATAACGATAGGTGACAGCTACGAAAATTTTGGTTTCGTTAGCCAATATTTCAACTATAATTCCGATGGATTCAAAATTCTTGATGGTGGAGGTAATACCGGATTTGACAAATCCGATTATTTAGCAAAATTTAAGCTTCAAACGAGCAAGGACGCAAAAATTTACCAAGCAATTCTTTTCAAATTTCAATTTTCAGAAGAAACATCCAATGAAACATATTTAGGGCTCACCGAGGCTGATTTTAATGCAAATCCCTATAAAAGATACAGGGCTTCCTCTGAAGATGTGATGAGTGCGGAACACCAACAGTATCAACTGACTCATCTTATAAAACCTTCTTCATTTCTTAGCATCACAACCACGGGATATATCAATAGATTCAAGCGCAATTGGTACAAATTGGATGATGTGGACCTTGGTGAGCGTATTGGAATAAGCAATGTTGTTTCCGATTCCGGCACCTATGCTTCCGAATACACTGCGCTGTTGGGCAATGAAGATACCCCGGCGGATGTTTTTGGAATAAAAGCGAACAACAGAAAATATAATTCAAAGGGTATTCAATCCACCGCGAGGGCATATTGGGGTACCGATTGGTTCCAAAGTCTAGAATTGGGCATAAAGTACCACGAGGATGATGAAGATAGGTTTCAATGGGAAGACCGTTATGCATTTCAAGATAATGAGCTGGTTCGTACCACTGTTGGTGAAAAAGGGGCCGAGGGCAATCGCATTGCATTTTCAAAAGCTTGGGCGACCTATTTTTTGTATAAACTGAGTCTTGAAAATTTGACCTTGACTCCAGGTTTGAGATACGAAAATATTGAATTGGGTAGGTTAGATTATGGGGGTAATGACCCCAACAGATTAGGGGCAGATCTATCAAAACGTGCCAACATTGTCAATGTATGGATTCCGGGGATGGGAGCCAATTATAACTTTTCAAACGATTGGTCCATTTTCGGTGGGGTTCACAAAGGATTTTCCCCTCCTGGAAGTCAAGAAGGGCAAGAGCCGGAGGAAAGCGTAAACTATGAGCTGGGTAGCCGATTCAATTACAAGGGGTTACAAGGGGAAGTAATCGGTTTTTATAATGATTACAAAAATTTATTGGGCAGTGACTTAGCGGCAACAGGAGGTACGGGCACCCTTGACCAGTTCAACGCTGGTGAGGTACGCGTAAGTGGTTTGGAAATCCAAATGAATTACAATCCCCTGAATGAGATAACCAAAAAATTCCGTTTACCACTTTTAATATCGTACACCTATACCGATACCGAGTTCCTAAATTCGTTTGAAAGCGATACCGATATCTTTGGAGAGGTAACTGCAGGTGACGAAATACCCTACATCGCAAAGCACCAATTAAATTTGAATATTGCCCTTGAGCACAAAAAATTTGATTTATCCGCAGGGGCACGATATACCAGTGCAATCAGGACACAGGCCGGTAACGGTTCGATAACTGGACCGTTCAGGGTAGATTCTAACTTAGTAATAGATGTTTCCGGAAGGTACTTCTATAATAGGAATTTTACACTTTCCGCAAATATTATTAATCTTTTGGATGAAACCTATGCCGTAGCCAGAGTACCGGCAGGACTAAGACCTGGACACCCGTTTGGAATCAATGCAGGGTTACAATTTAGTTTTTAAATGGGGTGTTAAGGACAAACAGAAATAGATAACTTTTTTCGAGAATTATTGGCAGCATTGTGACCGTAACTGTATGGGCGGACAGGCCACTGTACCATAGGAACAGAACACACAGCAATCGCCTTCCTTTGGTTTCAATAATTTATTGCAATTTTTACATTCATAGAAAAACTGACAGGCCGTTGTTGGCATTTCCTCTTCTTTCGTATGTCCACATTCGGGACAGGTAATGGTTGAATTTAAAAGGATTCTCTCGTAGTCCATATTATTTTTTCTGAAACAGGTTATAAATAAAATTTTGCTCTGTTTTAAAAGGGGTTTTATGAATTTTTTCAAAGGATTCCAATAGGGTGAAATCTACTTTAAACAATTCCTTTAGTTTTTCAGGAGAATATTGGGTAATCTCCAATCCACTACATCTTTTTGGCCCGGTGGTCGAAAAAGTTGCCAGTATAAAATACGCTCCCGTCTTAAGGGAACGACCTAGTATGTCAATATACTTTAAGATATCTTCTTCCCGTGTGAAGAAATGAAAAGTAGCCCGGTCGTGCCATAACTCAAAGTCTTGGGTCGGTTCAAAATTCAATATGTCCGAATTTATCCACTGCACCTTTGCGGCTGACTTGCCTAATTTTGATTTGGTACGCTGAAGTGCATTTTCTGAAATATCAAGAATGGACAGGTTGTTATAGCCATTTTTCAACAAATGACTTATAAGGTTTGAGTTCCCCCCGCCAATATCAATAATTGAACTATCTTTAGGTAAGTCAAGGGAAGCTATAATATCCAATGAAGTCGAGGGTTTCCCTTCAAACCAACTTACTTCTTCATCACTTTTTCCGGTATAAACCTCTTCCCAGTGCTTTTTAGTGTATTCATCACTTTTCATAAATTTTGATATTTTGTTAAAGCATATAGGGAATATCCGAGGATAATGTTGGATAAGAAAAAATCATCGTCCTTAAATCGTTAATCCTCATCTTGGTCTTTATCGCTATTGCGAACAAATTAATGGTTTCCTCGGCGTTGGGACCAATTAAATGTGCTCCCAGTATCGTATGATCTTCTTTATCGACAATAGTCTTAAAGGCATATTCCTTAACATTCAACCGCTCTGCGTTGAACCAATTGCCCACCTCGTTATAATTGACCTGATATTCGATTTTTTGTGATTTGGCCTCTGCCTCGGTCAGACCTACGGCTGCTAATGTTGGCAAAGTGAAAACCACGGAGGGCATCGGTGGATAGCTCACTTTTTTCGTGTTCCCCTTGATGATATTCGAAGCTACAATATGTCCTTCCATAACGGCTACAGGTGTCAGGGGCAGTCCTTTTGAATCTGCCGCATCTCCGGCCGCATAAACATTTGGGTTCGATGCGCTTTGAAGATATTCGTTGACGGCAACCCCTTCTTTTGAAAAGGATATTCCGGACTTGTCCAGCTCCAAATCAAAAATTGCAGGCGGGCGACCGGCCGAATTGAAAACGGTTTCCGTTCTAAATGTCATTTCTTTACCGTCGGTAGTTCCTGTAACTGTATAGTGGTTATCTCTCTTTTCGATTTTAGAAACTTCGGTCGCTAGAACCAGTTTTATTCCCAATTCCTTCGTGGCATTTATCAAGTGTACTACAATATCCTGTTCAAAGTTTTCCAAAGGTCGTTTGCCCCTATGTACAATAGTTACATCGGCACCACAACGGGCGGCGATATGTGCAAATTCAAAGGCGATGTAACCTCCGCCAATAAAGAGCAGGGATTGGGGCAGCTCCTTTAGATTGAGGAAATCGGTACTCGAAAGTGCCAAGTACCCACCTTCAAAATCCAGTACCCTTGGTTTTGCACCCGTTGCAATCACAATCTTGTCGGCTTCGATAGTATCTGTTCCCAACTGTAGGGTATTTTTGGACAGAAATTTTGCCGAAGAATGATAGGTGTCTATATCATTATGCCTGTATACTTTTTCTATTTTGGGCGGCATTGCATCCACAAAGGATTGTTTGAAGGCCATAATATCCCGCCAATTGACATTGGGAACCGTATCGATACCCTTATCCTTTAAGCGTATTGCAAAATCCCTTACTTCTGTCGCACCGATGATTACCTTTTTGGGGTCGCAACCTCTTAGCGCGCAGGTTCCACCGTAGGGCAGCTCGTCAGTAATGCCTACCTTAAGGCCTTTGGAAGCACATTTATTGGCAATGGTAATCCCTGCCATCCCGGAACCGATAACAAAAACATCGTACTTTTTCATCTACTCGTTTTCTTTGTTTTCACCATCGATTACTTTATAACCTGTGCTGTTTATCGCTTTTTGGATTGCGGCCAAATCGGTTTTGGTCTTATCATATTCCACTACGGTATTCGCACCTTTGTAACTTGCCTTGACCGATAGTATTCCGTCCAGTTTATTTACCTCGCTCTCTACGTGGGCTTCACACCCTGCGCAGGTCATTCCCTCAACATCAAAACTATGCTTTACAATATTGGATTGCGAGACATAGACAATGTCCTTACTGGGCTGCGCATAAAATAGAGTCGAGTAATATGGAAATGCCAGCATCAATCCCGCAAAAACCGTAACTATAAAAAGAAACCTATTGGATTGCCAAAAGGAGGGTTTTGCATCATCCTTACAGGCACAGTCAATTTCCTCCTGTGTTTTTGGTCGTATTTTCTGGTACCAGGCAAAGACCAATACGAGTATAGTGATACCGATAAGATAAGGCCGAAATGGCTCCACCCAAGAAAACGTGGATGCGATTCCACTGGTTCCTGCAATCAAAGCCAAAACCGGGGTTATACAACATACTGATGCCGCTATGGCCGTCAATATTCCTGCATAGGCGACCTTGTTCGAGGTTTTTCCTGTTTCCATTTTATGCTACCTTTTTATTTTTCTGAATTTTGGTAAATACATTGTCCAATACTTCGTTATGATTCCGGACCAATGAATAATACAGGGTCTGCCCCTCACGTCTCGGAGCAATCAATCCCACATCCTTCATTTTACGGATATGCTGCGAAATCGCAGGAACACTCATTTCAAGTATATCGGCAAAATCGCAGGGACAAAGCTCACCTTCCTCGTTCAACAGGAATAGTATCCTTAATCGCGTTTCGTTACCGGCCAGGGCTAGCACTTTGCTGATTTCGACAATCGCCTCTGAGTTTGTTCCCAAGGTTTCGCGACAACGCATTAGCTGCTTTTGGTCGGCCTCGGCGCGTGTACAACTTAATTCAAGTGCCATAGTACTGTTTTTGACAAAGATATATTAATATAATTATTTAAGCAAATACTTAAATTATATTATCCATCGATGCTCTTTTAAAATCACACCTTACTTAAGTACATTCTACCCGGTATGAAATCAAAGCAGCTTTGTAGAATATTTTATTAAAAATAGGTGCTGAATCCAAAATACCATGTAGCGGTTCTTGAGGCTGGATTGTTGAGAATATCATGTTGCCACTGGTATCTGTAGTTAATCCTTAGAACGGTCTGTGGCGTCGGTCTAAAGCTTATTGCAGGTGTAATTGCGAATAAATCATCCCCAATATTCGTATTGGTTTGGGCAAACCTGCCAATGTTGTAGTCCACATAATCCGTTCTGAGCGACAGGTTGAGTACGGCATCTTCCCAGTCCAATACTTCGGTCCTTAGTACCGGTTGAACAATATCCACAAAAAAACCAACTTGCCGATTACCAAACTGCTGCGTAAAAGTGTCCGGAACATCGACCCATATGTAGGCCATCTCACCGATAAACCTTGTCCCCGTTTTTTTAATGGCTGTATTTAAATCCAGGGCAAGAACATCTACCCTCCTTGATTTGGTATCAACCTGAAGGCCGTCAACTTCTTCCCTATTGTAGGTCCCGCCCATATAGGAAATGCCCAATTCCCCTAATTTTCTATGCTTAATGGCGAACTTTCCATTGAGGAGGGCATTGCCGCTAAAATTCTCCTCGAATCGCGAGGAATTCTCCTTCACCGAAGCCAAAAATGTTCTTTCTTCCTCGTTATCTATAATGCTTGTATCAAAGCCATTGGTGAGATATGCTTCATAGCCCAAGGTCCAGGCTCCCTTATATGCCTTTCCATATATACCAAATCCGGCATTGGAGAAAGTGGCGGGCAACAAATTGGTGCTGACATCTGGCCGCTCGACGAACTCCCATTTTGGTCCGTCATGGTTTTGGTTAAAGGATCCTATTGGATTCAGTACGATGCCTCCCCTAAGGTTCAACAAGGGGTGCAAAGCAATGTCCATGGAGGCGAATTCAATGGCAATTTCCTCTGTCCCATTTTCAAATTCCAATTCGGTCAAAAACTTAATGCGTTTAGAAATAGATGCCGAAACGAAAAGGGTCAATCTTCGGGCCTGAAAAGAAAGCCCCTCTGACAATCCGTCCTGAACACTGTAAATTGAGTTCGCCTCTAGATAACCACCCAGATTGACAGGAAACTTATCGAAAGTCAAAAACGGACGGTCATAAACCGCATCCATATTCATCGATTCCCGAATACTGTCCCTATCGATAGTTTGCGAGCTAAGGGTTAAAACGTAGATGTTCATTAAAACAAGGGCCGCATATATTTTACGGGACATGCACATAGATATTTTCATTATCGACGGTTATTTCAAATGATTTGAGATTTTCTTCGGCCGGCCCTTCCAAAACTCTGCCCGAACTGTCAAACTCACTGCCATGACATGGGCAATTAAATATGCCACCGCCAATGTTGAGTTCACAGCCCCTGTGGGTACATTGCATCAAACTGGCCAGATAACCATTGTTTGGTGTTTTGAATATTCCGATCGGATATCCCATGGAATCGCTCTGGATGACCACGAAATCCCGTTCAATCTGCTTTCCCCCTTTCATCTGTTGAAACTCACCCTTTGAAACTCGTAGCATCTCCCCTTCTTCTACGAAGGACGCATAATACAGGCCTGCACAACTACTGATTAAAGCGGAGGAAGCCGGCAGGACCGTTATCAGACACCCAAATTTTTTAATAAAATCTTTTCTATGCACCTATAGGGAATTAATGAATTTTATCAGTTGTGATTTTTCTTTGGGAGTCAGAGACAAGTACCGGGCTTTTGAATTATCGGCCTCACCGCCGTGCAATTCAATTGCCTCTTCAATGCTCGAAGCCCTTCCATCATGTAACAGGAACATTTGCCCGCCTTGGGAATTGGCCGATAAACCGATTCCCCACAGCGGTGGGGTTCTCCATTCAGAAGTCTCGACATTGCCTTCAGTGAATCCATCATCCAGTACGGGCCCCATATTATGTAACAATAAATCCGTGTAGGGATGAAATTCCTTAAAGGATAAGGATTCAATCTGGGAAAACCCTGTGGTCAAAGTGGGAGTGTGACAGGCTGTACATTGTACGGATTCAAAGAGTTCTTTTCCGGCAATGACATCAGGGTCTGTCTGATTTCTGGGAATAGGCGCTTTCAAGGTTTTAAGGTAAAAAACGACATCATTCAAGGTTTGGGTACTAATCTCAGGATCCTCTTCAAGTCCACTGAACGGGTCAATGGGGTCATAAAGGGATGTAATCCCTATGTCCTGGTTATATGCACCAACGGTTTGTTGCAACAAGTCATAACTACCCGCCTTTTTGCCAAATCTGAAGATGTAATTGTTGCCCTGGGGAACACTATTTTCACGAATCTCTGAGAATTCAGGAGGCAGATTGTAGTGCGCTCTTCCGCTAATACCGTCCTGGTCTTCATCAAATGGGTCCGCAAGAGCCAAAATATCCGCATCAGGGACAGCATCCAACAAACCCAATCCCGTCACCGCCGGAGCGACCAAAATGGAAAATGGGTAACCGTCCGGCACGCTCTCAGGTTCAAAACCAGGTATTGCTTTATTTTGAATTTGGTTCCTGCCATCACCAAAGGACAACATCGAGGGTATGGTCAAATCATTGTCACCGAACCTAATGAGTTGATTAAAGGGGTGCCCTTTTCCGTCCCCTGAATGGCAACTTGCACAGCTGGTGCCGACAAACAAGGGGCCAAGGCCCTTTTCAACGGTAAAAACATCATCATTAAAGGCAATATCCCCAGCTAAAAACAGTTGTTGCTCGCTTACGGACAAGCCGTCCAATGGCCCGTCCAACAGCTCAAATTCCATAGGTTCTTCGGGCCCAAAATTTTCACAGCCAAGTAGAGCGATTAAGAACAGGCCAATAAAGAAATGAATGATTTTAGACATTGCTATAATAATATTTATGCTAAAATAAATATATTTTTAGATTAGCCTAAATATATCTACATTAATCTTCCAGTAAAGGGGTAGGTAATTCTTAAAAGGTTTGTTGATCGGATCATGCAAATCCCTTACTGTGGGATATTGCCGGTTGGCTTGATTGAATATATCTATTTCGATTTTTACTCAATAATCGAGATTTGAATGCTCCGAGGATGCCTACTATGCGTTTATGTCCATTTCATCCGCTGTAACCGTACTGCATTAAAAATCGCCAATAACGCCACGCCGACATCCGCAAAAACGGCCTCCCACATTGTGGCAAGTCCACCTGCACCAAGAATAAGCACGATAATTTTTACACCAAAGGCCAATCCGATATTCTGCCAAACGATGCCTCGGGTAGAACGACCTATTTTAACCGCTCTTGCTATTTTGCTGGGTTGGTCGGTCTGGATAATTACGTCTGCCGTTTCAATGGCCACATCACTGCCCAAACCGCCCATTGCGATTCCTACATCACTTGCCGCCAGTACTGGTGCATCGTTGATGCCGTCGCCCATAAAGGCAACCGTTGTATCAGGTTGTTTCTTGAGTTCTTCGACCTCGTTCAGTTTATCTTCGGGTAGTAGGCCACCTTTTGCCCAATCAATATTTAATTCTTTGGAAACCTGTTGTGTAATGGAATCTTTATCGCCCGAAAGCATTATGATTTTTGAAATACCAGCTTCCCTTATTTGTTTGATAGCTTGGTGCGCGTCTTCCTTAAGCTCATCGGCAATGGTCACATATCCAGCGAATTTCCCATCAATAGCAACCATTACTGTCGATTCTACAATGCTATCGGTTTCAGTAGGTACTTCTATTTGGTTTGAGGTCATCAATGCTTTGTTTCCGACCAATACGGTTTTTCCGTTGACCGTTCCTTTTAGTCCCTTTCCGGCGACTTCGGAAACTTCGGCCGCTTCAAAATCCGCACCATCCGCCTTGTACTCCAAAATTGCCTTTGCAATCGGATGGGTGGATTGTTCTTCCATCGCCATTAGGTATTGCATAAATTCCGCTTCCTCGAAAGCGGATTTATTGACTACTTCCTTAATCTTAAACACTCCTTTGGTTACTGTTCCCGTTTTGTCCATTACGACCGTGTTCACTTTGGTCATTGCATCCAAAAAGGATGCACCCTTGAACAGAATCCCGTTTCGCGATGCTGCACCAAGACCACCGAAATACCCCAATGGAATAGAAATAACCAATGCACAAGGACAGGAAATCACTAGGAATATCAAAGCCCTGTACAACCAATCCCTAAACACATAATCGTCCACAAAAAAGTAGGGTAAGAAAGTCAGGCCAATAGCAAGGAAAACAACGATGGGCGTATAAATCCTTGCGAACTTTCGGATAAACAATTCCGTTTTCGATTTACGTGCGGTGGCGTTCTGTACCATATCCAAAATTCGTGCTATGGAACTATCCTTGAATTCCTTGGTCGTTTCTACTTCGATGACCCCATCGAGGTTGATGCTACCGGCAAAGACCTTTTCATCCTTTGCAATGGTATCGGGTTTGCTTTCGCCTGTAATAGCAGCAGTATTCAACGACGCTTTTTCAGATAAAAGAATGCCATCCAAGGGAATTTTTTCGCCCACACGCACCTGTATCTTTTCTCCAATTTCGACCGTTTCGGGATTGACGGAAACAAAATCCCCATCACGAAATACCAAAGCTTCGTCAGGTCGTGCATCCAGCAAAGCCTTGATATTTCCTTTTGCCCGATTGACCGCAGCGTTCTGGAACAGTTCGCCTACGGCATAGAACAACATCACGGCCACACCTTCCGGATACTCGCCTATGGCAAACGCCCCTAAAGTTGCGATGGACATCAAGAAAAATTCCGTAAAGAAGTTGCCTTTTAAGATGCTATTCCAACCTTCCCTGATAACGGGAAACCCAACGGGAATGTAGGCTACCGTGTACCAAACGATTCTGACCCATCCCTTAAAAAAGGGAAAGGCATCAAAATAATCAATGGCAATACCTATCATTAACATTACAAAACTGAAAATTGCTGGCAAATAGGTTTCGAAATTGGATATTTCTTTCGGGCTACTGTGATTATGTCCATCATCGTGGCTGTGCTCGCCCTGGTGTTTATTAGTATCTAAATCGCGTAAGTTTACTTTTTTCTTTTTCATATTATTTTGATAATTTTAAAATCCTTATAGCCCCACGCAGCACAAAGGCAAACACAACACCGCCTATGACCAAATCAGGCCATTTACTGTCTAAAAAATAAACCAGCACCCCTGCCAGGATTACTCCGCCGTTCACAATAATATCGTTTGACGTAAAGATGGCACTGGCCTGCATATGCGCTTCCTTGCTTTTGGCCTTGTTTATGAGCCATAGGGAAACGAGATTGCCGATAAGGGCGAAAATGGAAACGATGATCATCCATTGGAACGAAGGGGTTTCGCTACTGCTTAAAAACCTTCTCACAACTTCCGAAAATCCCAGCAGGGCCAACGCCATTTGAAAGTAACCGCTAAATTTTGCCACTTTCTTCTTTCGCGCAATAGCACCTCCTACAGCAAAGAGGCTCAATGCGTATACGATGGAATCTGCCAACATATCCAACGAATCGGCAATTAGACCCATAGAACCTGAAATCCAACCCGTGGTCATTTCGATAACGAAAAAGCCAAAATTGATGTACAAAACCCACCAGAGTATTTTCTTTTGTTTGGTCTCGTCTTCGGCAATGGGCATTTCGGCCTTTTCCGTTCCCACGAATTTTTCACCCAGGTTCAAATCGCCCAACGCTCTGTTTACTTCTTGGGCAGTCCCCTGATGGTACACGTCCAACCTTCTATTTGGAATGTCAAAGTCCAGATATTTGACTTGAGGGTTTGACTCCAGTTTCATCCTTATCATCTGTTCTTCTGAAGGGCAATCCATTTGACTTACCTTAAAAGTGCTTTTATTCATTTTTCAAACAATTCTTACAGGTCCCTTTGAGGACGGTATTTACCTCATTTATTTTGTAATTAATGGGCAGCCGCTCCTGTTTCATCTCATTGGGCAGGCAAAAGGTCTTACCGCAATGAGTACAATGGAAATGCATATGCAAATCAAGTTCGGCCTCTTTCAACTCTAACTTTTTCGTAATGGCATATTTTAAAATTCCCGTCCCATCATCTATTTGATGCACAAGACCTTTTTCCTCGAACAACTTTAGCGTTCGAAAGAAGGTGGTCCTGTTGGCCGTGTTGTTTTTTTTTATTTATTTTGGCAAATTTTTCCATTATTTCACCGAAACTTGCCGCGCCTTTTCTTCGTCTCAAGTGCCTGTAAATTGATAAACGAACGGGCGTAGGCCTGATTTCCCTTTTTATCAGAATTCTTTCTGTACTGTTCAGTCTTCTGCCCATAATACCCTCATTCACGCGCACATTTGACCCGTGCACTTATTTTTTGTACCCCAAAAGTCGTAGCGCGTTGACCACAACTACCAACGTAGAACCCTCGTGAATGGCCACTGCGATACCGATACTTGCCCAGCTCATAATTGTCGCCGGGATAAGCAGTGCAACCACCCCAAGGCTTACCCATAGGTTCTGCCTGATAACTGACTTTGCCTTTCTGCTCAAACCGATGGCAAAGGGTAGGGTTTCCAGTTTGTCTGCCATCAGGGCGATATCTGCGGTCTCTAAGGCCACGTCGCTGCCCGCTGCACCCATTGCAATACCAACGGTACTGTTCGCCATTGCAGGGGCATCATTGACCCCATCGCCCACCATTGCCAGTTTATTTTCCTGTTCCGCAAGTTTTTTGATGGCTTCCACTTTTTCCTCCGGAAGGAGACTTCCACGTGCTTCGGTCAACCCGATTTCCTCAGCCACGGCATCTGCTACTTTCTGGTTGTCGCCAGTAAGCATTATCATCTTCTTGATGCCGATTTTCTTCAGTTGGGCAAGTGTTTCCTTGGCTTTTTGTCGTGGTGTATCCATTAGCCCGAGCATCCCTATAAATTCATCGCCCCTTTTTATTAGCATCGTGGTCTTTCCTTCCCCTTCAAGTGCTCTTACCTTTTCTGATACTTCGCTGGGAACGCCCTTATCAATATCCTCGAAGAGCTCCAAATTGCCTATGTAAATGGAATTCCCTTGATAGTTTGCCTTTATGCCCTTGCCCTGTACGGCCTCCAAATCATCGGCATCTGGAATCTTTGTGTCTTTCCCGAGCCGTTCCATCCCATCCCGTACAACTGCCTTTGCCAGGGGGTGGTCGCTTAGTTCCTCTACCGCAATCGCGATTTCCAACAGTTCCTTTTTATCTATACTGTCAAAACTTTCGACGTCGGTAAGCTTTGGTTTTCCTTCGGTAAGTGTTCCCGTTTTGTCAAAGGCCAGTGCGGTAAGCACCCCTAAGTCTTCCAACGGGCGGCCACCCTTTATCAAAACCCCGCCACGTGCTGCTCTTGCCACACCACTCAATACAGCCGAAGGCGTAGAAATTGCGAGCGCACAAGGACTTGCAGCCACGAGTACCGCCAAGGAACGATAGAGACTTTCGCTCCACACTTCATCTATGACCAGAAAAGCAAAATTTAATACTATGACCAATAAGATTACTGAGGGCACGTAGTACCGCTCAAACTTGTCGGTCAATAATTGTGTAGGTGATTTTTGGTCTTGAGCCTCTTGAACCATCGTAACCAAGCGGTTGAGGGTAGAATCTTTTGCCTCTTTGATAACCTTTATTTCGAGGGTATTGTTGCCATTGATAGTTCCTGAAAATACACGATTCTCGTCGGGAATATCGCTTTTTGATGTATATTCCTTATCGGGATTTTCTATCGGTGTTTTGTCCACCGGAACACTTTCCCCCGTAATGGGTGACTGGTCTATACTACTATTGCCTTTTACAATTACACCATCGGCAGAAATTTTGCTGTTGGGGCGTACCACGATAGTATCACCTATCTGTAACTCTTCAATTCCGACTTCAACGGTATCGCCATCCTTTTTTAACAGTGCGGTTTTAGGCGCGAGGTCAGTCAATGCTGCGATGGACTTTTTTGCCTTGCCCATTGCATAGTTTTCCAGTGCGTGACCCAGACTAAAAAGGAACAGTAACAAGGCACCTTCTGCCCATTCGCCCAGATAGGCTGCCCCCGCAGCCGCGACCAGCATCAGGAAATCGATTTCAAATTCGCCTTTGGACACTTTGGTAATGGCCTCCTTCAGGGTAAAATAACCTCCAAAAAAATAGGCTGCTATATAGAGTCCAAAAGGGATGTTATCTGAAACCCCTGTGAATTTTTCCAACAAGAAACCCGTGATTAGTGTAACCCCACTCAAAATTGCAAAATAGAGTTCGGTGTTTTTGCCGAAGATGCCGCCGTGGTCGTGGCTTTGACCATCGTCTTTGCCGTGTTTTTCCTTGTCATTCATATTATTAATGGTTTTGTTATCGTTAATTAAGATTTAATCCACTTTTGGGCCTGTTGTTTCTCGGAAATATCAAAAAACTTAACTTCTGAGTTGGTGAAAAAATCAGTTGCCTTCGCGGCCCATTCCTGCCATTTCTTGTTGCCCACAAAGGCCATCTTGCCGTAATCTCCCAAGTGTGCCGAATCAATCTTTAGGTCTTCCCAAAAGCCTTTAAGAGTATAGCCTTTAAAATCTTCCATTTCAAAATAGAAATCCACTTTATGGCCTTTTTCTATGATGTGTGGATGAGCGGATGCATCTTTTCCATATCCTTTTCTGTAAGTTTTCCGCTGATTTTAGCGGCAATAAGATGTTCCTGCTCTATGTTTATTATCTGTACCATATTTGTATATTTTTAATCAAACTAATTAAAACAATCGTGCAACGGAAGTGCAAATAATCCTTCCTGCATGGCCCAATAACCTCCCGTTTTTAGTTGTACTGTGCCTTTTCCTTATCTATATACGCCAGGGCTTGGGGCAAATCGAGTTCGCGCGTGGCATTGCCTATTCTAATATAAAACCGTGACCTTCCGGCCTGGTTCACATAGACGGGCATTTTAGCCGGGTTTATTTCTATCTGGCATACGTCATTTTCGCCATATTTACAAAAAGACACTTTTAGATGTGTACATAAATGGGTACCCAATTTTTGGGAGATCAACTGCATCAGGTATTGCTCAAAACCATCTCTATCAGGTTTTTTCAAGGTTTCGAAATCCCGATTTAGACCAAGGATGTTGCCGTTATCATGAACACCTATGAGCAACCTACCACCCTCGGTATTCATAAACCCAGCTATGTTCTCTGCAATTATAAATTCAAGTTGTTTGTTTACCTTGCCTTGGCGTACGTTCCATCGCAAGCTTGACTTGAATTCCATCTGGCTGCTCTCTCCCTTGTTTATCAGTTCGTGAACGGTATGCCCTTCCATCCGTTTACTGTCCAGTCGAAAAAGCCTTTTTCTGAAAAAGAACATCAGGGCAAGGCTGCTTCCCATTATCCCGAACAATAAGTTCTTTAGGATTTGGTCAAAATCGGTAAGACCCCATACGGTTTTGAAGGCCTCGCCAAAATAGCTTGGCCAGTGACCGGAATCGCCCAACCGGTCAAAAAGAAAAAGGGATAGCCCCAAGGGTTGCAGTATAAAGACCCCAAAGGCAAAACCTGCCAAAAACCATATCCCTATTTTTCTTCTTTGCATTGATAACTGTGTTATAGTCTTCCGGTCAAAAGCAAAACGCTGTTATTTTTTGTCCTTTAACAGGACCGCCTTGAGTTTCTCAAACTCCTCCTCATCGATTTCGCCGAGGGCGTAAAGATCCCGCAAGGCCTCTATTGCGCGGTCTTTCCTTTTTTTCTGTCCCGGTGTGGGGTAGGGAATTAAAAATATCCAAAGGATTAGGATTATCCATAACCCCCACCATATCCAGTGCATTCCCCCGAAATACCAATCGTCCATCATAATTTTCTAGATTTAAAGATTAATGTTTCAGTTAGTATTGCTATTGCTTGTTTGTTCGAGCCAGTTGTTGGCCATGTTTCCATCTTCAGGTCCGAAATATTTTATATGGGCTTCACTAAACGGCAATAGCGATTCGGTGAACCGTTCTTGCCAAGTTTTTTCGCCCACCAAGGCTATTTTCTTAAGCCGTGTTTCTTCGGGAAAGGAAAAATCCAACCTCTCACCGCTGCTTTTCTTCACTCCTTTTTTAGGAGGCTCCATTTCCATATACCAAGCGGCCCGTTCATAGCTTTTCAAATGTTCGTTCAGGGCCTTGACCAAGGTCGCCCCATCATCGGCATCCATTTCTTGATCTGCGATGGTATATATGATTTGGTCTTTTTTGTAGATTGCTATCATTGTCGTATTCTTTTGATGTTGTTGGCCTAAAAGGCTACTCCAAATTGTCACTGCATTTATTGCATACTCCCTTTACGACCAGATTGATATCCTCCGCCATATATCCTTGGGGCAGGTTTACCTGTGGAATTTTACGGTCGGTCAAACAAACGGTCTCGTTGCACCGGGTGCAATGAAAATGCAGGTGCAGGTCGTTGCCTACCTCACATTCACAGTCTTCCTCGCAGAGTGCATACTTCATAATTCCCGTACCATCCTCTATTTGATGTACGACGCCTTTTTCCTCAAATGTTTTCATCGTCCGGAAAAGTGTGCTCCTTTCCGATTTCTCGAAAAAATTCTCCAACTCTCCCAAACTGATGGCCACCTCGCTTTCCAGTAGCTTTTTATAGGTCAACAGACGCATTGGGGTGGGCCGTATGCCCTTGCTCTCCAATTTCTTGACGATTTTTTCCATTTGCTAGCGATTGGGGGTTATACCTTTTAAGGCATTTGCCTGTTTAATTTCAATGGCCATGGGAGGTCTGGCTTTTCTGCATCTCGGAAACGAGGTAATAGGCATTGTTATAGGCGACCATCGTACCTTCCGGCAGCGGTTCCAATAATTTTATTTCCACCCAGCCATCTTCGGATACTCCTGTTCTTACTTGCACCGGTTTCAGTTCCCACTCGGTCTCGATGTCTTCCTGGTGTTTTTCGGCGGTAAAAATGTAAGGTTTGCCTTCCTCTTCTACAATAGCGTCTTCTGGTAGGGCATATACTTCCTGGGTATTGGTATGAATTTTCCCATTGATGTACATGCCGGGGATTAAAAAATCTTCTTTTTGATCAATCTCTGCATGTACGTGCACGGCCTTGGGATTTTGCTCAAACTGCTTACCTACCGAATAGATTTTGGCTGTCAAGGTAGTTCCGGGAACAGACTCTACTGTAAAAGATATTTTTTGCCCTTTCTTTACTTTATACACATCCTTTTCAAACACCATCAGGTCGGCATGAATGTGATCGGTATTGACAATCCTGAACATGACCGTTTGAGGATCAACAAATTGACCCAGCTGCACTTCTACCTTTTCAATGTAACCTTTGATGGGACTTACCACAGGTACGTACTCATATATGTCACCATTTTGAATCTTCGATACATTCAGATTAAGTTGTTTTAGCTGTGCTTCATAGCCCTTTGCTTCTCCTTTTATGGTTTGATAGTCAGCTAAGGTCTGTTGATAGGTCTTGCCTGAACCCACCTTTTCTTCGTACAATTTTTTCTGTCTTTCATATTCCTTTTCAAGGAATTTCAACTGACTGTATGCACGAACATAATTTGATTGAATGCTGCTAAGATTGGGGTGAGCAAGGTAACCTAATACCTGTCCCTTATTCACCTGGTCCCCTTCAATTACTTTAATAGAAGTCACATTGGCACCTAAAATAGCAGTGACAGTTGCCTCGTGCTGTGGAGGTACCTCTAACTGGCCATTGGCCTGAACCACTCCTGATAGTGCCCGAGTAGGTAGGGCGTCTACCTTAATGTCCAAACTTTGGAACTTCATATCAGAAAGGTGTACCTCGGCCATCCCTTCTTCACCATGTTCGCCTTCTTCACCTTCATTTCCGTCTTCACCTTCTATGTGGTTTTCATGTGAATCTTCAGCCGTATCAGCCGATTTGTTGCCACACCCTGTAAATACCGATACCATCAGTACCAGGGCCAGTATATATATGATTTGCTTTTTCATTCTTTTTAGTATTTTGTTCTTTTAAATTTTTTATTGACCTATTAGGAATTCCAGATTGATTACCGACTGGTTATAGCCATTCAGTGTGTTGAGGTAATTGAATTTGAGGTTCAATGCCTGGTTTAGGTTTTGAAAATATTCGACATAGTCTATATTCCCACTTTCGAAGCTCTTCTGGGCGTTATCAATGATGAGATCGGCCTGAGGAATCGCTTTCTCATTGTAATAATTCAGGCTGTTTCGAAACTTGTTGATCTCTTCTATTTGCTTACTAAACTGCCCCCTAATGGTTGTCTGAAAATACTCCCAATTTGTCCTGGCCATTTGCTCACGCAAGCCAGCGGCCTTTACATCAGCCTTATAGGATCCAAAAAACAGTGGAACGGCTATGCCTGCCTGTACGCCCCCAAACCTGTCAGAAGACCCGGCAATACCTCCTTCCGATGTTTCACCACCAATCAGAGACTGGTTGAAATACCCTACAAAAAATTCCGGCATCACCCTGGCAGAAGTGACAGATTTCTCCGCTCCGGCAATATCAACCTGTTGCTGCGCAAACCGGAGGAACGGATTATTGGCAATCAGCACAGGGTCTTGAAAAGACAATACCTGACGTTCCTCCAGCTCCGATGGTGAAAATGTTAAACCGGTCGTATCGTTTAACAGTATTTGAAGCTGCTTTTCCTGAATGACTATATCGGCTTCTAACAACTTGAGCTGATTCTGAACCTCCATTACCTGTGTTTCGGCAGAAGCCTTCTCCAGGTAGCTAGTTGCTTCCGTCTCGTACCGTATGGTTGCTGCATTGAGGAATCGTCCATAAATGGTGTCCTGATATACGAGCAACTTACGCCTTTCGTGCAAATAGGCCAATTCGTACCATGTTTGACGGATATTCCATTTAAGTTCATTCTCGGTTACTTCAAGCTGTCTTTGTCCCCCCTCTATCCGTTCGTTGGCCAGGTTGCGCTGTTTACCATAAACTGTGGGAAACTCAAAGGACTGCCCAATACTAAATGAAAGGTCATTTTCAAAGCTGTTGTATTGTCCATATTGCATTCCAATACCTGTCTTACCTGGGTTGAATGCGGCCTTCTTTCCTTGACGTTGAACGTCTATGTTGGTTTTGGCCACTTTTACATTTCCATTATTGGCCAACCCAATGGAGATAGCTTCTTCCAGGGTATTAACCTGTTTAGTTACCTGAGCATTCGCCAGTGTTGGCATTCCTACAAGTCCGCCCACCATAAGCAATACAAGAATAAGATTTGCATTAGGGGTTTTAAGCTCTTTCTTTTTGTCACTTCGCCCCTCTACGAACGTATAGAGCACTGGCAGTACGACAAGCGTAAGCAATGTAGCCGTAAGCATTCCGCCTATCACTACAGTAGCTAAGGGCCGCTGTACTTCAGCTCCGGCAGAACCAGAAAATGCCATCGGCAAGAAGCCGAATATATCTGTAGTTGCTGTAAGCATAATAGGTCTGATTCGTTCTTTTGTCCCAGTTAAAATGCGATCCTTGATATTGGTCACGCCTTCTTCCTTTAATGAATTAAAACGGTTGATCAACACTAGCCCGTTCAACACGGCCACGCCAAACAACACGATAAAGCCCACACCCGCAGAGATACTAAATGGCATATCTCGTAACCAAAGGGCAAATACACCACCGATTGCTGCCATGGGGATGGCTATATAAATCATAATGGATTGGGAAAATGATCCCAGAGCAAAATAGAGCAGTATGAAAATCAGAAACAGAGCGATCGGCACCACTATTTGCAGACGCTGCTTTGCCCTTTGCAGGTTTTCAAATTCACCTCCATAGGTGATGTAGTATCCTGCAGGAAGATCCAGTTGAGCGTCCAGTTTTGCCTGAATGTCATTGACCACAGACTCCACATCCCGGCCTCTTACATTGACCCCCACATACGTTCTTCGGTAGGTATTGTCCCGCGAAATCTGCATAGGTCCCGGCACATAGCTGATGTCAGCTACTTCTTTGATTGGTACCTGTATGCCATCCGGAAGGTCGATGTACAAAGTGCGTACATCGTCGATACTTTGACGGTGCGCCTCATCAAATCGGATGACGAGCTCAAATCGCTTTTCGCCTTCAAATACCACTCCAGCAACTCCGCCAGCAAAAGCAGCACTCACATAATCATTCAGTTTTTGAATGTCCAATCCATATTGTGCTATTTTATCACGATTGTAGCGAACGGTCATTTGTGGTAAACCTGAAGTCCGTTCAGGGTTAACGTCTCCTGCACCCTGCACTGTGGAAATGATATCAGCCATCTCCTGCACTTTGGTAGCAAGAATCTCCAAATCTTCACCGTACAATTTGACAGCAATATCTTCTCTCACGCCCTCCAGCAATTCATTGAAACGAAGCTCTACCGGCTGGGTAAATACCAGATTGACACCTACGAGTTCCTGATCCAATTTATCCTTGATCTTATCAATAAGTTCGTCTTTGCTTTCTGCGGTTACCCATTTGTCTTTGTCTTTTTCCAGAATGAGGTACATGTCTGCTATGTCCATGGGCATAGGGTCCGTTGGAATATCAGCTACTCCGATACGGGCTGTTACCGTTTTGATCTCAGGGAAGTTGTCCAACAAGATATTTTCAATTTTGATCGAAACATCCTGGGATTCAGTCAACGAACTACCCGGACGGATCAAGGCCTGCATGGCTAGGTCTCCTTCATCTAGTTGAGGTACGAATTCTCCACCCATTCGTGAAAAAGCAAAGCCTGCAATACCCAGCAGAACAATGGCTATAACAATTACCGCAGCCTTAAAGCGCATAGCACTTTTCAGCAATGGAAGGTAGACACGTTGAATGCCTCCAATGATTTTATCGCTGATTTTCTCCAACCATCGCTCAAAGCGGCCAAACCAATTTTTCTTATTTTCAATGGGCTTCATAAGCAAGGCAGACATCATGGGGACATAAGTGAGACACAAAACAATAGCTCCAATCATGGCAAATCCAAAGGTGTAGGCCATAGGCTGAAACATTTTGCCCTCTACACCAGTGAGGAAAAGAATAGGGGCAAACACAATGAGGATAATGATCTGACCAAAAAAAGCAGAGCCCATCATGGTACTCCCGGCTTCATAAGCCAGTTCGTCCATTACATCCTGATTAAATTTAATTTTACCTGTGCGGATCCGCTTTTGAATTTCATATACAGTCCCCTCAATAATAATCACCGCCCCATCAATGATGATCCCAAAGTCGATGGCTCCTAAACTCATCAGGTTAGCCCACACATTGAACTGCTTCATCAGGATGAAAGCGAACAGTAGGGATAGCGGAATGGTAGTCGCTGTAATGATCCCGCCACGTAAACTTCCCAGCAAAATCACCAATGCGAAAATGACGATTAATGCCCCCTCGATCAGGTTGGTTTTAACCGTACTGGTAGTTCTGGCAATCAAAGCACTCCTATCAATGATGGTGCTAATTTCCAATCCTTCAGGAAGAGATTTCTCCACTTCTTCCATGCGCTCCTTTACATTTTGAATCACCGCATTGGGGTTGGATCCCTTCAGCATCATAATGATTCCACCAACAGCTTCTTTGCCATCCTGCGTAAATGCTCCATACCTTACTTGATGACCAAACTGTACTTTGGAAGCCACATCATCTATGGTAACAGGAATACCGTTTTCGGTTTTGATAACGATCTTTCGAATGTCATCCAGTGACCGAATCAACCCTTCACCCCGGATGAAATTAGACATCCGGTTTTTTTCAATGTAAGCCCCACCAGTATTGACATTGTTTCTTGCCAGGGCCTCAAATACCTGTGAAATACTGATGTTTTGTGCATTAAGCTTATCCGGACTGACGGCTACCTCATATTGCTTGATGTATCCACCATAGGAATTAACTTCAACGACTCCATCCAACAGGGTAAGTTGTCGCTTTACCACCCAGTCCTGAATCGTTCGCAAATCAGTCGGTGAGTACTTAGTCTCATAGCCTTCCTTTGGCTGAATGGTGTATTCGTAAATCTGCCCCAACCCGGTAGAAATCGGACCCATGGAAGGACTTCCAAATTTCTGTGGTATGGTTTCCTGCAGTTCGTTGAGCTTTTCCTGCACCAGTTGCCGTGGGAGATAGGTACCCATATCGTCTTCAAAAACGATGGTGACTACCGATAGACCAAATCGGGAAATGGATCTGATTTCTTCCACACCTGGAAGATTGCCCATAGCCAGTTCGACCGGATAAGTGACGAACTGCTCTATGTCTTCTGTACCCAGATTTTGGGAAACAGTTATTACCTGTACCTGATTGTTGGTAATATCAGGTACTGAGCCCAGGTTAACCGTGGACATGGAGTAGATGCCTACTCCGATGAGGGCCAACGTAAGCAGACCCACGATGAATTTATTCTTTATGGAAAAAGAAATGATTTTGTTAATCATAGAAAAGAAATGTTTAATTCAGTTGAAAACAGATTTAATATCCCTACTTGTTGGAAAGTGGGTGTTTGCTCACAACAGGATATAGTTATCCCGCTACTGAATTAAACTTGCGGTGGTTGGTAAAGGGAAAGGGTAAAATCTTTGCCAAGGCTGTTAAAATAGGCAAAGTTTACGTGAGAAATCACTAATTGAAGCGGTTGAAATTCGACTATATCAAAATCAATGGTATGCACATGGCAACAATGACACTGGCAGAATGGTGAACATAGCTCACAATCTTGGTCGTGATTGCCATCATAGTCCATTGCCGAAACGACCTGGGCATCATCTTTAGCTGTGCCCGAATCGCCACAGGGCACTACATTGAGCGCCAAAAAGTAAAAGGACAATATGATTGTTAAAAATTTCACGGTATAAAAATATAAAAAAATCGATGCAACACCTATGCAAAAACTGGAAAGCAGGGATAAAAGGTTTCATGAAGCACTAAAAATTAGTTATTCTGCAAATCCATAAATCTTTTGAGGGCGAAATATAGAAGAATTAGGGCTTTCCATATAATAGCTCATATTCCGTAATGTCACAGTGATTTCCAAGGGTGCCCATCAAAAGCTAGGTTTGTAATAACTTGGGAATCATCAGATACGTTGCCTGCATCGCTACAAGGCACTACATTGAGCGCCAGGAAGTACATTGATAATATGATTGCCAAAAATTTCACCTTGCAAAGATAAAAAGTTTTTCGTGCAACTGTGTAGCAAAGATTTATACGGTTTCAAAAAACAGTGATTTTAGATAACTAATCGAAAAAGAATTCCCTTAAAATGTTCTTTTAACCGTACTAGAAAGGATTACTGTTTACTGTCTATGCGATGACCTGGCACCTTGATGCGCAGACTGTTAAGAATTATTTATAAGCTCCAATATAGGAATCTTAAGACAAGCCGTGGCTGGTGATAGGTTATAGGCGTCGTTGTGCATTGAATTTATTGTTCAATATAATGGCAACTTTGGTTGATGCATACTAATACAATGCAAGCCTCCACCTCCTAAATTTACAGCTAACGCATCCAACATTACCACTTTTTTTGTTGGGAAAACTTGCCCAAGTATCCGAATTGCTTCTTCATCCTGTAGTCTGATTTTATCGGGCATTCCCTCTCGCCAATACTTCTGACCAATGACGACCTTATTGGTAATAATGAAATTTAGATAGCTGGCAGGTGCTACCACGGTAATGGTATCTCCTTTTGGAAATTCGCTCCCATCAACATAATCAAGTGTTTTGATATAATCGTATACGTAATCGCCTGGATTCATTGTTGTGAGGATGGTTTGCGGCAATGGCATTCTTACTATTCTAAATGCATTGCCATCTTGATTGGTACTTTTCGAAAGTATTTTGAAGTTTTCTTCCAAACGCCTATGGTTTTCCTTGGCGATTGGATCTTTTAATTCAGCACTGTCAATACTAGCTAAAAGAATAGTGGAATCATTGACAAATCGAGCAAATTCATCCACATGGCCATTGGTCGTAACAACCGTGTATGCTTTGGTGCTGTCAGATGTTGATAATGGGCCAAGAAACGTATGACTATCTTCAAGAAGTCCCTCTTTTAACCAAATAACTTTTTTGACTCCAAGTAGTCTTCGATATTCCGCCTCCATTTCATCCTTGGACATCCGCGGGTTACGACCTTTTTCAACGGTCTCAGTCACCATTACAGTCCCTTTACCGTTAAGCTCACGGTTACCTCCCTCGCTCACCATTGCACTTGATATAAGGGGAAGGTTCAATAATTCAGCAACCCTTTCGTCATACTTCTCTTCAGTTACTGAATTCAGGTCCGTTGTATCACCATAACCCCAAGAATCGAAATTGAAGTCCGCAATGGCAGGGCGTCCATTTTTGGCTTCGACGAATACCGGTCCCATGTCCCTTGCCCAAATTTCTATTGACGGAATGACACGAAAAATTAGATTTTTTGAATCTGAATGTTTTTCAACTATTTTGGATTTAGCTTTTCGAAGTACAATGTCATCAGCACAGCTTATAACAATTTTTAAATCACTTATAAGCGCATCAATAATAGCCATTGTTACCTTCTCTACCGATTCACCTTCTTTATGATCGGTGGTTGGCCAAATTAGCCAAAGAGCGTCAATTTCTTCAAATTCGGCCATTTGTCTAGTAATCTTCACTTGCTCTAGATTTTTATCAGAAATGGAATTACAGGACAGAACCAATAAGGAAATTGCCAATATCAGAATAAGAGATTTCACTTTTTTTGGATTTATGATACACAACTTGTTACATGAGGAATTAAAGTAGGTGTTTAACAGTTCAGATTTCGGGATAAAGAGACTTTTTGTTCCTGTTTTTGGAACTGAAAAGAAAATAAGGGGTGTCTCTAGCATGGTTCATTTTAGCTGGGCGTTAGCTGTATTTCAGCAGTTATTCAATTCTCAATAAATGCACTATAGACGACCTTCTCAAGTCTTGCATTAATTTCATCATTATGTCCTGAAAATGCGACCTGTCGAAGTTGGATGACTATAAGTTCATTCAACGGATCAATCCAAAAAGTAGTGCTAAAAGCTCCACCCCAAGAATAAGTTCCTTCGGGTTTATTGGGGTGGTCTGCTGTTGCAATATCAAAACCAAACCCGAATCGTGCAGGACCCCAAGGATAAGAAATAGTATCAATTTGGTTTTGGTGCATCAGTTGAGCAGTTTCTGGTTTTAATATTCGTGTTTCACCCAATATCCCATCGTTCAGCATGGTCTGGCAAAACAGGAAATAATCTCTTGCAGTCCCTGTCATTCCGCTTCCACCTGAAAAATAGGTCTGCGCTCCTGCAATTGGGTAATCTGGAATATATAGCGGATGATCTTCTAACTTCAAAGGCTCAAACTGGCCTAAGGTATCGGTTACATAATCGGCACCAAATAAAGGAGTCAGATTTGCTGAAGCGCTGGAATCACTAAAGTAGAAATCAAATGTGGTAGCACCAATGGGCTTAGTAATATTTTCTCTGATATAATCATCCAATTCCATTCCTGAAGCTACTTCAATTACCCGCCCGAGTACATCAGTACTCAATCCGTAAGTCCACTTTTTTCCAGGCTCATGAACAAGAGGAAGATTGCCAAATCGATTCATTTTATTTTGAAGCGTCCAATCGTGATACGTGTTAAGAGCAGGTATTTTATGTTTCATAAAAATAGCATCTCCATGGTCCTCAAATCCATATGTTAAGCCTGAAGTATGAGTAAGAAGTTGATGTACAGTAGGTTGTGTTTTAGTCGGGACGCTAGTCCAAGTGGTGTCCTTAGGATTAAAACCAGTGATAATTTCCATTGAATCAAAAGATGGAATGTATTTGCTAGCCGGATCATTCAATTTGAGTTTGCCAGCTTCTATAAGTTGCATCGCCGCTACGGATACAACAGGTTTTGTCATACTTGCCATTCTGAACAAATGATTTTTACGATAGGGCACAGACTGTGCAAAATCTGCCAAACCCACTTCCGATTCGTATATAATTTTTCCGTTTTTAGCAATTAGAGTGACAGCTCCAGGGAACTTTTTTGCCTCGATATATTCTTTAACCATTGATTCAATTTTGGCAAGCGAATCCATATTCATGCCGACTTGCTCAGGAGTAGCAAACTGAAATTTTCCGAAGGTTTCTTCTTTGTCAGTTTTGCACGAAATGGCAAGAACCGATGCAATTGCTAAGATGATTGTTGAAATTTTCATGTTTTCAAATTTATGTCGAAGTTGGTCGCTGACTCATAACGGTCTCGTATAACCGTAATTACGGTTATACATTGTTGTGCTTTCGTTATTTATTTAATTCATTGTCAATTAGTAAAATAATCTCCTCACATTTTTTATTCATTTGCAAAAAATATTCCATTCATTATTTCAAAATTGTTTATGGCAAAAGCGAAACCATTTTTTTGTTTTTGGTCACTAAATATACCTCCAAAGGTTTCTTCGTTTAAATTTCCAAATGCTCCCATTTTTCCGTTTGACTGCTGAAAAAAGTAATTCCTTGACATAGAACTTATATCTTGTTTTTCATAACTACCCGGATATAGTGTTTGTTCTGCGTCATGTCTCCAATGATTTTCGGAAGTCTTTAATTTTTTATAGAGTAAGTCCAAATTCAGTTATTCATTTTTGATTGAGTCATTAGAGATAACAGCAAAATTACCCGAGTTTTTCAATTCTTGGTAGGTATTGTCAATTAGATAGAAACTTTGCCATGTGTAGATGTCTACTATATGCTTATTAAAAGAATTCCAATCTGCTACAGGCTTGCCATTAAAATATTCTAATACGATATATGCTGAATTAATTAGTGAATTGCGTCTATTGATAAATCGGTTAATTTCCGTAATTGACAGTTGTAAATCTCTCTTGATATTGTTGATATAAGTTAATTCGGTATCTCTTAACTTTCTTTCCTCATTCCAATTGTTAATTTGTAAAGCAATCAAAATTCCAATAACGACAAGGACAATTTCTCCAATTGTGTATTTAAAATACTTTCCTGTTTTACCGTCTGAAAGTAAATCTTGTCTAATTTTTCTAAAGAATTTTATCATTGGTTACTGGTTGGTCATAATGAAGCACAATGGTCTCGTGTATGGCTTCGTTGCGGAAAACGTCAAATGGACTTTTCCGCCATAGCCACTAATTTAGCGAATCAGGCTGGATTTTCCGTTTGGAAATTCCTGCCGCAATTAATTATACACGTTGTTAGCCACTGGCTTTAGTCTTCTGTATCAACAGGTTTTTGGGTTGACGTAACACTATCAATTTTCCATTCTTCATTATACTTTTTATAAATTGCTGTCCAAGCAAAGTGTGTTTCTTCTTGAATTTTATTCCCTTTCTGATCTTTATAAGTTAGGGTTACGATTTTGTCAACTAAAGTGTACGCCATACTTCCATCGTCTGAAAACCTAATTATTGGTTCTGATGCATCATCCCATTTAACAAATTCGACTGCTGAGAAGTATTTGTTATAGCGTGATATTCTTTCTTCTTTTGTTGAACTGCTGATGACTCCATTACCTATACCTATAAAATTATCGGAAAACTGGTTGGCAAAGGCATTTGAGTCTTTATTAAAATGATAATCTCTTTGAGCATTATGTAGTTCTAAAATTTTTTCTCGTTCCTTTGATATATCTATTACACCTTTTTTACTACAGGATATAGTAATCGTAAAAATTAAGATAAATAATAATACTGTTTTCATATTCTAATATTTAAATAGCTTGTGGCTAACGGTTTATGTATGAATCCGTTGCGGGAAATCCCTAAGGATTTCCGGGTAAGGAATCAGTACAAATTAAAAGGAGTAATATTATCTGAATTATAGAGTAACTATGGATTATACACATTGGTAGACACTGGGTCTTATGTTATCTGAGCAATACTCTTATAATGGTCGCATAAATATTGTTTTATAATTTCTATAATGCCAAAGCAATAAATATAGGTTCCCGAGAACCATTGCTGAAGTTATCACAGGTGTTCCTTTCATATGAAGCCCCACAGAAATAATAAAAATATTTATTGTTACTGGTATCATAAGAATGCTAGATAGCACTACAAATCGATTAAAGAAAACTAGAACACCTATGATTATTTGAAAGTAACCAATAAAGTTCCAGTAAAATCCCGTTTCATACATTGCATTAAAGTATGAGCCAACAGGGTTGTCATTTGTTAAAATAGTAAATTTTATTCCAGGACATTTTCTTATTCCAGATATTATAAAAGTTAATCCCATTCCGATTTTAGCAGTCCAATAAACATATGTTAAGATGGGTTTAGTTTTTAAGTTGTCAATGGAGAACATATGTATAATAAGTTTACTCTTTAGGTTTAAGAGTATTTTCTATAAAGTTCTGAAAGAGTATGATCCAATCACTATCATCAAAAAGTTCTGCTTCATCACCGTTTCTCACTATTATAGTGTTGGCCCTTGGAGAAACATATATTATCTGCCCTAAGTTGCCTATAGCCATAAAGTCAGATTTTGTATTCTTTTCTGGAATTCCCCACCAAAGGTAGTTGTAAGTCCAAAATTTTGGATTACTAAAATTTTGATACGTGCTATCCATTTTAGGTTGTATAGATTCATCAATCCAAGAAGATTGCACAATTTGATTATTTTGCCATTTTCCATTATCTAAAGCTAGTTTTCCAATTTTTGCAAAATCTATGGCTCTTGCATTAAACCCGCTTTCCATTTTTTCAAAATTATTTTCGTCGGTACTCCATGTGGCATCATACTCCGTTCCAATCTTTTGCCATATTTTGGATTCTAAATATTTTGAAATGGACTTTCCAGTAGTGCGCTCTAAGACTAGACCAATTAGTAAAGCATTGTAATTATTGTATTTAAATTTAATTCCTGGTTTTTGCTCGATTTTAGAATGCTTTATAGCTACTTTTCTCAAGTTTGGATGATAGTAGGTTTTAGGGCTATCTCCAGTAACAAATGGGAAGCTTATATTATGGGAATAAGAAAGACCTGATTGCATTTTTAGCAAATGCATAATTGTAATATCTCTAAATCTTATATCTTCTTTCTCAAGTTCTGGAACATATTTTGTAATTGGATCCTCAATGTTGCCGATTGCACCTTCATGTATGGCGATACCCATTAATAGCGATAAAATTGATTTAGAGACCGAAAACGATGTTTGTAATGAATTACGATCATTACCAGAAAAGTAATTTTCGTATAATAATGTATCATTCCTTATTACAATAAAGGAATGAGTCTTTTTTTTCTTTAAGAAGTTATCCAGATTGGATATGGTTGAATCTTCTTCAAAGGTTTTAACCACATCACTTGTTTGTGCTTTTGTGCCATTAATGAATTTATATGCTACATGCGCCCTTTTAATGTCTGCATACTTAAATTTTTCAAAGTCATCATAGTCAGCATCTTGCCAAGCAACAACACGATAAATATATCTTGGGCTGTAAAAACAAGATTGTGTCAAAGTCAAGAGTCCAATAATTAATAGGGTTCCAATAATAATTGGTTTTTTCATTATTTAAAAGTTTCCAGCTAATGTACTTTTGACTGAGTACGGTTGGATATGTTTCCTAAGATTTTTGGTTCGAACCAATCGGAAAATACTATTGAATACTTTTTTTCCTATAATTTGAAGGTGTAGAATTCGTTTCCTTTTTGAAAGCCGAGAAGAAAGTGGACTTGGATTTGTAACCAAGATCATAAGCCAGTTGTTCCATTTTTAAATTAAACTCATCACCTAATAGCCGTCTTTTGGCTTCTTCAATTCTATAGGAGTTTGTGAGAGTTATAAAACCAACTTGTAATTCCTCATTCAGAATTTGTGAAATATTGTGAGTACTTAGGCCGCTTTTTTCGGAAAGCATTTTTAATGAAAAATCTTCATTGAGATAGAGCTTCTCAGTTTCTATCAAGGTGGTAATTTGGTTAAGCTTTTCTCTCTTGTAAAATGAGGATAATGATGACTTAGAGTATTTCTTACTCGGGAATTTAAAAAGATCAGTTTTACCAAGGAGATAAAGAGTAATAAGATACATAGCAAAAACACTAAACAGATCTGCAGAATAATGTGGAAATGGACTTTTAAAGAATACATAACCTTCAATCTTGCCTCCTTGCGAGAAGAAAAGAATCAGGCTGCCTAATATCAAAATACCTGTTACATACGTCAACCAGTTAATTTTTTCCCGTTCAACTTTTTTATCATTTCTTCTATATTTTATGATTTGTACTATTGAAACGCATCCATAAATAAACAAATGCAAGGACAAAAGTTCAACGACTACCCAACCCTGAATGTTCCACGGGTCAGTCGAAAAATGTGGTTTTACTAATTCTGTTGGAATATTTGTCCGAAACTCCATGAGGTATATGGACTTTTTAAATACACCTCGTTGAAAAAAGAAGTTGAATGAATAAATAAAATAAAACAGAAATGGAGTTAGATGAAAAAATTCGAACTTGAGCCTTTTTAGGTTCATTTGTGATTTACAATATAAGAATGTAAATGGACCTAATAGGAATATAAATGGGATGGATGTCATAAATATATGAGGGTAATAGCTCATATAACCCGTACGCAAAAAAAAGGATTCAATTTGCATAATGAGCAAAACCGTAATAATGTAAACAATCAGTTTATGTTGTCGGTATCTCTTTTTTATACTGAAAAAGTAAATAATAAGTATTGCCTGAACAATTCCAAAAATGATAGCGGTAGTGATAGGACCAAATTCTAGTATCGGATTTGAGGTTGAAATCACTTTAGTAAAACTTTTTATTGATTAATTATTGTTTGCTTTTACCCAATTATGAAACTTGTGGCTAACGTGTTCGTGTATGAACCGATTCAATGGTTTATACACATTGTTGTGCTTAGTCTTTCTTTAATCCATTATTTTGATTGGTTAGAAATTTTTAGCCTTTAAAGGAGGCTGTTAATAGGGTATTTATCTTTTATTTCACTTAATTTTTCTCTTTGATTTACTCCAAATTCAATAAATGATCCATCAAAAAATTGTAAGAACGGACTTTTTAATAACGCTCCAAAACCAGGTGATTGCACTACACCTTCAACTAGAGCTTTTCTAGAATTCCAATCTCTTTCATTCAGCATTTTATTTTTGTGCTGTAAAAATAAATTCTCGACGTGACGCACTTCTGCAGCAAAAAAGTAAAAACCTTGATTGTATTCTTCTTCGGTCAATGAATCGGGACTAGCTCTAAAACACGAAACTATTCTTGCCGATTCTTTAGAATTTGCAAAACTTAAAAGTAATTGAATATCTAGAGTCGTAATTTCATGAAATGTCGATGCTTGAGTAGCTTTAGTATTATCTCGAATTTGAAAACCAACGAAAATCAGTGAAATAATCACAGCCATCGCTGATATGATTTCAGCAATCAAAGCATATTCCTGGAGTATTTCATTCATATCTCTATTTTCTAATGTTATTGAATTCGTTTAATTTAAATTAAGCACAACGGTCTCGGCTATGAGTAGTTGCGTGGGTTAGCACTTAACTTTGCAAGTACATACCGAACTGAAAATCCGCGAGGATTTTCAGAAGCAGGCGAGACCAAGCAATTACTTATAGCCATTGTTGTGCGTTCGTATTTTATTCTTTCATTTCTACTCTAATCAGCCGAATAGTTTTCGTATCGCTTAAATTTTCTACCGTATGAGGTGCTTCAGGGTCTTTATACATTGTCAAAGGAAAAACAAGAGGTTCAGGTAACTTCCGAGTATCCATAATCACATTACCTTCTGCGTCTCGGTCAATGAAATCTCCTGCATCCATAATATATAAGACACTTTTCCATTGATGATGATGTACTGGCTCAATTTCGTTTGGTAAGACGGTTACTTCTAAAACTCTTACTTTATCATTTTCCAATAGTATTTTATGATTATTTGGTGCAGACACAACTGCATCTTGGTCTTTTGGCCAATCAGCTGGATTTCCTGTTTTATACAAAAGTTTTTGTTCGTCTGTTATTTGTCCGAATACTGAAATAGTTGAAAATACTGTATAGCAAATCGTAGTAATTAAAAATTTTGAAGTTGATTTCATATTTGGTCAGTTTTAGTTTTAAGTGCTTACTCTAATCGGTTTTCAGCTATCCCGTTTTGCTTTATTAAACAGTTGTTTGTCATAAGACGTACAACAGGGGAATATAGTTATTAACTAATATAGGAATATATCATCATTGATTATATACCGTTTATATTTCTCACCTTTCTACAGATTTACCTCCCTTAAATGGGCGAGTTATTGAGACTTTTCGGAGTGAATTAGTAGATTCCCTAGAAACGTTGATTTTATGGGATTAATCTAAACTCCATCCGAGACAAAATGTCTACCCTGGTTCAAGATAGAAGTTGGGAACGCGAAAGATTTCCTTCTTAGATGATTGATTTATCATACCTGAAATTTTAGTAGGCAACTTCGAGTATCATTTTATCCTATTTTGGTTCCATTCTGTATTTCTCGCTCAGGTTGAATCAAAGTCACTTCATTGTTCTCACCAACACCACCCAAAATCAGACACTCGCTAATAAAGTTCGCTATCTGTTTGGGCGGGAAATTCATGACCGCCACAACTTGTTTGCCAATCACGTTCTCTGGACGGTATAGGTCGGTTATCTGGGCAGATGTTTTACGAAATCCGAAATCTCCAAAATCAACGATCATTTTATAAGCGGGTTTTCTTGCTTCTTTAAAAACTTCACAGGTAATTACCGTACCGATTCTCATTTCTATTTTTACAAAATCATTCCACTGAATGATAGTATTATGTTCCTTTGAGATCATGGTTGTGTTTTTAGGGTTGCTAGGGTAAAATAGTATTTGTTTTGTAGATACGCATCCGGTTTACTAAATTAACAAATAGCTTGAATGGGAATGTTCTACAAAACTAAGATGCTCTACGCATCAACCTCATCGTAACGGCCAGGGTTCTAAGGTTGCTGCTTGTTATATTCCCTATTGTGAAGTAATTTCAAGAAATACGTTGGTCGTTTGGACGTATACCCGAATGGAAATGAACTCTATGGAACTTGATTTTCCTTTCTGTAAAAGCATCGATGATAGGATTCATCATTTTAAAATAAACTTTAATGCACGAAAGACTTAGGAACCATTTTGAAGAAATCGTTGATCTGACCGATCAGGAGTTCGCTTTTGTGCTTACCCAGTTCAAGACAAGGGAATTCGAAAAGGGTGATTTCATTTTTCAAAATGGTGATCCGATCAAATATGCATATTTCATTGTTTCCGGGCTTGTGAAGCTTGTGTACCATGATGAGAACGCCAACGAACATATCGTTTCCTTTGCCATGGAGGACTGGTGGGAGAGTGACTTTAATGCTTTTTTCAACCGATCGGAGGCAACCTACTCCCTAAAATGCTTGGAAGCTACCCGGGTATGTTACCTTACTTTGGAAGGCTACCAAAAACTAAGTAAGGGACTACCAAAAATGGGGGCCTTTTGGCTCCAAAAATCAAATGGGGGATTCATGAGCTCCCAACGACGAATCCTTTCCCTGCTCACCACAAATCCAAAAGAAAGGTACGAGCAATTTTTAAAGGAATACCCTTCCCTTGGGCAAAGAATTTCCAAGACACAAATAGCGGCTTATTTAGGTGTTTCCCGAGAAACCCTAAGTCGACTCCACTACTAGCAAGTGTTTTTGTGACCCAAATCACAACTGATGGGCTACTTACGTGAGTTGGCTCACAGGTATGGCCTTTGTCCATTTTTCAACTTTGTACCATAAACTTTTAATAACATTTGAGATGGAACGAATTACAGTTTTAGCAATTGTGCTGCTAACGATAGCAAACCTTCGTGCTCAAGAAAAAACAGAGAAAAACATGGAAAGAAAAGAAATCAACCCCTGGACATGGCAAGATGAGCGTCATTACGCTCAGGCCATTGAAGTAAAGAACCCTGAAAGCACCTTGTACATATCAGGTCAGACCGCAATCGATGCCAACGGCATCTCTAGTACGGCTGATTTCAAAAGTCAGTTGCTTTTATCGATTGCCAACCTTGAAGAGGTACTGGCAAAGGCAGGATACAAAAACACGGATATTACCCGGATTACTTTGTATACCACATCCTTTGATGAATTGGGCCAGAACTTTGGAACCATTCAGGAATGGATTGTATCGAACAACATTAGAACGGCAATAACCGTGGTGGAGGTCAGTAAACTGTTTGAAACCACAGTGGTGGAACTGGAGGCAACAGCCGCGAAATAACAAAACATTAAAATGATGAAGACTTTAATTAAACTTTTAATACTTATTGCGATAAACAATCCGGTAAAGGGTCAAGTAGAGGACTATTTGACAGATCAACACCTTGATCGAGGAACCAAAGAGTTTTTAAAAGCTCTCAATACCTCCGGTGGACCTGCCCTGGAGACGCTTTCAAAAGAAGATGCCCGGCAGGTCTTAATTGGGGCACAGGCCGCTGCGGATGTTGATTTTTCTGGTATCGAGGAATCAGAAAAAACAATCGAGGCGGATGGATACGAAATCAGCTTGAACGTTGTTCGCCCCGAAGGCGTGGAAGGGGAACTTCCGGTATTCATCTTCGTTCATGGTGGCGGATGGATTTTGGGAGATTACCCCACACATAAGCGGATGGTGCGGGACTTGGTTGTAAGATCTGGCTTATCGGCGGTATTTGTAAACTATACCCCATCCACGGAGGCTAAGTACCCGAAGGCCATCAATGAAATTTATGCTGCCACCAAATGGGTCTCCGAAAATGGGAAACAGATCAATGTTGATGGATCAAGATTGGCCTTGGTCGGAAACAGCGTAGGGGGCAATATGGCAACGGTAACTGCCATTAAAGCCAAGGAACAGGGTGGACCCGATATCAAGCTACAAGTGCTTCTTTGGCCGGTAACGGATGCTTCATTTTCCCAAAAGTCATATGAAAAATATGCCAAGGACAGGTTCCTGACCACTCCGATCATGAAATGGATGTGGGACCAGTATACGACAGATCCAGAAGAAAGAAGATCCATTTATGCTTCTCCGCTCCAAGCTTCTTTGGAACAATTGACAGGCCTCCCACCGACTTTGATTCAAGTTGCAGAGAACGATATCTTAAGGGATGAAGCAGAAGCCTATGGGGGAAAACTTGATAAAGCGGGTGTACCTGTGACCATAGTGCGCTACAATGGAATGATTCATGATTTTGGGTTATTGAACTTCTTGGCCGAACTACCGACAACCAAGTCTATGTTTGATCATGCAGCCACATAGCTTAGAAACCACCTGTTTAAATAACCGGTACATCCATCAACAAAAAGCCACTCACATGAGTAGCTTTTTGTCTTGTATTCTATATTTTTCCAGGGATGAAGTGCCCTTAGGCTCAAAGTTTCCAATGTATTTACCATAATAACCAACATGAAGTGGTTTCTGGCAGATACTAGGTGTCCTGTAAAACCGTGAGTTTAAGGGACTAATTGG
The DNA here is from genome assembly GCF_965601775.1 of Flagellimonas sp. Classification (GTDB taxonomy): domain Bacteria; phylum Bacteroidota; class Bacteroidia; order Flavobacteriales; family Flavobacteriaceae; genus Flagellimonas. The sequence continues at coordinate 3,186,247 of NZ_OZ271837.1, forward strand.
GCAGTCGGGCTAAATTCCAAAAATGTGTTCTTATAATAGGACAGAAGACGGAGGACATAATTATTTATTTCAGAATTAAAATTATATTAATTTAATTGTTGTCTTTGTTTCTACACCATTATTGCTACGAACTTTTATAGACTTTTAATAAAGCCATCAAAGTCAAGGTCTTTATCAATGTTCAACTTTTGCTTTAGTCGGTATTTGGACGTATGAATGCTAGTGGGTAGCACATTTAATATGTTGGCGATTTCATTATTATTCAAGCCCATCTTGACATAAGAGGCTAAGCGCAGTTCCTTGTCCGTAACTTTATTGGATAAGGTTTTCAATTGCGTCTCAAAATCCTGATGAACCTCAGAGAAATAAGATTTAAAAACTTCCCAATCTTTGTCGGCCGTACTTTGTTTTTTAAGTAGCATGACAATACGCTTAAACTCAAGTTTAAATTTTTCAGGTGAGTTTTTCAAGCTCTCCAAATTTTCTTTGAGTTCGGCGAGAAATTGACTTTTTTGTACTAGGTGCAAGGTTTGGCTGGTCAATTCCTTTTGTTTATGTTCCAATTCCTTGGTGATTTTCTCTTTTTCGATTCGGTTCTTTTTAATGCGTTGTCGAAATCCAAAAACCAAAACTCCCGAAAGGGCAAGGGCAGACGCCATACCGCCTGCATAAATCCCTTTGGTTAATTTATCAACCTTAGCTTTTTCATTTAAGGTCTTTATTTCTTCTTGTTGTAGAGCGATTTCAGCTTCTTTTTGTTCGGTTTCGAAGATTGCCCGTAGTTCCTCTATTTTTTTGATTTTTTCTGAATCAATTAAAGAGTCATTAATCCTTTTGAATTGCTTGTGCTGAGAAAGGGCCAAAGTGGTTTTGCCAAGAGCTTCGTTGGACCTGCTGCTAAGTTCAAGTGTTTTTTTTAAAATGGATTGATTTTCAGTTTTTACTGCATAGGTCCTCACCCCGTCAAGGATTTTGCTGGATGCGGCTGGTTTATCCAGCAAGAGATAGGCCTCTGCAAGCTTGTTCTTTGCAATCGCGGCCTTTCTTAAACTATTGATGCTCTCTGCTTTTTCGATAGCTTCATTTAGGAACTGAACCGCCAACAAAGGTTTTTCTAGTTTAATATGCGTTGAGCCAATGTTTGTTAAGGCTGTGACCTCCAGTGCTTCTACTTTCGCCTCTTTTGACTTTTGGATACTCCTTTCAAAAAATCCCAACGCCGTATTTTGTTCACCAAGTAAATGGTGCATTAAGCCTATATCATTTAGGGCCTGCGCTTGGTAATAAAGGTCTTCGTAATCTTCATAAATTACTAAAGCTCTTTTGTTATATTCTAAAGCTTTATCAAAGTTTCTTAGGTTATATTCGAGTATAGCCAGATGATTAAAACAATCGGCTATGCGTATTGAATCTCCTATTTTTTCGAAAAGATCAAGACTCTTTAGGGCATATTTTAATCCAATTTCGTAGAAACCCTTGTTTTGATTTATATTTCCTTTGAAGCCATAAGACAATGCAATTCCAGTACTGTCCTTAAGTTTGATGACATGTTCAAGATCCATATTGTTGATGCTATCCGCGGTTTTCAAATTACCTTGAGTGAACTCCAAAATGCCCAAACCACGATATGCTTGAGATATGTATAGACCATTGTTTATCTCTTTTGCTAATTGAAGACTGGTTTTATAGTAGTGTCGAGCCGAATCAATGTTGTCAAGGTTGTAGTAGATTATTCCTAGATGGTAGTTTGCGAGGGAAATTCCTGAATCGTAGTCCAGCCTTTTTGAAAACTTCAACTCTTTAATTGCAAATTCTTTCGCCTGCTCCGGTTCTCGATACATATAATGATTGACGATGTTCTTGATTGTTTGGATTTTTAGGGTATCCAACGGTTGATTCTTGAATTGAAGTATTAGGCTATCAATATCCATTTTGTTTTGTGCCGTTAGGTTAAAACTGCACATTAAAACAAAAAGTGTTAGAGCATTTTTTACTGTTTTCATCATTTAGGTAATTGTTTTGGCAAGATACTCATTATGTGAAGCTATGAAACATGTTGTTTGTTGTTTCAAAAGATTCTGTCAATATAATGTCTAGATATAAAATACATCTAAGTGTTGATAAAATAATTGTAAAACATTGATTTTATTTGTTTTATAAATTTTCCATTTACTTGTGATATTATACCTGTCTAGGTCAAGATTAGCTTTAATATATGCTATACGTCTAGGATTTGTCTAGCTCTGTTTTTAGGTTAGACATCTACGCTCTTCTAGTTTTGAAGTGTTGAATCTAAAAACCAAGAAGTTATGAAAACAAAGCAGTCACTTTTAAAAGTCTTGACACCAGTACCCATAGTGCTCATTTTTCTTTTGCATGCCTGTAGTAAAGATGAATCGCCTACCGAGGACCCTACTAATCCGAATGTCCCGGGTGGTTCAGGTACAGAATTAACAATTACCGAGGTTTTGGCGCGGGGAGTTGTTGAAGATTATCCAGTGGAACGGGTTGCAGACACCCTTGAAGTTTCTGAACCCTATTATGAAGAGTACCTCGAAAGTACTGCCGATGGTGATGTGACCAATACCTATTTCTGTACCACTAAAAAAGTAAGTGTCTTGGATGGTAATGGTCAGTTCCCACTTTTTAACCCTAATGCCGAGATGATATGGCCTGGCAATCTTTTACAGGGTAAGACCCTTAGTGCCAATTCTCCCTCTAGTATTAATGTCGATAGAGCTGGTGGTACGGTATCCATCAATTTGCTTAATGGTAATAGTGCATCTGCCATAACTGTTGATAAAGTGACAAAGGGTAATATGCAAATTGCAATGAATGAGATTATTGCCAATGACCCCAACATTGTTCCGGCCAACTTTCAATTAGAGGTGGAAGAAGTCTATAGTCAAGAACAAATGGCATTGGAATTGGGCGTAAGTTATGAGTCATATAACATCAATGCATCCGCCAATCTTTCTTTTTCGAATGAGAAAGAATATAATAGGGTGCTTGTGAAATTGACACAACAGTACTATACGATGTCTATGGATCAAATCAATGGTCTGGATGATATTTTCGCACCTGAAGTAACAGGTGAGGACCTATCGCCTTTTGTTCAAGCAGACAACCCGGCAACATTTATATCCTCTGTAACTTACGGCCGTATTTTTTATATGTTAGTGGAGTCCACCAGTTCTGTTAATGAACTTCGGGCTAGAGTTGAGGGTACGTATCAGGGTTTACGGTCTAAGATTGAAGGCGAAATAGAGTATGACCAATACAATGCTTTAAAAGAGGTGAAAACCAAGATTATTGCTTATGGCGGCAGTGCCCAAAGTGCCTTCTCGCTTACCGGAGAGCTTGATATTAATACGATAGGTGAAAAACTAGCGGAAAGCACTAATATTACTGAAGCCCTGCCCTTATCTTATGTAGTTAAAAGTGTGCTTGAACCTAGTAAAACAGTGGGTACAAAATTGGCTACCGAATATGATGCCGTAATCTGTTCCTTAAGGGGAGCAAGACCTCCACAAGGTTATAGCAATTTGGTTGGATTGTTTGAAGATGGTGTCGGTGCAGCCACTGCTGTGGCTGGCTCAAACGCCATTTTATTTAATGGAGCTGGAACTGAGTATGTTTGGTTTAATGGAAATACAGGCAATATTTCACCTAAATATTCAATTAATGATGGTAGTGCTCCACTCGGCATAATCCCTTTTGACGCCTTAGATTCTGCAACACTCGCACGGCCTGGAAATATCTTTGTCTATGACAAAAATAGTAATGAAATCTTACAACTTGTTTTTGACCAAAACCCCTATTCAGGAAACAGTAGTACTATTCCAAATAGCAAAATAATTTCTGAAATTAAGGGACCTGTTCAAATAGAAGTATGGCATAATTCAAGTTTACTTGATGGCGAAACCTTTCCATTATCTGGTACTGGTTTTGATGCCGTAGTTTATTTAGGTCAAGAATATGAATTTTACACCTCCAATACACCTTTCACAATAACAGGACATAACGAATACACCTATGATCACGGCTATTTTCAAAAGGGCAATAATAATTCAAGTGCAACGGAGTCTTATATTCGAGATATTTACGAAACCAGAAACATTATTACCAATAATGTAACAGATTCTGGCATCAATACTTCTCGTAAATGGAGTGATAAAGAGGATGTTTCAAATGATGAAGATTTTCTATTTTCAGATATCGGAGCTGCTTGTAGTTTCACCCAGGGGAATACAGAATCCGGATTCAAGCTCCTATATTTTAGTTCAGATGGCAAGTCATTTTTTATTAGAAATGGGGTTAACGGAGATTCTGATGGCCCATATGTAATTGATTAATTTACATTCATGCAGTCGGCACCTTAAGTTGCGATTCAACAACTTGGTGTCGGCTGTTTCAAATGTTTTATTTTTAATGGTGAAACACTCATTTGATGATTGTACTGATTTAAGTTTATTAATAAGGCGAGTATTTGTTAGGAGAGGTAGATTCCCATAAATTGTTCGTGGCTGTTGCACAACTCTGATATTCATCGATTCTTGCTTTCATAAGCGTTGGGAAATAGGTAACTTATGGTATGCAAGGCAGAAAGAACTACACCGAAAAACTGTTCCTCAGTTTCAGGCTGTCGGACCGTGTTCCCAAGGACAACCTTTACAGAAGGCTCCGCGAAACGCTCGACCTGAGTTTTCTTTACCGCGACACAGAGGAACTTTATGGCTGTACGGGCAATCCATCAATCGACCCAGTGGTCTTCTTCAAACTGTTGATTACGGGATACCTAGAGAACATCACCTCAGACCGAAAACTGGTGGAACACTGTAGCATGCGGATGGACGTGCTCTACTTCCTGGGCTATGACCTTGACGAGGAACTGCCATGGCACTCGACGATCAGCAGGACAAGGCAGCTTTACCCGGAATCCCTTTTTGAGAAACTGTTCAACAAGGTATTTGCCCTTTGCGTAGACAGCGGGATGGTTTCCGGCCACACCCAAGCAGTGGACTCGGCCCCTATAAAGGCGAACGCGTCCATGGAAAGCGTGGTGCCGAAAATGCCTGCGGACTCCATAGGCAACCACTTGAAGAAAGTGTCTGAAGAAAACGGGGCAACCGGGCAAAGCCAATCAAAGACCGTTTCCCCTGCACATATCACCGCTCCCGAACACGAGCTGAAGCGAGTGGAAAAGCACCATCGAAATCTTCGGGAGGGTCCGGTACAACTGGTCGGCGGATCCCACAAAAAGGCACGCCTGCTGAGCAACAAGACACACTACAACCCCCATGACCCGGATGCCCGTATATCGGTAAAGCCGGGCAAGGCCAGAAAGCTCAACTACCGCTGCAGCATGGCGGTCGATACGGCGGAAGGGGTCATCTCGCATATCCAGGCGGACTTTGCCGACGGCAGGGACAGCCAATACCTGAAGGATATCGGCCTTCGGGTTCAGGACCGTTTAGGGCGGAACGAACTCGTAATGACGGACCTCTTGGCGGACACAGGGTACTCCAACGGCTCCAACTACGATTTTCTCGAGCAAAGGAAGGTCACCGGATGGATACCCGTCTTCGGGAAATACAAACCTGAGATAGAAGGTTTCCCATACAATAGGGAAAGGGACGAGTACCGTTGCCCGATGGACAGACCGCTGCCCTTCAAGGGGTTCAGTACCAACAAGTACGGCACCGTGCTGAAAAACTACTGGGCGGCACCGAGGGACTGCAAGGCCTGCCCCATGAAACCCCAATGTGCGCCAAAAAAGAAATGCAAAAGTATCACCAGAACGATATACGACGAACCGTACCTGAGGGCCTACGCCCGACAGCACAGCGAAAGGGGCGGACAAATGAAAAGACTTAGACAAAGTATGGTGGAACCCGTGTTCGGAAGCCTGACCCAGTTCTACGGCCTGAGAAAGATAGGCGTATTGGGCAAGGCCGGTGCCCACAAGGTCATGCTCATGGCTGCAATCGCCTTCAACTTGAAAAAGTATCTAAAGAAAGGGGGAGGGAAACCCTCAATAGGCATTTTAAGGGCCATTATGGACGTACTTCAAAGCTACCTGACCGCTTTTTACCGGCAAATCCAACCAAGACCGGTCCTCCCGAAGACTCTGTAAAAACTGCGTATTCGAATCAATATCCTGAACACAGATGACTTATGCAACAGCCACGTTCGTTTGTTGAGAATCAACCAAGACCTTCCAATATTTTACAGATAATGATATTGAAGATTTGAACTGCTTATCCATTTGAACTGCGTTTTTTGGAAAAGGTTGTTCCAAGAAACCAGGTGAGTAGATTGTTCTTTAAAAATTCTTTTCTGAAAATAATTTCCCGAGTTGCTTTAGTAAGACTTTTACTCTTTCCGCTCGTAAAACAATCCTGGGCCGTCGCATGGAGCAGAGCCTCCTATTAGAGCTGTCACCGAAGGCATGAAAAAGGTTTCAGTTTGGTTTTCATTCCCGCAGCTCTCTATCAAGTCTGTTCCAGTATCATAATTTAAAATAAGATACATCTCATTATTAATTTCACTGAAATCGAAAATACCTTTTCCTTCACTTTCTTCATTATCTAATAACCTCGTTTTAAAAAATCGAGAATCTTTTTCAAGAACTATGGTTTCAGTCCATGGTAAATCGTCGCCTTCTAAAAGACCTCCAGATAGACCTGTTGACATTCCGGTCAATTCCCAACGTTGTGGAAAAATATTGCTGTCAAAAATAAGGTCATCTCTGGCTGAATTTGAACAGGAGAAGAGAAAAAAAAACAAAATATAAACATTATGCCTTAGCATAAAAATTTTTTAATAAGATGGAAAGTAACTGGATTGGTTGCCTCCGTTATACTATTTTAACCTTGCTTTGTTCAAGCAATTTTATGATGGTATTCCAATCGTCTTCATCAATTTCTGTGAAATTACTTTTCTGGATATAATCAAATCTTTCTTCCCACTTTCGCCAAATAAGTACTTTCAATATTCTCAGGCTAAGGTTTTTGGCGCGTTCTTCTGATTGAGCGGAAAGTGTCAAGGCAGCTTTATAAAGTTGCTCATTGTTTAAATCACCATAATGTTTTATGCTCTTTTTTAATGCGAAAAGTGCAGAATCGATTTCTTTGGCTTTTATGAATTTCCCAAACTTGGCGTAATTCGATTGAGCCTCTTCAAAATTTGTTTTTGCCTCAAGCTTAGCCTCTTCCTCAAAAGGTGCCACATAAGTTATGCCGTGGTAATACGCATAGACCTCAACTGGTTCGAGAAGTCCCAGTTCAAACCGCCTTTGATTGACTTCTGATGGATTAGCTATCGGATAAGGTGCGTTCTGACCCATACTGGCCCCATAGGTTTGTTTCTGCCATGTTTCTCTTGCGATTCTATCGTTCAACTCTGCATAATGGTTGGGATCCATGTCTCCTTTTTCGACTGCTTCTTTTATCTTGGACAAACATTTTTGTTTAAAAAAAACGTTGGGATGATGCTGGGGTATTCCCCAACTTATTTTGGCACCATCTTCGCCCACCAATCGATTTCCAGGCCAGCCGTAAATTTGAATTATACTATCCAGTTTAATTTTATTGATATCCCATCTCTTCTCTATCGGCTCGAATAGTCGGTCATAGTCCTCATCGGTGACCGTACTGTCCAATAAGGCAATTTGTTCATTATATTGGGTAAGTACCCGCTGGTCTTCTGCCCACAGATTCTCAAGTAATTCCAATACTTCAGGGCTCTCAATTTTTCGTAAATATTCACCTCGTTTATTCTCTGTTTTTTCAATTACGGTCTTCCATCTCGGATTATCATACAGATTAGACAATTCCGGTATCGAATTGAGTAGTTGAGAATCCCTAAGACCTGATTCGATAGCTTTGTCCAAAGCATCAAATGCTTTGTCTGTTTCACCATTTGGAGCATAGATAGTGGCACAGACAAAATAATTCTCCCAGTTTTTATTGGGCATATTTTCTGTGGCTTCCAATAGTAAATCCGCAGAAGCGGTATTCCTATCCTCATCCAAAGCCCTATATGCATTTATGAGACCATTGGACCATACATGATTTTCCTTTTCAGACTTGGGGGCTGTTCGTTTTGCTTCGGAGCAACTGGAAAAGTGCAAAACAATGATGACTAGCGCCAAAATCACTTTGGAATGGTAAGCTGATTGATTTTTGATTGATGATTCCTTCATTTTTAAAGGGTTTAAATTATAATTTTTTGAATGTAATCGGTTGTTGTAATGATTCCTCTAAACGTATTTTAAGCGATAAGACTTGTTTTTTTCTTTCCGATTTGTGTTGAAAGTGGAACACGGGCAGACCTGAATCTTCCAGTTTTAACCCTGCTAGTTCAAAAGGGGTGAAAACCGCAGTGTCAGATTGTTTTAGATAATATTTCTTGAGTTTGAACTGTGCAAATAGCGAATCCTTTTCCTCAAAAATTTTGAACGTACCATATCCTTTATTTTGATAGCTTCCAGTATAAGAAATTGGCTTATTTGAGTGCTCGAAATTATCTTTTTTGTTTACTGTAGCTATTTCTTTGATCTTATTTCTTTCTTTTTCGTTCTTCTCTTTTTCTAACAAAAAATCTTGTACCCAATCCGTTGGTTCGATTTTTAACATTCGATCGGCTATGCTGTTCCTTACCATTGAAGTAACAGAAGAAGCCCCTTGGTTAGTCAACACCACGATGCCAAGGCTGTCACTGGGAAAAAAAGAAACATTTGCAGAAAACCCATCAATATTGCCTTCGTGCTGTACCCGATAATGCCCACGATACGACGAAATGAACCAACCGTACCCGTAATTGGATAAATGCATATCAGGCGATTCTTTCTCTGGCAAAGAAGCACTTGTCACGACCTGAGAACTCATAGCCTCTATCACATAAGATTCTGATAGGATTTGTTTGCCTTGATATACTCCCTTATTCAACCAAACTTTTAGCCAGTTGGCCATTTCTTTTGCTGAACTATTGATACTTCCTGCCGGTCCGATTCCAGCTAGGTCAAAATAGTCTACTTTCTGAATCAAGGTGTCATGCTGCAACTCATAACCGATCGCTCTGTTGGTGCTATTTTTCAGCTCTGAAATAGAAGTATTGGAACGTTTCATATCCAGTGGCTTCAAAAAATAGTTGTTGATATTCGCCTCCCAACTGCTGCCTGTTATACGTTCCGAAATAACGCCTTGAAGCATTAACATGAAATTATTGTAATGGAACTCTTGACGAAGTCCGGTATACGGTTCTTGATATTGTACTCTTTGTACCAAACTATCTTTGTCGTGACTGGGAAACAGATACCATGATTCGTCATGCCTTGGGATGCCTGTTTGGTGGGTCATCAAATCTTTGATAGTAATGTTTGTATTCAATTCATGCCTATAGAACCTCAATTGGGAAATATGTTTTATCGGGCTATCAGTAAATGCCAACTTTCCCTCATCTCTTAATCGTCCTAACAAAGCACAAGTAAATGCCTTGGTAGTTGAGCCTACGGGCATAACTGTATTGGCGTTCATGGGAAATTTGTTGTCATAATCGCGATAACCGAATCCTTTGGCATATATTATTTTATCCCCTTCCACGATTGCCACCGCTAAACCTGGGGCTTTTGAAATCGATAAAATCTTATTCAATTCAGCGTCTATTCCCTGGAGTCTCGGTTCAATTTGACCATAACCTAAGACAGCTTCAAAGAATACAATTAGAGAAGAAAGAATTGAGACAGACTTACTTATCATATGTTCCAGTGGATGCACTATTCAATCTTAACTCATATTCACCTAAGGTATCCCAAATGGCATAAAACTGCTCAGCACCTGTTGCATCTAAGTCCGTGTTGACAAAGAGGAGCTTCCCAATTTTTGTTTTGGGATTAAAGAACATAAAGGTCGAAACCCCTGGGTCTCCGCCCATATGTCCTAAATAGCCAATGGGGGTATGCCCAATAAACAGTCCAGAATTGTATTCATCATCAAAAGGGCGGTCGGTATCTTGTTCTTCTTCAAAATTCTCTTCGGAGAGAAACTCTGAAAAGAACTGCTCATAGCTTTCTTTTGAGAGCAGTTCACCCTTTCCATGATATCCTCGTATCAATTCGGATAGATACTTTGCCTTGTCATCAATAGAGGTAATCAATCCACCATCGGGATAGGTAATCAGTCTATAATCAGGAATTCTCTTCCGATCGATAGTAAATAAATGTGTGCGTTTTGATTGGTCTACATTCGAAGTTTTCCAACCTGATGAGGACATTCCCAAGGGTTTTAAAATATGTTGTGTTGTGAATTGCGCGTAGCTCTGGTTGGTGGAACGTTCAATAATATATGCGGCAAGCGTCGCGCCGACATTGGTATACTCGTAAAGTTCGCTAGGTCTGCTTTCCAAATAGTTGGCCTTATCGAACCAAGCCCCTTCTTCGGCAAGAAAATTTTTGAGGAATACGCCCATTTCGATTTCGTCCTCAGGTAAGTTGAATTCCTCGGAACTGGGCAACGATTTGGCCAATGTTGCGTCATTGGCATTTTCCATGATATACGACTTCGCCCCATATAAATCACCATCCTGTATGCTCGAGGTATGTGTTGCTAAATGTCTTATGGTAATGGTTGCCTCAGGATGGTATGGATTGAAAACCTTAAAGGGCAAGTAGTCATTAATAGGATCGTCTAAATTTAATTCGCCCATTTCCTGGGTTTTGAGCAAGGCTAATCCAATCATCGTTTTTGAAACCGAAGCAATGTTTTGTAATGTGTTTTTGGTGTAAGGGACTTTTCCTTTTATTCTGGAAAGCCCAAAACCTTGGGCATATAAAGTGGTATCGTCATTTACGATTGCCACCCCAAATCCATTAATATATCCTTGCTTTAGAAGATTGTTGACTTCCATTGTCAGGGAATCCCGCAATACCATGATGTTCGAATCTTTTGAACTGCTTGCTTTTTGATTGCAGGAGACAAGGATAAGACCAATGAACCATACTATTACGATTCTTTTAAAATAATTTTGAATTTTCATATTTATTGACCCTTTATATTGTGCAAGCAAAGAAAGACCGTGACCTTTCTTTAAAATAGAATGAAATTGGCCTTTTGCTTAAAGTTTAATGTAATCCTTGGGTAGATAACCGGTCATAGACTTAAAAGTTCTTGTAAAATGGCTTTGATCTGAAAACCCACATATATAGGATATTTCGGTAAGTGAGCAGTTGGAAGAATGTAGAATGTCAATTGAGCGAGTAACCTTTAGTTTTCTAGTATATTCTCCCAGGGTAGATTGAAAATATCTTTTAAAATGTTTTGAAATTGTTGTAGGGTGAATATTTACATTCTCCGCTAGTTCTTTAAGAGAGAGATTCTCATTCCATCGGTCATTTAAAATATCCCTAACTGATTTCATCCAGGAGGGAATTTGTGTGTCATTATTTGAACTAAGGCTATTTCCCATGAACGAAAGGAATAGCATTTCCGCAGTACTTTTGGATTGAGCATCGTTTACATGTGCTTCCTTCATTAGTTTAATGAATGTAAAAATAGCATCATAACTCTTTTTAACAGCTAACTCGACTTGTTCTTCGGTATATTCATATTTCTTCAAAAAATCGTATTCGAATTCTATGCTCACATGCCTTGCAGGAAACCGGTTGTAAATATTTCTATGCTGTTCATGAGCGCTATAGTAGTTTGTGCAGCCGGTTGTTCTTTCAATCATTTTTCCTCTGCGAACCTCAGTATTGTTACCGTGAAGTACAAAGCTTATCATGGGTTTTTCATGCGAATGCAAATTCCCGGTTTCTACAGGAGTTTCATATTTAGTGATACCAATCAAAAAATCACCAAAATTTGATGTAGAAAAGCATGGTGCCAGATAATGGCCTTTTTTTAAAAAAATAGTATCGGTATTTGTCTGATCCAAAATTTTTGAACTATTAATACTCGTTTGTACAAGATTAAGTTGTTTAAATACACAATATAGAAAAGATAAAACAAAAGAAAAATCGCTTATTGATTCCCAGTATTGGTGGAAGTATTATGATATTCAAAAAGAACTAAAGACCAATAGAATCCAGTAAAATATTGAAAGTCTATTTTATGAATGTAGAAAAGAATTAATGTGAACATTGATACTGATAAACTAGACCTATTCCATCATAGATTTGCGGATTGCATATTAAGTTTGTTTTAGTTTTTCCATAGAATTGTCAGTTGTTTAAACCTTACACAGAAAACATCGGAGTTCTTTAAACTGGTCTTTTCATGAGACAAATTCGCCTGACTTTTACTTTTTAAACTATCAAGTTCAATTCTTGGTCTTTTTATGTTGTATCACAAATTGACCTTTTATGGAACACATCAAAAGCTGTGGATGAATATATAATTCGGGTTCTTGGCAGTATACTATCAATACTTATTGCGGGTAAATTATACCCATGGAAACCATCACTTTTATCCAATGTGTTTTTTGCTGTTCCCTTTCTGACATAGGTTTGGGTTGTGGTACACCACCCATTCCGTCCCTTTCCCTTTTCTTTCGGACAAGGATGGCTTCCAACTCCTCTATAGAGAGGGTTTCTACCACGGCATCGAGTATTTTGTTGTTCGCCAAATCCACACCTACAGATTCTTAAATCCTTCTCCTCCTTCGTTTTCTTTTTCGCTTGTACCTATCCTGTTCTTGAAGTTCCAGCCTGAAAGCATTCCAAGGATTGTCATCGACCAATGGCTTTACCCATCCCATTGTTTTATTCTTTCCCACATGGTACTCTGATTTCTCATGAGCATTTTCAGGCCGCTGAGCATTTCCCTTTGGAGTTCCAACAGTTCTTTTCGGTCCAGGTCCGATTTCTCCAAAAGTTCCCGCATTTCGTTGACTTGGTCGGCTATTTTCGAGAATAATTGAACGGTCTCTATCTTGTTCATAATCCAGATGTTTGATGATATTGTTCCATGAATACTGTCTGCCCAGGGTGCTACCTTTATAAACCACTCCTTCGTGGTCAAAAGATATCCCTGTGACCTTTCCTGTGGTCAAGCTCGCATTGAACATGGGATACACTTTCTTTTTCTTGAGCTCCTCTATAAACCCAACAACGTTGTTCGATCGGAGCAGTGCGCCGTCTATCCGTTGTTGCAGTACCAGTTTTATGGGTGCTTGTCCCGTGCGAATCGCCTTTTCGATTTCGTTTTGGGTGATGCCCGCTTTCTTTTTCAGTTCGGACCTTTCCAACGTGGAAAGTCCATATTTGGTCTCCAGCTTTCGCACCAGTTTTTCGCTTCGCTGATAGTCTCTGCTGTCGGAGACCACCTTGCCCGAATACTTTACCCTATTGGCAATGATGTGGATATGCTCATGCTGGGTGTCCGTATGGCGGTACACGATGTACTGATTGTTGTCAAAGCCCATTCCTTTGAGGTAATCAAAGGCCAGTGCCGTGAATTCCCTATCGCCCAGATTATCCCCTATCGGAAGGCTGAGCGATACGTGATAGACCGCTTTTCCAAGGCGAGGGCGTAGCTGTCGCACTATATTGAACTCCCTGGTCATATTGACCACGGTATCATGGGTAATATTGGTGTCCAGCATGCATCCTTGGTCATTTTCCACCTTCTTTTCGTTGTAGGCCAAAAGCCCATAGAAATCCTTTCCCTTAATCTGCTTTGCTATCATCGTTCAGGATTTTTGATTTTAGATCCTCCAATAGGCGTTTGAGTTCCTCCAATTGCCTGTCCAGGTGTACCAGATTCCGCATGCCTAGATGGGCCTGTTTGGTAAGTTGGTTGATGTTGTTCCCGATACGGGAGAGCTCCACGAAAACCTTTCGGTCGATGGGCGAATACCGCATCCTTGTGAGCACTGAACCGGATATCTTTTTTCGGATAAATTGGGGAATGGTGATGCCCAATGCCTCGGCATTGCTGGCCAGTTCAAGGTAACCGTCCACATTGAGCCTAAAACTTACGATTATAGCCTTTAACGATTTTACATCCTTTTTGGGTCGTGCCATTTTTAGGGGTTTGGGGAGGATCCCCGACAAGCCTTGCGAACAGGGTGAGCAGTTTTTGTTTACAAAAACATGGCTTGCTTCGTGACCTCCGATTTCTTATGGCAAACCTAGGGCAGTGTCGGATTTATTATGGGCAGTAGCGTACACGGGTTGCTGTACGCTACCCAGGGATCAGCATTGCAGAACATCCCTGTAGGTTACTTCCAACGATAGTGCCGCTTCTTTAATTTCAAAATACAATTGGGAATAGGTGACCAGGTGGGCGAGCGTTTGCCTGTATTTTGCCTTTCTGAGACCATCGTTCTCATAATGGCGGCAAGGGTCTTTTGGATGGACCTCGTTTGGCGTGGTAAAGGAATTCATGGCACGATGGGAAAACTCAAATCGTTGGGAAGCTTTTCTATGGATGCTCTCAAGGGTAAGACTTTTTGGATATTCCTTGACATCATAATAGCCTTCTTCAAGAATTACGATAAAGGCCCGTCTTCTGGATAATTTCGGTTTTTTTCGGGAGTGGTCCAATTCCTTTTGGGCATCCACCAAGAGTTGCTGCGCCAATTTTATCTGCTCGGAGGTATAGGTATTTCCTTGTATGAGGGTCTCCCCTCCCATATCCCTTTTTTTAAGGTAGCGCAACAAGGCCCCGACCTCGCTCATGGTTTTGGCCCTTTCTTATCCCTTCCCTTTGAAAGACCATTTTCGATGGTTTTCTTTAAAACCGTCGCCAATTGCTCCTTCCGAAGATGAAGCCCGACCAAATTGGATTGCACGATATCCCCGGCAAGCATGTAATCCATTAAGGTGGAATCCTGTTCCAATACGTTGGTCTTGCAAAGCAATATTAGAAAGCCTTTTTCATGGTTGTCCAATCCCGCGCCAAAGGTCGTTAGCCCTTTTTCTACATTAACCAAATAATCATCCATTGGGATATTGTACCAAGCTATTCGGCTCCGCTCAGCCTCCCAATCCAAGTCAATTAACAACTCCTTAGCCATATGGTCCAGCGCATAGCGGCCATATTCCCATTTTCGGTAAGAGACCGAGGGGTCGATAAGTTGCATTTCCACAAAGTCCATGAGCTGTTCATTGGACAGAAGGTCCCGGAGATCATGTTCCATCTCAAGAAATTTCTGAAATTGTGATTTTGCCCCCTTGTGCAGATTGTTCAATAAATGTCCACAGAAAGATTGGGGAATATCGAACATACCATTGGTGTTGTACTTTATGGATTCCATAAAAGTTGGCCTTTTTTCCCCACGTACCTCATCATAATGGAGGCCATAGGTAAACAACACTTTTATAAGTGCAATGAGCTGCGCTTCCGACAGTCTTACTGGGACGTTGTCAGGGGAAGAACCGCCCTTTTCCCAAAATACCTCCCTAAAGGACAGTTTATCCACAGGTTCCGATAAATCCAAAACGGTATGGATGGTTTGTGACATAGCGTAAATTTAGGCAAAAGAAGGGTTTCTTACCGATTTTCGGGATTTACTTGGTCCATTCGGCGGCATAGTTTTCGGGTATCCCACTATCCTAAATAAAGGCATACGCCTTCAGTCATTAGAAGTTTTTGGAGCGGATTTCCTCGAAAAGTTCCTTTTGACCTTTTGGCACAAGTTCAGGTGCAGCAAAAGATGCGTATTCTCATCGATACGTATAGGCCCTATCCAATCTTCCAAATGTTCCTTTTCCAATTTTTCGACATTGGTTCCATCCAAAACCCGATATACCATGAAGTCATCACAGTCGGCCTCCATAAGTCGTTCCCGGGACATTTTGAGTAGTGCAGTAGCCTCCTCACCCCCATAAAACAGATGGGTATGTTTTTTCTTGTTCATATTTTAGGTCAGCACACGATGGTAGGAAAATTCGTAACAATTCAATGAATTAAAGGTAGTCAATAGTTTGGAATTCACGCCCTGTAGAGCGTTATTTTTTAAAGGTGATTTTTTGATATTGGCCCTATGGGGAAACAGGACGACCAAGACAGATATAAGGCCATCGGAAAAAGAATCAAGGAATTACGGCTGAAAGCGGGTTATTCCAGTTTGGAAACCTTTGCCAATGAGCATGACCTGAGCAGGCGAAATTACTGGCGTCTTGAGAGTGGGGGCAATTTCAAGATGTCAACTCTCTTTCGTATTCTGGAAATCCACAAAATCCCACTAGAAGCCTTCTTCAAGGGCCTCATGTAATTCTGCCTAGTGTCCGATACCCATCAGTTCACATGGTATGGACCACCTCCCCGGTGAAATTTTCAAACCCCCAGAAATTGGCCATTGCTATTTAATACTGTCCAGCAGCCTATTTGGCGACAGAAGAGGGAGCAATGAGCAAAAGGTCTGTGGTATAATTTGGTATCATGAATCCGGGTACAGGGAATTTACATAACGGTTCTTTTTTGATTTTGCCGCTCATTTGGTTTCTCGCCCTGTGCGCCCCCTATTTAAGAATACATTGACTGGACCAATGGGGTAGCATTAAATCACTCCATCATCTGCAAAGCTATAGTAGGAACCATCAGGGCCCAGTATGATATGATCCAGCACCTGAATATCAAAAAGTTTGGAGGCGTTCTGTATCTTTTTGGTGATGCTCTTGTCGTTGGCACTTGGCTTTAGGGTGCCACTGGGATGATTATGGCAAAGTAGGATTCCCACGGTAAGGCTCTTGAGGATAACCGCAAAAAGGATGCGCAAATCGACCATAGTTCCCGTTATCCCCCCTTTGGAAATCTCATACATGCCCTTGACCCTGTTGCCATTGTTGAGCAGTACCACCTTAAAGGATTCCTGCAGTCCTATCGTGCCCTTGTCCCAATGCTCGTACAGGACCTCAGCCGCATCGGCTGATGAGCCTATTTTTTTCCAGAGGGACGCTGGAATCTCGTGCCGATAACTCACCTCTATTTCATTGATGGTCCCCATAGTGCAAAATACAATTTATTTGTCTGTTTTTCAATTACTTAACTTACCTCAAGATACGATCACACCTCTTTAAAAACCAGTAAAATCCCCGCTATTCCCACCTTCCACTTCTTTCTCCCCCATCCACAAAAAGGCACCCTTCAGGGTGCAACTCAAGGCATGGGTAAAACCAATGTGATAGGGCGGTTTCACGCCCTATCGCATTACCAAGGAACACGGACAGGGATTTCCGCACCTCCAAAGGTCTCAGGCAATCGGCCATGGCCATTTGCTCGCCAGATAATAGCCCCAAATGGACAGTTCCATGGCAGCGAACAGCCATAGCAGATCCTTGATAAAGGGAACGGCCAATAGCAGGAACAGGATGAGCAATAGGGGAAGCCGTAAAAAGCGTTTCAGTCGGAATACGCCTTTTACGGTCAACAAGACAAAGAAAGCAAAGGCCAAAAAGGGCAATTTTTCATAAAGGGTCTCTAGAGGTAACATCGATTTTTGTTTTAGGGTTTGTCCTTTTAATTGTTTTGTTGATCAGTTGGGCACAGCACGGGAAAATGGTGAACTTTTGGACGCCCTTCACACGCGGGCACTTAATACAAGTTTTTATGGATTTTCTGTTTTCGGTTATACCTTCAATTTACCCTAAAGCATAGATAAAACACAGTTTTTCAATAGTTTACATCACCTCTTGCTTCATTTACCCCTATCCAAAAATATGCGCCCCTATGGGGCGCTGCGTTACCGATTGCAGCGATAGCTCTTCACGGTGCCCTCCTGGGGGTCACCGTGGGGACTTTAAGCGGAAAGCGGGCCCGAACGCCCAAAATATACAATGAAAGTACTTTTGATATTGAATGGAACTGTCAGATAAGGATAGTATGACGACCCCTTCAGTTCGATTGGCTCAAACGCCTGTAGACATCATATTTGATGTTAAAGGAAGGTGCTGGATCCAATCGATTACCGTCCTTGATGGTCTCATAGTGCAGGTGTGGTCCGGTCGAAAGGCCGGAGTTTCCGACCGTGCCGATATATTCATGAGGGGGAACTTTTTCCCCTATGGTGACGGCCACTTGGTCCATATGGCCGTATAGTGTCACAAACCCATGGGCATGTGTAACGATAACATGAAGCCCATGCCCATTTGGGTCGTTTCCGATATGGGTGACGGTCCCTGCCGCTGTACAATAAATTGGGGTTCCCTTGGTTGCGGCGAAATCCACTCCAAAATGGTGTTTCGTAATTTGATGAATGGGGTGGAACCGTTGCCCGTAAGGACTTGATACTACAAAGCTTTCCTTGTACAGGGGAACACAGGAAGGCACACTGTCCAAAATGAACGGTCGCATGGCAAAAAAACGCAGTAACTTCTCCATTTGGCCGAAGTCCGTAATCTCCGATAGCTTTAGGGCCATTCCCTTAAAGAGCATATCACCGGTGAGCGTTTGCCTATTTTCCATGGAAAGGGTCGATGGCCTTTCCATGGTTCCTTGCGGGGGAAAGGAATCGTCCGTCCAAAAGAAACGCAGCCCCCAGCACAGGAAAAACAGTGCAATAAAGGCCCAATAGTATCCATTATTTGGGGTAAAGTGGGATGCATCCTTGGAGTCTATCTGTTGCTGCACTCTGTCAAATCCATAGTTGACCCTCCAATTTTTGGAGAGGAATCTAAACTTCGATTTGAGGTTTCGGCGCCACATGCTCAGAAGAATTCTTGCTTTGGGTTTGTCATTTCCAAAATTTAATTATATTTGTAGTGTTATTTGCAAATATAATCGATTTTTACACATATAAAAATATATTTATGAACAACAAATGGCGAAAATGGGACGACCTTCTGGACCTGAACGCCCTTTTTAAGTATTCCGGTTTTGAGCCATCTCGCAAGGAAAGCGGGTTCCATAGCTACAAGATGGGAAAGGACCATGCCATAGTCATCCAAACTGAGGAGGGGCAACGCTATTATAAGACCAGCAGACCTGAGCACAAACTGGCAGCGTTTGACCTTGTGCTGGAACAGCTCTCCAAAACGGAGGGCTCCACAAAACTGGGGCTCTGGTCAAAAATCGATGCTTTTTATACAAAGCTGGAGGAAAAGGGCCTATTTCTTTTGGAACAGGAAAAAAACGACGTCCTAGAAACTAAGAAGAAAACGTATAACCATTTTGAGGGGATGACAGCGACCCATTCCCTACTCCCCTATGAAGTAGTCAATGATGACGAAGGCCAGTTCGCGGGAAAAGTGTTCGCCGATACCAAGGGGAGGCTGGTTTTTCCGTTCTACAATCTTGCCAATACCCTGACCGGTTATGTCGTTGCGGATGGAAATGGACATTCCCTATTGGGGGAAAGTGATATATCGGCCTCGGTCTGGTTCAGTAACGTCCCGAAGTCGATAGAACATTTGGTGGTGCTTAGAAGTCCCATGGAAGCCCTGGCCTTCCATGGCCGTTTCCAGTTGCGCAATGCGGTCTACCTTGCTTTTTTGGACATCAACTACGATACCGCAAAGATTTTGGTACGCATCCACAAGACCACCAAATTGAGCAAGATGGCCCTCAGTCTTACGGGAAGGTCCAAAATTGAGGGCTATATCCATGATCTTATGCTGATGTCCTTTCTGAACGATTCCAAATTTTTGGTGCGGGTGGGCAAGGATCATTTGGGCATCCGTTTCGCCCCGGAAACCGATAAGGCCCTCACCAATCTGTTCAAAGAGATAAAGAAATTCAACAATTCACTGGCCCAAGAATATCTGGGCTTCAATAAGATGCCGGACCAATCCCTATTGAACCAGCACAGCATCGTACTCACACGGGAAAAGGACATGATTTTATGCCGTCTGCCCTTTGATGTAAACGCGCTCCGCTATTTTTTGTGGAGCTATTACAGAAACTATATGGGCAAAACCATAGAAATCATTAAACCCGTGGATGTAAACTGGGCCAAGGAGTTGGAACGGAGCGGTATATACAGTGGAGAAAGGGCAATGGAGGCCTTTCGTATGGCCGTATAAAAAAAGGGGCGCTCCCGCCCCTTTTATCCTTAATTCCGGATATGAAAATGGAAAGACATATCCAGATGGTAAAGTTAAACAAATTCGTATTAATCCTTAATTCAATTATAAAATGGAAAGACAGATCGCAGAAAAGGTTTTCGTCAAAGTGAACCAAAAGTGGCAAAAGGGAACGGTCATCTCCGAAAAGGACAGTACCGTTTCCATCAAGACCAACGAGGGACAGGTTTTTGACCTTCCCCGCAACAGTAGATGGTTGGAAACCCTGAAATCACCGGCACAACGGTATGCATATGGTGATGTCAAGGAGCAATTGGAGGGACAGTACATCAGTTTTGAAAAACTGCCCGAAAACATCCAGGACAACCTTGTGCAAGGAAGGGAGTACATGCACGAATCCACCTACATTTCCGAAGGGCAGTTAAAGGACAGTTCGAAAATGATCCAAATGGTGTATGACCGCGACCAAGGCTCCCGTCTTGATGTGCAGTACAAAAGGAACGAGCCGGTGACCTTGGAAAAGGCCGTTGCCTATAACCATACCTTCACTGCCAAGGAATTTGAGCGAATGGTCGAGAAAAAAGAATTCATTGTGTTCCAGGGCAGTACCAACGATGGGGAAATCTTTCAGAAATTGGCCTATTATGAACCAAGACTCCAGGATATACGGACCAAACCTGCCCTCACATCCAACACGTATATCTATGGGGAGAAATTGACCTTGGAACAGGCCAATGCCCTGAATAGCGGAAAGGAAGTGGAAATCGAGATAAAGAGCAAGGCCAACGGCAAAAAGCCCTATCTGGTCAGCTGGTCGCCCAGAAAGGAGACCTTTATCACCAAGAACATCGATATGGCCAAGGCCATGAAAATGGAAGTGGTCACCGATGAAAAAAAAAAGACACCCAGTAGAGGGGTAAAACTTTGAACGGGGAACTACCCATAAGGGCCGTCCGCACCGGACGGCCTTTTTTATCAACAGAATCGTATTTCAATGAAAAGTTATTCGGAAGATCCGGGCCATTACAAGGCCCTCATATCCAAGATCAACACGGAAATCGATTTTCCAGGGTATTTGGGGGCCATGGGATATCGCTTGATAAAACGCAGCGCTGGTTCTTCGGAGTTTGAAAAGGACGGGGATCGCATTGTGCTGCAGACCAAACGAATCCCGGTCACCTATTTCAATCGCTCGGATTCGTTGGACAAGGGCCGATTCTTCACCTTTCTCAAGCGGAGATCGGACAATTTCTATGAGGCGGTACGGCAGGGATTGGATAGTATAGAGAGGTCCTATGAAATCGTAGGACCTACGGCCGTAAAAAAAAGGCCTGCCCCAACACAATCCCTTGAGGAAAAGTACCATATCGGTCCCTTGAGCCGATGGGATTATCTGATAAAGGAACGAAGCCTTGACCAGGCGACCTTTCAATCCGAAGCCTTTAAGGGACGTATTTTCAATGCCTTCCATGTCAATGACAACAAGGGGCGTATTGCCAATATTGCCGTACCGAAATACGGTGTTGATGGAATTGTCAAGAACTATACGCTGTACAACCGGCCCTATACGGACAGGCGGGACGGTAAGACCAAAAAATTCCGACTGTTCCTCAACGAACGCTACCAATATCTTTTTGTCAGCAATCCGGATATCAAGGCCCAGAAAATTGTGTGCTTTGAAAGTGCCTTTGACGCCTTGGCCTACCACGAGCTGCACAAGAGGCCCAACTGCTTTTACATCTCGCTCTCAGGACATATCGATGACCGAAAGTTGGACCAACTCTTTCAATGGAAAGCATTGGTCGACCCCCATGACAATCTGCCCCTCCACCTGGGGTTTGATTCTGATATGGAGGGCATGCGATATGATTTGAGGCTTTTGTCCGCTTGGATGAACCGGAAATCCAAGGATGTTTTCATGGAGGTGGTCTGGAAACGCCCCGTCGCGGAAATCCGGCTGAACTACCGCTCAGGGCAACACGGGCAGATGGAAAGGGACAGTGAACGGCTCAATGCCCGGATAGCCGAGAGGTTCCAGGGTCATCCGCAGGGTATGAAAAAGGCCCTTTGCTTTAAGGACAAGGTGATTTGGGAAATGGACCTACAGAGGATTTTGGATATGGGCGACAACACCTTGATATCCCGTGCCTATTGGAAAACGGCGGTGCATGCCTTAAGCGGGCTTTGCACGGGCAACAAAATCCATATGGCAAAACCAAAGATGGGAAAGGATTGGAACGATGAGCTGATCCTGGTAAAAAAAAAGTGCGTTCGTTGGCCCAGGGAAAAATCAAAAAGGTGGAGCAAGGTATTGCAAGAGAACAAATAACACGAAAAAATGCAAGATAGAAACCGAGGCTATGTGGGGATGTACCTCTCGGCCTTTTATTTTACCCTGGTACTTTTTATGGAGTTTTATGCCCTGTACGTGTACTATTTCGGCAATCAATGGCTGGCTGATCGTGCCTACGCCCTAGTGCACCGCAGCGGATTGCCGACAACGGGAATGGAATCTCGGTGGATCCTTTGTGGGCTGCTCTTTGGAGGTATCATGATGTACCGGCCGAAAAAGAAAAAAGGACTGCACAAAAGAAGGATTGTTATGGGCCTGATGCTAAGCGCGGTATTCTTGCTCTTACCCATCTGGTTCTCTGCCCGGAGTCCGGGCTGGATGTTGTTGTCGATGGCCGGTTACGGGCTGTCCTATTTTGGGCTGATGACCTATGGGATGCAACTTTTTGCACTTTTCAACTTTAGCAACCTGGCCGAGGAAGACCCCTTCAACGATAGCAATGAGACGTTTTTACAAATGGAGGAACTCCTGGATACCGAGTATTCGGCCAACATTCCCTATACCTATGTCCACAAGGGCAAAAAGCGAAAGGGGTGGCTCAATTTTGTGAACCTCTTCCGGGCCCTTTTGGTCATCGGCACCCCTGGTAGTGGAAAGTCGTTTTCGGTCATCGAGGAGATCATGGGGCAGTTCATTTTCAAAAAATATGCCATGGTCATCTATGATTTCAAGTTCAATGCCTTGACCAAAAAAGCATATGGATACCTCCAGGAGGCAAGGGCAAAATTGGGAAAGCAGGAAGGACGGGAATTGCCAAAAATGTACTTCATCTGTTTTGACGATATCCGAAGGACACACCGCAACAATCCCATTGACCCCTATGGCCTGATCAACCAGTCGGATGCCATAGATACGGCATCTACCCTGATGAAGAACCTGAATCCGGAATGGATCAAGAAACAGGACTATTTTTCACGCAGTGCCATCAGTTTTACCAGCGGTTGCATATGGTACTTGAAAAAAAAAGCGGAAGAAACCGGACTGTATATCTGTACTCCGGGGCATTTGGCCCTATTGACCACCGTAAAGATCGATGTGCTGATGGAAATTATGATGCAGGATGTGGAGGTACGCCAGATATTGGTACCCT
Organism: Flagellimonas sp.; assembly: GCF_965601775.1. Classification (GTDB taxonomy): domain Bacteria; phylum Bacteroidota; class Bacteroidia; order Flavobacteriales; family Flavobacteriaceae; genus Flagellimonas. Next base: position 3,209,653 of record NZ_OZ271837.1, read on the forward strand.
TTAGGGACGCCCTTGAAAAAAAGGCCATGGACCAATTGGCGGGGCAGACCAGTACAGTACAGATAAGCTTGTCAAGTATTGCCACCAAGGAAATCTTCTATGTGATGTCGGGCAACGATTTCAATTTGGAGGTCAACGACCCCCAACATCCCAAAATCATCTCGTTGCAGAACAATCCGGGCCGCAAGGAGGTATATTCCGCCCCTTTGAGCCTTTACATGAACACCATTCTCAAACGGATAAACCGTCCAGGGAGAAGGCATATGGCGCTCATTATCGATGAGCTCCCAACCATTTTTATCATGTTGCTTCGTACGATCATCGACACGGGAAGGGAAAACAAGATTGCCACGGTGCTCGGAATACAGAGCGTGGGGCAGCTCATTTTGGATTATGGCAGGGAATTGGCCGATGTCATCTACGACAATTGTGCGAACATCATTTGCGGGGCAGCCAAAGGGGAGACCGCCAAACGGCTGAGCGAACTTTTCGGGAAGATCCACCAAGAGAAGGTATCCACCAATACCAGTAGTAGCGATACCAGCACGAATCTCAGCACCCAGATGATGGAACTGCTCCCAAAAAGCAAGATTGCGGCCATGTCCACAGGATATTTTGCAGGCTTAACGGCGGATACCTTCGAGAACCAGATCACCCAGAAAAAGTGCTATGGGCTGTTACGTCCCGATATTTCTGCCAAGCAACGCGCCATGGCCCACGAACTTCCCATAGTGAAGGACTTTAGGCCCAAAGATTTCAAAGACCAACAGGAAGAGTATATGCGGTTGGTCGATGAACTTGATCTTCTGGAAGGCGTCATACCGCTTTTCCAAAAGGAAGTGGGGTATCTGGAGTTTTACGGGACGGTATTGGACAAGGTGGCCAAAACGCGGTTTCAAAATGGAACCCAACGTAAGTTGTTCAAGGACCTGGTGAAGCGCTTAAAGCTCTTTGATTACAGACAAGGGTTTGGGAAGGCAATGGAAAGGGAAAACAAAAAAGGGGCTTTGCGGAGGCTCTATGTCGAAATCATAGATGAGTTTTTGGTCCACTGTGAAATGGACCGCATAGCGCAGGAAGTCTTTGATCAAATCGTCGACGAGGTAGATGCGCTGGTAAAAATGGAATACAGGGCCATAACGGGCAACGAACTTGAGACGGCCATATTTGATGAAAAGAAAATAAATGGTGAAATTGCAAAATCAATGAATCGGTCAAAGACCGAGGTTAGCGCTTTTTACGATCATTGGGGAAAGGGACTCGATAATGAGACCGCTGCAATGATTGATGGATTAAAGGATGAATTTGAGAACGAAAACAGGGAAGGGTATTGTAGCTTTCCTGTAGAAAACATGGATTAATGGACATTGAATCGATTATCAATTTGGATTCCAATGATTTGGGATATATCGGCGAACGCCTTAAAGAGATCCGCAAGGAACTCGTGGACATGGATGATATCCAGGACAAGCGGTTCAGCGAGTTTTCCCTGACCAAATTGAGCGAGCGTCTGAACATGGCGCGTTCCACGTTGGCCAATGTGGAGCGGGGTTCCTCCATGGTCAATTCCATTAAGATCATTCTTTACTTCTATAGCCTTGGGTACAACCCTATTTGGATACTCTTGCCTGACAACGAGTTCGTCACCAAGCGAAACCTTGGGGAGAACATGGTATACAAGGAGGACATCCAGGAAAAGTACCGCGACCTCGAAAAAAAGGTGACCGATGCCCTTGGGGAATTCAAGAAATCCCTTTGAGCACTTCTTTCCGTTTTTGCATTTTCGCACGTACTTGAACTCTTTAGGGCACCATAGGTCCCTAAGGCACTGCGGGCTTGGAGGCCCTGTAGGGCAATCCGGGGAAATCGATGATTAGTGGGCATGTGATCCTACTTTTTTAGAGGCTACCGGGTCATATATAGCCATATAGATAGTACTGAATATTGCGATAATCATTGCTGTCAATACATATAGCTATACTCATATATAGCAATAATCAATTCATCATTTGACCATAGCATGATCGTATTACATGACCATAGGGTCATTTATTCAAATGGTAGAATGCCCATAGCATCATATGGTCATATGCTACCCTGGTCAATTAATTTTATTTTTATGGACACAAAAATTATTTCTTGTGCCGGTGAAAAAGGCGGTTGTGGAAAGACCACAATGAACATTATCCTGGCGACCAACCTCTCTAAATCCTACGGGAAAAAAGTGGTTCTTATCGATATGGACGACCCACAGTATTCCGTGTTCAAAAAAAGGGAACGTGACCTACAAAGGGTTTCCCTAGGGAAAAGGGATGATTTGGAGTTGTATCCCGTGGTGCGTTCCAATGTGGGAACTTTGGACCAATGGATACGAAAGTTTTACGGAATAGTGGACTATATCATCATCGACTTTCCCGGAAACCTCAACGAGGAAATGGTACAGGGGCTGCTGTACATCGAGCACTTGTTCATCCCGTTTTTCCTCGATGAACTGGAAATAGACAGTACGGCGATGTTCTACAAGACCTTGGAGGCGAATTTCCTCAATAACGAAGATCGCGTGTTACGGTCGCTAAATCTATTTTTCAACCGATATGAACTGGTGAAGGCCAACAAGTTCAAAGCCGTTCGGAATACCTTTGAACGGGCCGGAATGCCCATCATGGAGGAGGTGGTCATGGACCGTACCGTGTATCGGGAACGTTACAGAAACACCCTTTACCCCATACCGGAGGGAAAGGAGAACAGCGAAATGGGAATCAAAAAATTTATAGAACGGGTACTAAAAATTTCAAAAGGATAAAAAATGGGAAAGAAAATAAACGTCCAGGAACTACTGGATTCCGCAGTACTGGACAATGTGGATACTGGTGAGGAAACCAGGGAATTGAAAGCGCAACGCAATACGGAGCTGTCTGCCAGCGTTGAGAATGATGGTAAGAAAGAGAGCGCTGCCCTGAAAAAAGGAAAGGAGGGGACGGGTAATAGGTTCAGTGGAATAACAACCGCTACCGGTCTATCGAAACCAAACACTGGAGAACGGAAAAAAATAGAAGCATTTATGGCCCTAATGGAAAGCGATTACTATCCGGACAGGAAAGAGCAATTTATCTTTAGGCTCAGTAAGGCCTGTTTTTCAGATTATGAAAAACTGACCAGTGCCTATAATTACAAAATGGGAGAAAAGGCATCCAGGAACGATATCATGCGGAAGGTGCTCGAACACTTCCATAGCCAGTATATTCCTCAACTGTTAAAAACCTTGGAGCGGATTTGAACCTGGACTGGGACCATATCGTATATATCATCATCGGGACGTTGTGCCTGATATGGTATGTGGTGGTTTTTCGGATACTTCGTGCGGACCGCAAAAAAAATCTTTCAGGAAATAAGTCATTTGTGCAAAAAATGAATATATTTGCTAAAAATGAATCGTATCAAAACGTAGACATGGACCAATTACTCAACCAAGTCAATGAAAATGAAACCAGCTCTGAGCTGTTGGATATTTTCAGTGCGTCCGATACCGATGAACACAAACAATCCTTAATTCCGAAAGAAAATGAAAAACTCAAGGTCATCAAAAACACCGATGATCCCCCGGAAGGGGATCCCAAGGACACGGGCTAAATATCTTCTAGTCCTCACTCTCCTGTTATTTTGCCACACACCCGGTCTGGCCCAGATAGAGGAGCTTGTCAACCAGGTCGACGCCGCCGAGCAAGGGGCAGAGCGCATCAGCGACAGCATTTTCAACATTGTTCATTTTTGTGCCGGGACGTTGACCATTATCTCAGGGCTTGCCTTTTTGATCATCCGTGAACAGAACCAGGATATGGCCAGGAAAGTGGGCAATCTGGTCATTGGCCTATTGATATTTTGGGCGCTTGCAGCCATGGCGGATACTTTAGCCCAATGACCATGGAAAACCGTATGGTCAAAATACCAAAAGCCCTACAGAAGGATGTCTTCTTTTTCGGGCTAAGGGCCAAATATGTGGATCAGGCTTTCAAGGGCACTTTCATTTCATTGGCCATGGGCCTGGTAATCAGCAGTATCCTTCCTACCCTTTTGAGCATGCTCCTGTCATTTGCCGTGGCCATACTCTACACGGGCCTAATGTTGTACTACTCCAAAGCTTATGGGAGCAATGGCTTTATAAAATCCCAAGCGGACCGAAAGCGGCCGAATAGCATCAAGGGTCACGTTAACAAAAAAAAGCTGTTGGTATGGCGAAGAAAATGAACCTGATGGACGCATTTCCCATTTATGGCTATGAGTACCCCATATTGGTCTCAAAGGAGCGTGGTTGTTTGGGGATACCCTTACGATTGGAGCTACCCGAAGTGTATACCCTTGATGAAGGGGACTATCTGACATTGAACCGTTTGGTATCGGGCATCATCGAAATAATGGGGGAAAATTGCCTTATCCATAAGCAGGACCTGTTTTTTGGAGAGCACTATATAATGGACCGGGAACGATTGGAACGGGATTTCTTTGAGGCCGAGGACGAATGGTATTTCCAGAATAGGCCTTATTTAGAGCACCGTTGTTTTTTGACCATTCATAAGGTGCCAAAAAATTACATCAACAGGACCCCACAGGGGGCCAATCAGTATTTGCGAAAGGATAGAAAGTACTTTTTCAACAACCATGTTCCCAGCGAATATCTGTATACTGACATCGCATCCGACTTTGAGTCCAGGGTCCGTGCGGTAAATGACCTTATCAACGAATCGGAGCTGATGCAATCCCGTATATTGGATTATGAGTCTCTCTTCGGCGAAGGCGGGTATTATGACACGTATTTGGAGGCTGGTTTTAGTCAGGGAACGGGAAGGGATCTCGACTTTAGTGACCATAAAGTATATATCGGGAACAAACGTGCCCAATTTTTCACTTTGGAAAATTTGGACCAGTTCTTTAAGGAGGACATGGCCCAGCATGAATATTTTGGAAAGTATTGTATCGGGGAGAACCTATTTCCCATAGGCAACCTGTTCTCCCTGGGGTTCAAGATTCCACAGGAGCATATCATCAACCAGTACATCTACATCCCTGAAAAAGAGAAGGCCATGTCTCGGTTACGGGCCAAGGCAAGACGCTTGGACAAATATGCCCGCAATACCAAGGGCGATAAAAACAGTGCATACAGGGACCAGATATATGAGTTCCAGCACCAAATATTGAACGACCACAAAGAACTGGTCTACTACCATTTGAACGTAATGGGCCTATCGGCCTCTGAAAAGGGTTTTGGGGCCATGTGCAATACTATCCGGTCCCGTTTCAAAAAACTGGGCATCAACGTGAAGGAAAATACAGTAGACCGGAAAAACCTGTTCCTGGGGGGTATCATGGGCAATGGTATAGGGACCAGTATGGAAATGTTCAGTCCCTTATCTTCTGAAATGACGGCCAGTCTCTGGTATTTTGAGGGTGGCTACAGAAATCCATTGCATGGCACACACGGTCTTCGTATGGTGGACAGGACTTCGGGAAAACCCTTGTTGGTAAGCATTTATAAGGAACCCGAACGCATGGACTGGATATTCAATCGGGGGATGTTGGTCGCCTCCGGTTCTGGAGGGGGAAAGACCTTTTTTGCGAACAGCTATCTGTTTTCAGAATACCGGGAAGGTGCCGATATCGTGATCTTGGAAAATGGCAATTCCTATGACAAGCTATTGGCGGTTCTTGACGGGGTGGTTGTGGAAAATGACGACGAGCACCCATTTACCTTCAATCCCTTTGCCTTGGATCGATACGATACGGTGGTCAAAAATGGGAAAAGGACCCTTTCGGAGCATAAGCTGACCCAGTTGGTCGCCTTGGTACACCTTTTGACCACCCATCATGGGGAAGGAACGGAAAATACAATTAATGCAAGCGTTTCCCAGACACTCATAGAATTGATGGTCCAAGGCTATTATGGCAATAATTTGGGCCAGGAAAACGCAAAATTCTCCTTTAACGGCTTTTACGACCAGGTAAGGGAACACTTGCCCAAAATCGTAAAAGAAAAGGGCATACGAAGTAAGGTGTTTGACCTCAATGTGTTTTTGTTGCTTTTGGGGAAATACGCTCATGACGGACCCCGCGCTTATCTCTTGAACAGTGATGACGATAGGATTGCGCGCCTCAGCCAAGAGCGGCTCATCTATCTCAAATTGAGCAATTTGATAGACAACGAACAATTGTTCCCCATCATCGCTTTTTTGATGATCGATGTCTTCAACAAAAAATTGAAGGACCCGCGAAAATTGGCAGTGAACAAGATACTGAACGTGGACGAGGCATGGAACCTCTTCGACAACCCTATAATGGCCAATTATCTGGATGCCCAATCCAGAATGGCGAGGAAGTTCGGCGGACAGCCCATCTTTATTTCGCAAAAGGTGGACGATTTTGTGAAATCCAAATACATCGGGAACACCATTGTGGTAAACAGCCATATCAAGGTTCTTTTGGATCTGAGCGAGTTCAGCAATTCCTTTGAAAGTATTCGTGGCATGCTGGGCCTTAACAAAAAACAACAGCAAGCCGTCTTGTCCCTGAACCGTGATCTGCCAAAGGGAAGAAAGTTGCGGGAGATGGCCATTTGTTGGAAGGACCGGGTCAAGGTCTTTGGACTGGAGACCTCGCTGCCCACCAAATGCATTTTTGAGACCAATCCCTATGAAAAGGCCAGCATAGCTGAACTGCATGAACAGCAGGGAAAGGATTGGCAGCGGACCGCAAAGGCCTATGAACGTATAAACACCCATGCCCATGGAAAAATATAAAATACTATTCTACTGCACCTGTATTGTTCCGGTCCTGGCATTCGGTCAGATACCGGTGACGGATGCCGCTGCAAATTCCCAATTGGCCATTCTGAACAAGAACATTTTGGCCATGAACTCACAGCTATCGACCTTGAATTCCAACATGGCCACCTTGCTCAAGCTCATGGAACGCAATACCGTGGCCAACAGCAATTCCTCGCAATTCCTCTCCCAAGAGGTCACCGCGAAAAGGACGCCGGCCAGTTACGTATTGGACTCCCCTGAGATTTCTGAACTGTCAGCCCTTAAGGACAAGGTGTTGGAGGCCTACAAGGGCACACGAAAAAGTTTGGACACCTTTACCTATTTGCAGGCAACGGAAAAAAAGGAAGCGATGGACTTTTTGGTCACGGTCGTGTCCCAAGTATCCACTTTGACGGCCCAAGGAGCAAAGGTATCCTCTACCCCTGAGCTTATTGATTCTGCAAACCGTTTGTCCGCCCTGTCCACCATTAATGAAAAGATATCCAAAGTATTGGAGGAGGTCATTTCGTTGAACAATGCACTTATCCAGAAAAATGAGCACCGCAAGGCGATGTATTCCATGATAAAAATTAATTGAATGTACTTGGTAAGAACGGAAACAGGATTTAGGGGCGTGGTCAACAACATTTTCGACCAATATGTGGATGATGCCTTCAATTCCCTTGGCCCCACTTTGGGCATTGGTTTCCAGGTGGCCAAGATCGGTCTGATCATTTTTGCATTGACTCATTATACATCAGATGACAGGGCCGATGTGCTCAAGGCCCTAAAATGGTTTCCGCTGATGTTCATTCTTTGGAACTACCGTGAGTTTGCCTATGCCATATTCGAGTTTTATGACAATTTGGGAAAGGCCTTTATAGGGACCCAACACAATTGGGATTCCATTGGTGAGCGGGTGGCTCTGGCACAAATTGATGTGGCCGCACAGAACGGTCTCAGTTGGAACCTATTGGACATGGACATCGACGCGCTACAGTCCATAATGCTGGTCGGAATGGCCAGTTCGGTAACGAACTTTGCCCACATCATCTCGACCTTGATATTCGTCGGCATAAAGGCCCTTTCCATTATTTACCTGTTCATCATCATCATTTTCGGCCCAATCAATATCGGCCTTTCTTTTGTACCGGCCTTTTCCAATATGTGGAGGGCATGGTTGCAAAAGTTTATGAGTGTATGTCTTTGGATTCCCATGCTCTATGTAGTGGACCTCTTTATGGTGAATCTGGTGGATAAGCTGGTGGAGCATTTGATCACTACGGCAGCCAAGGATATCGCATTGATCATGACCTCATCGCTCCTCATCCTGATGACCTCGTTTTTTTACATCAAGGCCCCTACCCTGGCCAATTTCGTGGTACAGGGCATGAACATATCGGGTTCGGGCATCGTTTCCAAACCGAAACATTATGGAAAAAAGGCAGTCCAAACGGCCATGGATATCAAGACCGGTGGGGCGAGCAAGGGGGTGCGCACTTTAATACAATGACGTTATGAAAGGAAAGTATGTCATTTTCAACGATATAGAAAGAAGCAGGAAGCATCAGCGCAATGTCGTATATCTATGCCTTCTTTTGGTGGTCTTGACCTTCGGTACCTCCCTGCACTTCATTGGAAAGGCCAACGAGCGGGCCAGAAACAATGCCTATATGCTACATGGGGGGCAACGGTTGTCTCTAGACCCATTGCGCGACAAGCAACAAAATCTCGAGATTTTATGCGAGGGGCACATCCGCAATTTCCACGAACTGTTCTTTTCCCTGGAGCCTGACTTACAAATGATAAAACGAAACATTGAGGAAAAAGCACTTTTTATGACAGATAATTCTGGTAAACGACTATACGGTCGTTTGGTCGAAAAAAGATATTTCCACGATGTGGTAATGCGTGATTATCGCTACATTGTTGAGCTCGACTCCATTGATTTGGACTATGCGAGCTACCCCTTTTATTTTACCTACTATGGTAAACAGGCCATTGAAAAGGGCAGGTTTACCACCTACAGAAATCTAATGACAAGTGGCTACCTGAAAGAGGTAGGCACGACCCCCAATAATTTGAACGGTATCAAGATTTTGGATTTTAAGGTACTGGACAATTCAGATATACGGGACCAATGAAAATACGGAACACAAATAGCATACAGGCATTCAAAAGATGGGTGGTACGGTATCGGAATTTTGCCATTGCCTTGCCCATAGCGTTGATCCTTACCAGTTTCTTTATAGTTGAGAACGTGAAAAAGTTCAATGGCCCCAATGACCGGGAACAGATACAGGAAAATGGGCTGAACCTTGAGCTTCCCGGAGAACAACCTGATTTGGATGTCAAGGAGAATACCCGGCTACGTGCCAACGGACAAGATGGCCAAGCCACAGGGAATACCTTACCTCCAGGTCAATCAATAGCGGGTGAAAAAAAATCCGAAAAGGACTCGCTTCAGGAAATTGTAAAGCAATTGGAGGCACTTTCTTTGGATACCCCAAAGAAAATGGATGCCAATCCAAATTCCTCGTCCCTGTACCAAACGAAAACGAAGGCAAAAGTAAACGAGACCCTTAGCGATGAGGAACAAAAACAACGACTTGTGGAGCAGCGTTTGGCCTATCGGGAAATGCTGCAGGAAGGTAAGGAAAAGATTGTGGGGAATACGGGGAATGTCCCCCCAAGAAATGCCCATATGACCGATGGAGCCAATACATCCAGTGTTTTTAGAGCGGCCGTGTATCGTGACCAGTTCATCCTGCCTGGTGACAATGTGGAGCTCATCCTATTGGAGGACATGGTGTTCGGGGGAAAGTTCTTCAAGAAAAACACATTTATATATGCACTGGCCTCGATACAAGGAAACCGTGTGCTTTTGGACATCGATAATATCAACCATGTCCCAGTCCAGGTAACTGTCAAGGATTACCGTGACGGACGGGCAGGGATTTACAATAAAAGGGCGGGCGAACTTTGGCGTGAGTTCAGTGCTGAAGTAGGCAACGATGCCCTCGGAAGTGCGTCAAATTCAGTAGTCAATGAAACAGGGGGACTTGCCAGTGATATGGTCCGTGAGGTCGGGGCCTTCTTAAGGAACAAAAGGCTCAAACAACGGGACCGGATATTGTTGGTCAACGACCATGAGGTATTGCTTTTAATGGAATGAAACGATTTTGTATACATACTACGTTATTTTTTGGTGCGGCCCTCTTCGCATACGGACAGGTGGATACCATCCAGGTCGCAAGGGACTACAAGACCATGTTGGTTTTTCCAAGCCCCTATGATTTTGCGGTGAATGGTAAGGAACTCAATTTTCTGGAGTCCTTTCCACAGGGAAGTAATTCTCCAACGGCACAAAACATGGTTATGTTGATATACAATGATGTGGCCCCGGACAAGAGGGACTACACGAATTATACCGTGTACACCAAGGACGGGCTTGCCTATGATTTTATCTTGGAACTGGTGGACATCCCAAAGAAAAAAAGATGGTCCATAACCATTCCCATGGCCGATAACAAGAACCAGATGGTTCGTAGCGCAATGCTGAGGCAATCCCAAAACGATGTCCTGAATGACCCAATGCGACTACCGGAGAGCGTGGAAGCTCCCAGACATAACTTCAGTACCGACAGCGAGATAGGGAACTTTGGAAATACAGTGGAAAGAAAGGAAATGGAGGTTTCACAGCCCATTACCCTGGAACTTTACAAAAAGGATAAAATAGAGTACATCCGTAGGCGCTGCCTCTACAACCAGTTCAATAAGCCGAAGGTTGCAAGGTTGTTTGATAGGTCGGGAAGGGTGTTTCTCTGGCTGAACGGGGTTTACTATGACAACAATGAAATCTATTTGCAGTTCCGTATCGAGAACAAAGAGCCCATTGATTACGATCTCAACTTTTTAAAGTTCAGTATTGCCACCAACTACCGCAACAGTTCAAGCAACCAAAAACTGGACCATCGACCCATGTTTCAATATAAGGTCCCAAAGCGGATAAAGGGTAATTCCGAAAACCACTTTATCGTCGTATTTGAAAAATTTACACTGGACCGCAAGAAGGTATTGGTGGTCGATATGGACGAGGACAAGGGGAACCGGAACCTTTCTCTGCCCATTGACCACTACTTGATCAATAAACCCCTAAGCTTTTAGCCTATGACAAAACGATTACGCTACCTTGTTTTTTTGATTTTGATGTTGTCCAGTGTGTCACTAATGGCCCAAATGCGTGGAAACCTGGCGTCTTCGGTCGGGGTCAGTGGAGGTTACGTGGAGGACGGCTTTGGAGTGATGGGAACCTTTAACTTCCATCCCAATCGGTTCAAATATTTTCAGATAAGCGTTCTGGCGGCTTTTGCTGAGGATGGCCCTACGGACATCCCCTATAACATATTTACCATACAGCCCGGGCTCTACTACAGGGTCTATATATCACCCCGTAGAGGTTTCAGCCTTTTTGTGGGCGGGGGAGGCCTGTTCGGTTATGAGGTGATCAATAATGGAAGCAACGAGCTTCCCAATGGAGCATTGATTGATGCCGAGAGCCAGTTTATTTATGGCGGCTATCTGGGTGCAGAGGCTGAGTTTGCATTGAGCAATGATTTTTCGCTTTTGATCAAGGCCAACGAATATTATCATATCAATTCCGATGTAGGAAACTTTTATCCCTATGCGGGATTGGGATTGCGCTATTTTTTGTTTTGAGAATTTATATGGAACACTATGAGAACACACACCCCACGCTATATAGTATCCGCTACAGTACTGTGTCTAATTCTATTTTTCGCATGTAGCAAGGATTTTGAAAATATCATCGAGGACTCCTTCGATTTTTCCTTTTCGGGAACCAACGAAGAGGACATCTTCATTTTTGAGGCTTCCAAGACCGACTTTTCCCTTGAACCTGAGCGCACGGTCTCCGATGTGACATATTACATGCGTTATACCATGATAGATGGAAAGGGCTATTATTTGGGAAGCGAAAACGATACGATACGGGAAAACGACACGATTCCCCTAACTGATTTTGATATAAGCCTAAACTATATGGCCGTTGATACTGGTGCCCATAAGGTTAAGTTATATGCTTGGGATTCCAATCAACTGACCAAGGAACTGGACCTTGTCTACAATACCAGCTTTGCCAGTTTTGGCTTTGTATTGACCAAAGGTTCTGAGGCCCTTATCATCAATAGTAAAAATCCAATCAATGCCACGCTGATACGGGACAAGGAGACGGTCGGACCACAGAGCGACGGTACTGGGGATTTCAAAATCACCTATCAGTTGGAAAACGGCACAGGGCTTTTATATGTTGGGGATACCGCCCATGAGCCGGGCAAGGAGTTCCGTTTGCCGAAAGGGGTGACCGAGTTTGGCTATCAGCCCGAGACCTTGGGGGAGCATCGTCTGACCATGACGGCGGTAGCCCCCGATGGGGCCACGATAACCCGGGAACTGTTGTTACAGGTCGGCAATCTGAACTTTAGTTTTCGGGCAACTGCAGGCTCTTCCCAAGTGGAATTGAACACCAACCTGGCGGTGAACATCGACTTGCAGACACAGGATGAGGAAAGCGATGTCACCTATGAAATAAGCCATGCCTTTTCCCCAGAGAGCGAGGGAGGAGGAACTGTCAGGGATCAGAACGGTGGGGTCATGGACCCTGGAACCAACAGACCAATATTGCCCGGCAACTATAACTATACCTTCCAAAGTGTGGAGCTTGGCCAGCGTAAAATCTATTTTGATGTTAGGGACAGTAACGGTCAGACCAAAAGGGACAGCGTCGAGATAGCCGTGGCCAACATTCCATTTACCTTTTCGGGAAGTTCGGAGAGCAACTCCGTCTTTATAGGGGAGCGGACTCAATTCAACTTCAACATCAAGTCCAATGGGAATACCAATAATATCCAGTACAGTGTATCCTATGAGATCTTGGATGGAAACGGTACGCTCAGAAATGAAAGTGGTACGGAGCTCAGGAATTCCACGGATTATCCCGTGAACTTCGGCAATTTCTCATTGTTCTACATTCCGGAAACCACGGACACGCACAGGATTTCCTTTGTTGTCACGGACAATTTTGGACAGTCTTCCGAACCTGTCATCATTGATCTCGAGATCAAGCAGAACGAATTTGAAGTGACCTTCACGCCATCCAAGACCTCGGAATTCAGCAATATCCCAGTTTCGGGCATTATCAATATCGATGAGGAACCCGAGGGCACCAATGACACTTATGAGGCATTTTTCACTTCCGGTAAGAGCGGGCAGGTGAGCATTGGCGGAAACACCTATGGACCAGGCGAAAAGTTTAATCTGGGTGCGGATGCCAATAACATCTTTTATACGGGCTTTGAGCCCGGGGAGCACAATCTGGTCTTCAGCGTGGAATCCGGCTCAGGGGTGACCCACGCCACGAATCCCATTGCCATCACCTACCAACAGGTCGATTTTTCATTTACGGGAGGTATCCAAAAATCGGATATTTCCATTGGGGAGGTCACCTCGGTCAATTTCAACATTTCGGAGACGGTGGGATCTTCCGACTATACCATGCGGTTTACAATGACCGGGAACGCACTGATAAAGGATACGAATGGGAATACCGTAAGCCCTGGCAACAGTTATGACATTCCCAAGGGGAATTTCAACTGGAGCCTGGAGGGGGTGAGCGAGGGAACGGTATTGATAACCTTCTTCGCCCAAAACGAAACGGGATTGGAGAAACCTGTTGAAATTACGGTCAATGTCAGTCCCAAGGATTACAATTTCACGGCCAATGCAACGGGGCCCGGTGGTTTCATTGGGGAATCCACCACAATTAATTTCAACATCACCGAGTTGGGACTAGGGGGCGACACGTATACCCTGTACTATTCCACGGGCAATGCCAATAGCAGTTTTGAATTTGATGGAAGCGTTTATGGTCCAGGTGAAACGTTCACTGTCCCGGTAGGATCGTTTACAGGGAACTATACAGGCCTCTCTGAGGGCGACCATGATATTGTATTCAATGTCAGATCTTCATCCAATGTACCAAAGATGGCCAATGTGAGCCTATCCTATGAACGATATGTGGAACAATTTGATCTTACCATAAGCCAGGCACCTGGAGACCGCCTGGAGGGAGATGCGTTCAACATTACGGTGATCACCAATGCCGAGGGGACGCATGACCCAACGGTGACCTATGAGATGGTCTTCTCATTTCGTGGGAATCGAGCAGGATACATCATTTATTCGGGAACTCGATATGATGAAGGGGAAACCGTTCCCTTAAATTATGGAAGTACCAACATGACCTTTTATCCAGATACCCCGGACAAGTTTTCCATCGATTTTGCAGTGGACAATTCAACAGGCGAGACCCGAAACGGAAGTACTTTTGTGGATACCCTACGAAGGCCAGTCGCACTTGTTAAAGGCGAAAAGCACAATGTGAGCTGTGGTGGATTGAACGGCTGTGATTATCAGGTACGGATATATACCTGCTTTGACATCGGGTGTTCCGAAGCGTATGGTGGAGCCACATTGGACCAAGTGGAAATCAGGATTTACAATAGAAGGGACAACCGCTGGGATACACGGGTCTTCAACTACAATGAAGCCATCGGCAATGGGGTTGACCGATACTTTTTGTTAGAAGAAGAAGCTCGGGAAAGCCGCTTGAGATACCTTGATCAAGATTTTGAGGTCCGGGTCAGGGATACCAATAATCAATGGAGCGAAAGGGTTACTGGAAGAGTAGTCAGAGTTTAAAAAGAGGGGGCGCCCCAGGTTAACCTAACTTAAACTAACTTCTTTTAAGGGTGTAAGTGATGACGACTGCCTGTTCATCCAAAAAATCCTCCTCTTCAACTACCAATCGATTTTGGGTAAATTTAATGATGAGCCAATCGTTACGATTATCAAAGCGTATGAGTTCATTATTGATGAGTTCATAAGTATCATCTTCCACATTCTGGAAAGCTGGTACTTCTCCACAGGACAGGCCATTTTCGTTTATTGAAAATGCACTTTTTTCACCTGACCCTCGAGAACTAAAAAATGTCAAATTATCTTTTATACATTGACGGATTTCATTGGTATTGAACAAATCCACATTTACGGTTCCATCTCCATTGATATCCACAGCGGTATCAGAATCGATGGCTTCATATTCCCATTGTCCGAACAGGGTCTCTGCCCTATTATCCATGGCAACGGTGCCATCGTCATCACTACAGGATAAAAGGAGCGTCACAACGAGCAAAGGTAACAGCAAATTTTTTGAAGTTTTCATTACAGTAGATTTGTGGGGTTTATGGTAAAGATAGCGATATCGAGGAATTGTAATCAAGGAAGCCCCCTAAGATTCAAAATTTCGGTAATCGAGTTGGCCAATGGTTAAGGCCTAATGATCACTGATTTACCAAATTATTTTCAAAGGACCCTTTATTTGAACTTTTAGACGGTTAATAAAAATGGCTTTATAGTAGATTTAAACTCTTTACAAAAAGCGGATTTTGGAAAGAGTTGAGATTTTTTGAATCGGAACTAGGGGGTTCAGCCAAAACTGAAAAATATATCCACAGGTCAAAATGTAAAGAGTTTATAATCTTTTTATGAATAAACGCCGTATTTTCTTATTTGTATAATTAAAAGCTTCCCTGTTTTTGTTCTACTTCATGGAAAGGAATATAAAACTAGCATTATCTTCTGCCTCCATTTTTAATCTTCTGCGAATTTTTTCAATCACTTCATCCAATGATTTACAGCTATTTAGTAAATACTCAATACTATGACTATCAATAATATTGTGCAATCCATCTGAGCAAATTATTAGCTTGTCTGTTTTATAGTTTAATTCCAATTCATCGTAAGAGACGATAGATTTCTTTGCATTACCTTGAACAGAGCGGGTTACTACGTGTGAATATTTTGATTTTATTTCTGAAATATTGGGAGTAACATCATCTAAGGTCTCATTAAATAAATTGTGGGACTTGCTTTCAAAATCTAATTTGCTTTCTGAGTACTTTAGAATTTTTATATCCCCTATCCAAAAACATCTGGCTATATTGTTTTCAACAATCACGCCCCCCACTGTTGCTCCTAGTTTGGACTGATTTAGTTCTTGAAATTGTCGAATTACCAGATTTGCTTTGTTAACTGCTTTCTGAATACTTTCCTCGTTAATTTCATCGACGGTAGACAAAAAAGTAGAAATGCTTTCTACTATCATCGATGCTGCGAGCTTTCCATTATCGTAACCTCCCATTCCGTCTGCTATTAAATAGAGATTCGTTCCTGAACTTAGGCTGCTCTCCCAAATCACATCTTGATTTGTTCCCCTGTTTCCTTTATATGAAAATGCAATTGATTTCATTTATTACCTGTAGCCTGTATAGTGCCTCCTCCATGCTTTGTCACTCTAGGTCTAGTCGAAACCTTTACCGGTTTAACTGAGATACTTTTTTCCGTTGCCTTGGTTGCCCATAAAAACCCTTCCCCAGGGGTTAAAGCGCTCATGTCCGCAGGAGTTAGAGTAGAAAGTTGGGTTATTGACTTTTGAATATGTTTAAGCCACTGCGGACTATTAAACTTATGTAGTAGCACAATAGAACTCAATTCAATAATTTCGTTAGGAAGACTTGGCGGATCTTGACTTGCAATCATTATACTCACTCCCTTATGTCTCATTTCCCTTATTGCTGTTACAATATTTCCAGTCAGGTCTTTATTGTCCATATATTTATGTGCCTCATCGAAGACAATGAATTTATTAAAGTGCAATCCGTTAAGATTCTTTACCGCAGAGAAAATATTAAGCATTATAACAAAAAGTCCTAAGGCTTCATCTTTTACAATAAATTCATCCCTCAAATCAACAATGACTAATCGTCCTGGCATTAATACATCGCGCATCATAAAGCTGTCATTAATATATTCGCGAGCAAAACTTAGTTTCTGTCTTGCCAATGCTTTTTGAGAATTACTCAATAGTTCTGACTCTTCTACACTTTCCGAAAGAGCATTTATAGTTATATTAGATCGATGCTGTTTCATAATTGATTTGAGTTGTCTAATATAGGTAGAGTCATTTCCTACTGCTCCTAAAATAAACAACCAATCTTGAACATTAAGTTCCTTAGAATTAAAGGCTATTGGCAATACTTTAATAGATGGATATTCAGCTTGCCTTTCTACAATTTTGTCTTTTGGGGTGAGAATAATAACGTCCTCGATGTTATCCGCTTCAGCTCCATAACGTGCCTTCAATTTTTCTAATTCCCGATTTTCATCATTAGAATGTACCATTGAGGTAAACTCAGGCGCATAGTCCATACTTTCACTATAGTGAAAAATGACCCCAGCTAGTGGTGATGGAAGTAGGTTGATATTGCTAAATTGTTTAAGAACCATTTCTGAGATAGTCCCAATAGTATAACTTTTACCGCCGCCTTGAACTCCAAATAGACTAATGGTGTTTGTCTCGCTAAGGTCAATAGCAATTTTTTTCTGTAAAGTACTTTCCCCGAGAATTCCAAATTGATTGCTTGGTAATGTTTTACCAATTAGCATGTCAAATTCAGGACAGATATGTTCATTATGATTTGACACGAATTCCATAGAATCATCTTCTGTGTTTAATTCTATTTCCGTTTCGGCCGCCCTAAGGGTACCTTCTTGATTTGTCGGATATACCGTTTGCTCGGTCGGCGGACTTGCTGTAAAGTTATCAGGTTGAGAATCTGCTTCTGTTGAATTCTCAACCTCATCATCTCCGCTAGAATCGGATGTACTCTCGCTGGATTCAAATTTCGATTTGAATCTTTGAATAAAAGGTTTAAGTTCACTTATATTTCCAAAGGCTTTTGTAAGGTCTTTGTCAAAATCACTTTCTTCAAGTCTCTTAGTATTTAAATCTGAATAAGGGTCAAGAATATCATCAATCAACTTCCCTCCGAAAGTAAAAAAGGTGGACTCATTATCTAGGACTACCTTTTTATGCCTTTCTGATGCTGCAAAATCAAAAATTAAACCTAGTTTTCTAAAGCAAAGACTAAACCCCGAATCAAGTTTTTGTAGAAAAGCTAAATACTGATTATATGCTTTATTGGATAGATACTCATATCTATGTGCTCTATCCAAATAAAAGGTCAATAGTGATTTTAGTTCCTTGTTTTTAATTTCTCTATCTAACCTATCAAAAGAACTATTGTATGAAGGATCAAAATGATTTCTCAAGGCTTCTATTGTATTTTCTATCTGTTCGAGCATTTTTAACCTAAGAGCATCTTTTTCATTTTCTCCTAAGGCTTTACGGCATTTTATCTCTATTACCGAGATTAATATTTCTTTTCTATCGAGATCGATTGAAACAAGCAAGTTATCTGCTCTTGATTTACTTCCAGAAGGTAAATTCTCGAATAGGTTTTGATGCAAATCGATCGGGATCAGAAAAGCATCTTCTAACATTTCCTTTTTTTCCAACACTCGCTTGGTAAACGCAGAGCCAATTACCTCAAACGCCTTGTTTTTCGAAGAATTCAATTGAAGCACCAACGAACTACTAACTGCTCTTAAATCTTCAAGAAGAATTTTTATTTTATGCTCGTCCTCTTCATTATGAATATCAAGGTTGAATTCTTCAAAGTGAGGCCCTAGTAGCCCTAATACTTCAGAGGTAGGCCTTGTTGTAAGATATGACGAAATTCCTAAAGCCTCTTCTCCAGGAACATAGTCCAGTAAAAATGGGATTTTACCATCCTTAGATGGTTGATCAAATATCTGTGGCCCTAGGTCTTTATCAAATGTTATTACCCAATCAGAATAATCGTGCAAGTGAGTAAGTAGAACCTTATCCTTATCATTTAACCTAAGTTGCGTAGAAGGTACGGATGGAGTGTGTTTTGACACTAAAGCCCCGCTTATAAAACTTTGAAGGTTTTCAAAAAGTTTAATGCCGTTTGCACCTGCCGTATCATATTTTAGTGATAGTTTATTACCTTGAATGAAACGATTCCACTTAATTTGAGATCCATTTGCATCTACCTTCACTGTAGACTCAGTAATTAAACCATTCAAATAAAAGTTGCGATCTTCTATAGTTGGTTTTATAAGTTCGATAGTTATAGGGAATGGACTTACCAAAAAACTCAAATGAGAGGTATAAGATGAGGGGTCTTTTAAGAAGTCTGAAATATCGTTGATTGAAAAACGTAATTTTGGAAACAATCTATTCCTAGAAGGTTGCGAAAATGCCTCAGCTTCTTCAGAGATATTTGATTCTGGATTGATTAAGGTCTTTAAAGCTTCTCCATGCTCAATTATTTTGTCATCTCCCTTAAAAATTCGGACTTCATAATTGATACTCTCAAATGATTTTTCTTTTTCTAACTCGACAAATGCATTAGCAAATACCTCTGCATCCCCCGCATTGAATAAATTAACTACCAATTTATCTATATAAGGATGTTGCAATAGGTAATTTTTAATATGTCGAATTACCAATTTGATACTTAAATCAGTCTCTACATAGTTGTCCCTTGTGATATTAAATAACAACCTTAAATAATGCTGGAGTTGCCTAGAAATAGAAGTCATTCCATTTTTAGATTCTTGGGATACCGTACTTAGGTAAAGCCCCCATCCAAATGATAGCTCGCCACTATAATTAAATTGTTTTTGAGATATTGTCTCAATTAGAACTTGTTGGTTATTTTCAGGAGAGAGCTGACCAATAAACAATTCTTCTAAATGTTCTGACCAAGATTCTTTGTGCCCTGAAAATTCTTTTGTTCTTTGTTCCCAATTCTCAAAAACTTCTAAAAGTTGTAAAGTCCAACATAAGCGTAATGGATGTAAAGGTGATAGGAGAATTGCTTCGACTTTACTTCCGTCAGGTAATTTACTTTTGACCTTAACAAGGTCAATCATTTGCAATTCGATGAGAAACTCTCTAAGTTTTGTTTTCTCATCTAACGTTATCTCGTCTGTCGCTAACTGGTTATTTAATTTTGTTGTCCATTTGGTATATGTATAGACATATTTTCTGATGTTCTGTTTGAGATTGAATATGTCTGCCGTTTCAAAAATTCCATTAGCTCTTGTATTTGAATTAATAATTGCTTCAAAAAGTTGCAATCTTGACTTTAGTAATGATTTCGGTACAATTTCGTTTAGTTCGCTTTTTACAAATTGTAATTGTTCAAAACCTATTGCCAGCTTATTGCCTTTTAGTTGACATCTTACATAGCCTAAGCTATCGGCATTTGTGAGAAATTTATTTTCTATTTGACGCAGTTTAGTCGAGATGTTGATTTGATAATTATGTTGGTCAGAATAATTGATGTGAAACGTAGAGTTATGTTTTTCCTTTCCGTCATTAATCCAAATGTTTGATGTTTCCGAAGGTTTTGGTAATTCAATTTCGATATCATTCTTTAACGCTTCTATGCGATATTTGAAATAGGCTTGTAAAACATTATTTAGTTTATCCTTACGCTGATCTTCATCGCGTTCTAATGACTCCTCAATTACGTAGTCAAAATCAATCGAATCACAGCTGAGCTTATATGGAAAAGAACTTTTTGGTGTACTTTCATCTTCTTTCTTAGCCTCCTCCCACGCTTTTTGAATTTTGGACTCACGAAACTCGTCATTAGCATTTAACATATTACCATGTTCGTCTTCAGCTAAAACCTTTATAAAATAGGATCCTTCCTCGATGATATTCGGGTTCAGCTCAAGTGTGGCATCTCTATAAGGTCTATTAGAATTTGAGTTTTTGATTTTTCTTAGTACTGTAATTTCTTCTCCATTACTTCCATTAACAGCCATCAGTATAATCCTAAAGAATCGTAAATCTTTTATATCCTTTGGATTTGGATTGGTGTGAAAACGAACTTTTAACTTTGCTACATTACCTTCTTGTGCGTAAAGGACATTGGTCCCATCTTCCACTTTTAAATCTTTAGACTTTATCTCGTCAGTTATCAATTTAATATGCGTAAAGTCTAAATCCGGAATAGGCCAGTAACTGAAATTTAATTCGTTATAGCCATTTTTAATAGCATTACAAATCTCTTGGGCATTTCGTGCTCCTTTTTCAGTTTTGAGAAAATTGACAATATCCTTTTGTATAGAATCATTTTCTAACCTTAGTTCAGCTATTCTATCATATAGTGGTTTATTGAAAGCTGATAATAACTCAACACTTTCTCTATTGAAATTCAATCTTGACCTAATTTTTTCAACATGTTTTGAAAGAATCTCATCAGGTATCAAAGAAAGTTTAAATAGACAATTTCCAATTGCCGAAGGCTCATACCTCTCTTGGTCAATAGCTATTAAGTAGTCTATTACTTCAGTATTTGAAGGGTTTAAATAGTTTATAATATCATTAACTACCGTGTCATAAACATCATCGGGAACTTGTTCTATTAGAGTATTGACCAATTCTTCTTCCATACCTTCTAGAGATATCTCTTTAAAGGTTGCGTTACCATACGAATCTTCCGCAGCTGTGCGGCTGTTTGATGGTATTAAGATAAGTAGAGGTTTGTCCAGCTTATTGCGAAGCTCGATAAGTTTTGTCGCGGAAATAAATTTGTGACTTGTGTTTTCGACTTCGGAAACAATATAAATATCTAGATGTGAATGTTTTTCAATAAGAAGATCCCATAAATATTCTAATTCTATAACACCTAGGCCTGTAATTTTCATACAATGACCAGGGTCTGCCGCTTTGAAGTCAGTGTCGTGCAACTGAAGAATAAGGCCTATAATCTTTTGGTAGTAAACGTTTATGGTAGTCGATTCCATTCTTTTCTTAATCGTTTAATTCGTATCGAGGACGCACTCTTTGTAATATGTAGGCATCACTTAAATCGTTGTAAAAGCCTATTTGGCGTAGTTTCATTTTAAATGATTCTACATTTTCCTTAAAAGCTAAATGCGTATTCAAATCTGCATCTGTAAATCTTTCCTCAGAAAGGCCATTGATGA
Source organism: Flagellimonas sp. (assembly GCF_965601775.1). Classification (GTDB taxonomy): domain Bacteria; phylum Bacteroidota; class Bacteroidia; order Flavobacteriales; family Flavobacteriaceae; genus Flagellimonas. The sequence continues at coordinate 3,231,459 of NZ_OZ271837.1, forward strand.
TTAATCCATATCGTGTTCTTATGTTTTCTATTAATTCCTCTATGGATAGCGTTTTCGTAGTAAAATGATCTTCTTCAACATTTAATACCAATATTTGAACTAGCGTCTCCAATAGTCGAGTCCCTAAGACGAAACGCCGTGGATGCTTTTTACTTCGTCCTTGGGCCATAAATCCCCGTTCCGAATTCTTCTGTGAGAGATTATCAATAAGCTGTATATGATACCTATATTGATAAGCGCCGCGTGCTTTCACTATTAGTTCAATATATTTATCAAAATAAGAGTCTTCATACTTTACCATATCTTTAATCAGTTCCCTATCATCTTCTTCTAGCGAATTGTATAGATTATCCCATTGAGTCTCAAAATAAATTTCAAATCCCATAGGCTTTTCCGCTAGGACCTTAAGCGCTTTTTCTAGATTTGTTGAGTTTGTTTTCTCCAATTTTAATCTTCTCAGGGCAGCATTAATTTGAAAGGTAGCCTTGATATAATCGTAAATACTATTCGTTAAACTCTCAGCGTCATAACTCGCAAGTTTTGCGATTTTGCTTTCAAAATCATCTGTTGCATCTATTACAATACTCCAATTATCACTATGCCTAATAGCTCCTTTTTCTACCATTTCAGGTAGTAGAAAAACTAGCTTTTGTATATAAATTGACAAATGAAATGACGTAATAGTCTTCAAATAATCTACCACAACGTTTCTCGGAATTTTTCTTTTATAAACTAGCAAACGTCTCACATCATCACAATAGAGTTTGGCTTGTTCCTCTAATAGCGGCTTGATTTGATTTAAAGAACTATTCGTATCTAAAAAACCAGGTTTAACATTTTTAATAACATGCAATAGTCCAAGACTGTCAACATCCAAACCAGTTCTTATATTAATTTTATTAGTTGTGTTATCCCAACCTTCCATTAGAAAGCTCTTTAGTTCCTCTTTTACGTTGGGATTTGCGCCAAGCATTAAATATACTTGATCTGCGGTGTTGTAATCTCTTGTGTGGGCTGCGTTTCTAACTCTATAACTTTCGAGGTGGATTGGTCTAAGAGAAGATATTTTCTCCTTATCCAGATTGCCTCTATAAACCATGTTTACCAGATTACTTCTCATCCAAAGCACTGCGGCTTCCTTGTTCTCGCTAAAGCCTTTTACAGAACCATCTTCTTCTAGCTTTCCAAAAACTCTCTGTAGAGTATCCAAGTCAATAAAAGAATTGCTTCTTGCGCGTTGTCTAGGTCTTATGCCATTGTGCTTTAAGAGCATAAACAAATTCACAAATACATTATCTATGTTTACAGCTTTTGCATCCCCAGCATAAATAAGTTCGTTCCTCAAGACGCTTTCTTCTTTATTTAGTTTTATCGCCATAATTATAATTGCATTGTTTTTATACTAAGATGATTTTTAACATCCTTGCTTATTTCATAAAACTCAAGATTATCCCTTGTTACTATTACCTTATTATAAGTGATGTTCTCAAGTAGATTTTTAAAGATGGTTAGCTCCACAAACTTTCCTCTTATATCATTAAGGGAAGGACTGTACCCCTGCTGAATAAAATAAAGCATTTCAAAAAGATCTAGTGAAATAACTAATTCAATATGTGTTTCTTGTTTATGTCTAAATACAAGACTATCTGGTTCGTATTCTAGATATTTAACTAGATGATCCGTACGACTTACAAATAGCTCAAAATCACTGAGATCGAATAATCTGAACGATCTACTAAATGGATCGTTGATTTCAGAGGTACTTAATACTAAGTTTTTTCGCCAAATAGCCTCATTCTCACATCCTTCATTCATTGATATGGCTCTAGAAATAGATATTTTAAGACGCAATAAAGAGTCTTCTGTTAGTTGTTCGTATAGTCTGGGTATTGCTTTTTTTACAGTTAGCGTATTTGTAGCTCTTTTAAAGTCTGTCCAACTATAGCCCTTATAGGAATCCAAAGAAATTACTTCCATAAATTCAGTAGCCTGATTAATAATTGACAATTGCTTTATTCCTTTTTCCTCCCTTTGTACAAGAGGTTTAATTTGTTTCAGGCATGCTTTTGTGAAAGTAGAATTATCCACAAAATCTTCTTCATCAAAATGGAACTGTTTGCTTTTAGATTGTTCATCATTTGTGATGTAATGTAGTTTTACATCTGAAACACTATTCTCTTTTTCCACATTAAGCGCTTTATAAAAACTCTGCAAGGATTGATACGGAAGCCGTTTTTTATAATTGCCTACACGTCCTTCATAATATTGATGGCGCACGAAGGATTTCTGAATTGACTTTATCTTATCCAATATTTCATTATCCTGTTCGTGAGCTGGTACCCAAATCTTGTTTGTATTGAAATCATCAAGTAAATGGAATTCACGATCAGCAAATTCTAAATAATGTCTTGCCACGTGTTGGCCAAAAAACAAATCTCTATCTAGATTCGGTATTGCTACACTACCCACGTCTGTTTCGCGTAATAATTTCACTAAGCGATCATTATTCCCAGAATCCTTATAATCCGGATTCGTGATATTGAAATAATATAGCTGCCAGTATACTTCTGGTTTGTTTAATAAGCTGTTATAAGCATCATCTACTTCTTCGCAACTATGGTCACGTGCAATCATAAAAGCAATAAAAGATCGTAAGTCACGCATTGTAATGTGCAACTCGCGCTTTAACCCAACTGTACGAAGTAACCATTCCAATCTTGTAATAACCTCATTGCCAGAAGCTGGGTCGTTCAAAGAATCAACATTGTATTTGATAAAACATTTGTTTGCTAATGAGCACCCTTCACACTTAGTCCAAAGACTCTTTTTAGTCAATGCTTTGACTTGTTGTCTGAAGAGGCTAGGTTCCTCACCATCGATAGCAGTAATTGATCTTAAATTAAGATTGATAATCATTAATCCTGGAGGTAGGTCAAAATGACCTTCTTTGTAGAAATATTGGTCAATTGTGTCGTGAAGCGATTTGTACTTTTTAGAAGTTTTCAAAAATTCCACCAATCGCCCTTCATTTATGGCAATGATTCTTCCTTCACTAGCTTTGTAAAAATTTCTCAGTCCTTCAAAAGGATGAAAGAAGGATTCTAGAACTTCATTATTCACTTTCCCGTCTTCATCCTGTGACCCATCATAATTACTTTCGAACGAAATACCGTTTACTTCAAATTCAGCTCCATTTTTATGTTTAAACCGATTTAGTTTTTTCACACTAGCCGCGTCTTCTATTTTTCTAATGAAAGCCGTCTTACCATCCCCCGCATTGCCAGTAATTATTATTAGTTTAAATCGTGCATCTAGTATATCTGGTATTAATTTTCTATCCAATTTAGAAGGTGAATATGTGGCCTCGTCATATTGTGATCCTCGATCATTAACACGTGTTCCCCAATTCCCAGACTTTGATTGACTATAAAGTGAATTAACATAATCTACCATATCAATTCCTTCAACATCTATCTTGTGCTCCTTTAAGCGGTTAGTATTTTCTTTAAAGGAGTGCTTTAAAGCGTCGTATACTTTAAGGATATTCCCATCATTAAAATTACGAGCACCACCTGCCCAAAAAGTCTCATTGATCAAGACTTCATTATCAACTTTGATTACCACTTTTAATTTCTCTTTTAAAGAAATAGAGGTTTTGTAGCCATCGATTTTTTCTTTGAATTTGTTTAAGGAAGAATATATGGTTTTCCGTAATTGACCATAATTTGACATTTCATTTAATAGAGTAATAACTGTACTACCTTGTCTAATCGAAACTTCTGTATGATATTCTTTCTGATCAAGTACTACGGAACCAGCTTTTTCTTTGTTCTCTGAAAGGAGATTTTTTATTCCTATTTCACGCAAGCTGTCTAACATTTCTTGAGCAGAAGAAAATCGCTTATTACTATTTGTTCCAATTGATTTTAGTAGAAATTCACAAAATTCATCGGAAATCCTTTGATTAATTGTTTTCGGATTTTCCGGGTCAATGCTTATTTTAGGAATGCGACCTTGTGGCCATGGGTATTTTTTGGTGACTAGTTCATATAATGTAATTCCCAATGCAAAGGTATCTGCGGAAAGATCCCAATTGATATGATGTCCATCCACTAAATCTGGTGCCAAGTACGGATTAGTTCCAACATAAGCCTTATCATCTTGCTTAAGGGAGGCCACATTAAAATCAATAAGTACAAAACGTCCTTCATTATCCCATATAATGTTTTGCGGTTTTACATCACGGTGCAGAATAGGTTTCTCTCTATTTTGCAAATAGCTTAGTGCACAGAGCATATCCTCTGCTAGTTTATAGACAGTGCCTATTGGTAAATTCGCATCGGTTTTTGTATAAGTGCTTAAATTGTCTCCATCAAGAAACTCAGTTGTGGTGTAAAATTGCCCATAACGGGTCTGTCCGTTCCATACAAATTTCACAATATTAGGATGGTCTAATTCCGCTAACGCTTTGTATTCATCTATTACAGAAGCAACACTAACACTTTCATGAAATAGTTTTAAGGCAAAATCACGTCCTTGCAAATCATGTTTCGCTTTGAAAACACGAGAATAACCCCCACGCCCTAAAATCTTATGAATAATATAGTCATCTACGCGATCCCCTTCCTTTAAATCATATGTATCAAGTTGGTCATTTGCTATAGGAGAATTTGTAGCCTTCGTAGGTTCTTTGCTTGAAAACTCAACTTTTAAAGCTTCTTCGATATTAGTTTCTAATTCTTCTATACTATCTATGCGCTTATCACTATCGGTTAAGATGGTTTTTAAACAGATATCATCTAGCCATTTTGGTAACGAACTATTCTCCGCGGACGGTAATCTATCTGTTGATAGTTGCCCTCCTAGTTTATCAAGTTCAAAAGGATTTTTTATGGGTTCTTTTCCTGTAAACAACCAAGCTATTAATACCCCTAACGAATATATGTCCGATGCTCTAGAAGCGTCTTTAGCAATAAGTTCTAACGGATGGTACGGTGTGGCACTAGATTCATTAATCGTAGGCATCACTGTGTAGCCATGGTCATTATGATCCGTAAAGTAGGACTTACCAAAGTTCCCTAAATACGCATAGCCATTACTTAAAAAGATATTATCAGGATTAATATCCCTATGGAAAATATTCTCCTTATGGGCTGATTTTAGAGCACTCATTACATTCTTTAAAATGCTTATACGTTCATCAAACGTGAAGGTTTTATTTCGTGACGCTGAACGTAAAGAATCATCTTCCATCAAGTCCGTAATTTCGTAAAAAAGATGATTTTCTTCATCCAGTTTGAACTCGACAGGAAGAATGAACGGATTTGAACGGATTTTTATGAGCGCATTATATTGATTTAAGATACTTTCCTCGCGCTTTAGCAGTTCTACAGGTGATAAACCTACCACCTGTAGTGAATACTCCTTAACCCTTTTCCGTATGTTTGAGGTTACATTTTTGAGCTTTACCAGATATTCTACATAATTATCCGATTCTTGTTTTAAGATTTCTACAATCTCGTAGCCTTGTACTTCTTTCTTTTCATTAGGAGCTTTTTTATTTTGCTCTCCTATTAAGAATTGAACAATATCATTTTGAATATCAACGATAGCTGTTTCCCATTTACCAATTTGTTTGGGATTTTTAATATAATCAACTAGTTCGTTGGTAAGTATGAAAGATAGCTTACCTGCCTCCTGTCTTAGATTTGGAATGAATGAATTGGGATAGGAAAGCGTCACCATGTTTTGAATCCAAGCCTTTCCCCAATCTCTATTGGCCTCCTTAAGTTTTGATGCTAGAATAGCTGTTTTTTGGCGACCAGTTTTGAGTGGATTCGGTTTTTGTCTATCATTAATGTACCAGTAATCATCAGCACCTTCTATGCGGCCTTTCCAGTCTTTATTTTCTATATTATAAATAGCATGGGGAGCAACCACTATCAGATCATATTCCCAAAACTGAGTGCGATTATTTCGGGGGTTGGTAGAAGCTATTTCCACATTTGGTATCAAGAAGTAGGTGTCAGGGAGTTTTATCTGCAAAAAATCAAGCAAACGCTTCTCCCCGGCATTCACTACCGTTTCAAAATAAGGTGGTTTAATTATTTTTGCCATTTTTCTATTTCTTTTTCTACTAATGCTATTGCCTCTTCTTCTTTCGACAAAGCTTGATATAACATAGTATGAGCTTTTTTTACTGATGTATCTATTTCATTCATGACAGGTTTCTCCAGAATTGGGACGGGAATATCCTTTAGTAGTGATGGAATCGGCCTACAAAGTTTAGTACCGGACTGAGTAGCCCTTATCAATCTAAATCCATAATCAGAAGAGAGCCAACTATAAAGATAACCAGAGGGGACGTTATCGTTAGTTTTCATTCGAATGAACTCACCTGCAACCAATTGCCCTTTTAGTTCTTCATTAGCAAAAACAGGTCGACAAAATGCTTCGTTTTCCCCTAAAGTTCCAACGCCGGCTATTAGAACTTCCCCATATTCAACAAGCTTCTCGGTATTTATATATCTTTTCGATAACATTTTCCCTTTTTTTCTAAAATTGAAAATATCAGATTGATTTATAAGTTTAATTGACTTTGAGGAATCTATTTCTAACCGCTTGAATGAACCTGTTGAGAATAAACCCGTTTCATTTAGGCATTCTCCCAACGGTTTATGCACCACTTTCTTAATTCTCTTTTTTACTCTCTCAAGACGAGAGGAGTGATTGAAGGCATTAATCGTCAAAGAACTAATTTCCGAGATATTTTTATGAAATGCAGAAACCTTTCTGTTTGAAGAGTGATTTCCAAAACAATCGTAATCTTCAATATCTAAAGCCTTCAATCCAACTTGACTAATTAGTTCTTTCTGGGTTTTTTTTAAAAGCAAATTGGCATTAGACAATAAATCTGAAGATTCTATAATTAAATTATGTATTTGCTCTTGTAGTTTTTGACTGGGAAGTAAAATTGGCAAATGGCCTAGTTCTACTGGTGAGATCCTGGGAACGACTGCACCATAAATCATAGATTGAATGTAATCCTTTATTATTGGCGAACTTATATATGCATACAAAAACCCATTCTTTACTTTTTCTGACTCAATTCTTATAATTTCTTGTGAGCCTACCGATCCAGAAAAACTTTTGTTAACTAAAGCCGTGTTGCCTACTGTCCCTGCACAGCTAACCAAGAACTGAGATTCCCTGAGAGTCATTTCTTCTATCCAAGGAGTGTACTTCTTTGAAATCTTTTTCGCTGTGTCTAAAGGCTGCACCTTCATCATATCCGTTGCTGTAACATATTTAAAAGAATTGGTTTCAGACTCAACGAATACTCTTTTAAATATTCCTCCTTGATAAATTTTGTCACATAAATTTGAAAGACTATCGTATTTAACGCCTTTTTCGATTAAGTCCGTAATGGTTTTCTTTCCTTTATTTAAATAGTAGTCAGGTTTAAGAACGGTTAATCCCTCGTCAAATCTTGATATTTTAATTAATCCAGTCTTCATCTATATTTTGGAATTTATAAATTGCAGATATTCATTATAGATTTCAGGCAAATCATCGTCTAGCTGCTTTAACTTTTCTTTTCTAATTTTCAATATTTTCTCGCCATTTCTCTTTTTTGAGAGATACCTTGTTTCGGAACTAAATAATAATTCAGCTCCTTCATCATCACGCAAGTAAATTGGATTTCCTCTTCTGTCCTTACCCAATTTTTCTGCTATTGCCATAAATACATCATAGCCTTCGTCTTGTTCTTGTGCCAATTGTACTTCTTGTTCTGTTTTCTTTTGCAAGAATAGTAATGAGGCTTGGACACCAACTTGTGGCAAGAACGCTTCTACTGGAAGATCTACGGAGGCAAGTATTTTGAAGTGATTAAGAATCCACTCTCTTACCGAAAGCATATTGGGATTTCCTAGAATGCCATCTGGCAATACAATCGCCATTTTACCACCTTCTTTCAGAAGATTGTAGCAAGCCTCAATGAACAAAACTTCTGGCGCACTACTATACTGGCTTAGGTAGTAGCGGGACGCAATTTCCGTTTCGACCTTCACTTTGGCACCAAATGGTGGATTGGTAAAAACTAAATCAAACTTACCACGAGCATCGGTAGTGTATACATTTTCAATATCCTGCATAACTCTGATACTCTCTTCTATCGTGCGGTTTATTTTTTCAACCTCTGCAGGGTGCTCCCATAGCGGGTAAGCAAGTGAGTTTACGTGAAAAATATTGGCGTGACCATCGCCGCCCATAACCATGTTCATGCGTGCTGCTTTCTTTAGATCAGGGTCAAAATCAAACCCAAAAATGCTATGCTCGGCGTAAGTTCGAACACGTTCGTTCACTTCTATAGAATTATATTTTTCTTCTAATAATGGCCCTTCCAACTCTGGATACATGTATTTGGTAATTTGCTGGCGAACATGGTCAAGAACCATTACCAAAAAGCCACCCGAGCCACAAGCAGGATCCAATACACGATGATGTTCTTTAGGATCAAGCATTTCTACCATAAATTTCACAATGTTACGTGGCGTAAAGAATTGTCCCGCCTCTTGTTTTAGGGTATTGCTCACTATAGTTTCATAAGCAAGCCCTTTTACATCTACGGAAGCATCTAGAAAAGAATATTTTGAAAGTTCTCCCGCAATAAAGGCCAGTCCTTTATCCGTAAGGTCAATGCTTTCATTTCCTTGAAACACTTCAGAGAACAAATTATCGTTTTTGAGTTCTTCAAAAAGACTTTTAATTCTTTTTGCTACAGCCTTTCGACCTTCTTCTGAATTCTGTTCTTTAACACCTACCCAAAATTTACGGCGGTAGCTTTCTCCGTTGGGTAACTCCATGAATCTTCGCTTCTCATCGTAGATTTTGCAAAATATAAGGTTCAGTAATTGCCAGAAGGCATCTTTTTTTCGACCTTCATTTCCATAGATATAATCATGCGAACGTTTGAATACTTTTATCAAAGAGTCATTTGCGGGCGTACGTGTATGCGAGCGGTCTGCTCGGTCTAAATCTTCCAAGGTTTCTCCTTCTCCGGGAAAGTCTGATAAATCGGTAAATTCAAAATCAAAACCAATCCCATCATCTTCTTTTTGAAGAAAATGATAGCTAGAGCCATTTGCCCAAAGACCAAATTCACAACTATTAACTGCACCCATTGCATTCTCCAAAGTAGCAGAAAGGCCTTTTTTCTTATCGGTTTCCTTAACCTTATCATCTTGTACTACACATATACGAATAATAAAATCTTGTTCGTGCGGTTTGTCTTTTTCAAAGATGGCTAAATCTATCTTTTGTTTTTTAGTTCGACCAGTATCTGGATCTTCGTAATCAATGGTATAATTGCGCTCCATATCACCTAAGTCGAATCCATATTCTTCATTGAGCATTAAGATTACGGATTGCAAATTAGTTTCTTGCGCCTTTATTTTTTTTACTTCTCCTGTTAGTATGCAAACGAGTTCATTATCTTCTAATACTACTTCTTCTTTACTTTTTATAGTTGTGGCCATATAAATAATGGTTGTGTTTAATTAAGTTGGTTGATTATGTTTTCTATACTATTTAACACCTCTTCAAACGAGAATGCCTTGTGCGTTTCTATAATTTGATTGATCAGTTTACTGTCTTCCTTTTTATTGTTTTCAGCAGTTAATATTTCAACTATGGAAGCTTTGGTTTTTTGATGGGTTTTGAGCAATTCATTGATATCCTTACCTAAGAGAGTTGCGCCACTAGTTATTGTTGAAAAAGGTTCAACTCCATAAACTTCATCATAATGTTCCATAGCAGCTCGCTCTGAATTGATATTGAGATAGTTTTCTAAGATGAATCCCATATCATCAGCGTCCTTGTTATTTTTATGATTTCGGTCTTTCCACGCGGCTATTTTCAATAAAAAAATACCACTAAGGGTGGCAATTTTAATATCAGTCTCTTTATCGATACTAATGGATAAAGCTGCTTCATCGGCAGCCGAAAATCCTAAGACTGACATAGCAAACTCTTCATCGGGCGGCCAGAATATTCTACTATCCTGTTTCATTATTTCTCCAAAAGGCACAATATCCAATTGAAACTTACCCTTATAGATAAAGCGTTGTTTTTGGTTCTTGTCTTTGGTAAAATTTTCAAGACTTATAATTTCCTCTTCAACCTTTTTCCATTGTTCCCAATCGTTGACTGTTATGGCGATATCGAGATCATGTGTTAAGCGACCAGATTTTTCATTATGTAATTCCATAATGATGTCTCTTGCCGTAGCTCCAATCACAAAAAAGGAGATTCCTGCCTCTTTAAAGTATTGTGTAAGCTCCATTAAAATGGGCTTTAACAGCGGATGAGTGAATCTACTGCTAGATATATTGTAAGTCATTCTCCAATATTTGTTTTGCCGTTTCTATATTTCTGCCGTAACCGCTATTAATCAAATCAGCATATACCAAGAGGGCAGGGGCTACACCAGTGTCATCAAAATCATTCTTCCAAAATTTTTGTAATACTTCAATTTCCCCATCTTCACTTGGCACTAATCGAAGCACCTTAGCCAATTCTGATAGTTCTAGGTCAGTAAAAAGAGTGAAGTGTTCCGGTCTTAGATTATTGGTAAGAATAGCGCCACCAGGCTCCCCACCCCAAAGAATTGTTCCAAGATTAGTATTCGTATTTATATTTCGCCAATGTTGTAAATAGTCTGGATCAATAAAACGCATACGTTTTCTTACGATACGTGGTCTAAGAACTTCATTGTATTCGACAATCCATCGTTCTAAGAGTGCTCCTGTGTTCTTAAGAACACGTTTATCACTAGTTTTTAAAAGATAATTTAAGTCTTCAAGCTCTGCCATAACATTGCTTACTGAACCTATAGAAACATCTGCCTTTTCTGCGATTTTTCGGTAAGAATCCTGAAGGTGTTCGGGCTTCGACAAAAGATGGAAGAGTATCTTTAAACCAGCCTCTTGAAAGGCACGAGATTGATTAGTTTTTTCTCTTTTGACCTTCTTTTGCCCCTCAATATATATTACTAAATCATTGTGCTTGATAAAGGCATTGCCAGCTACATCGATATAATTGATAAGACGTTCCTTCAATTCCTTTGCAGCCATTTTAGAAATATACTCAGCAATTAAAATAACAGGCCTACTGTTATTATTTTTCATCTCCTGTAGTTGAGATAAAACAAGACCTTGATTAGAAGTTCTAACAGCAGATTTTGCTTCGACGATGAATTGCTCGTTTTTGATGCGCAATAGAGCGTCATAATTTTGACGGCTACTATCTATTTCTATAGGAATGTTTATGAGCTGCTCAAGCTTAGAAGTGGCTTCATATATAAAGTCATTGTTACGATACATAGTTTTTTATGTTCATTATTTTCATTTGTTCAGCGACAATGAACATTCAAATATAATGAACACTTTGTTAAATGCAAAATATTCTTGTATACTATTAATGATGTATCCGACAACAAGTTTTCTTGCCTTCAAATACCTCCAATATAATAAGGGTTTGAAATGAACAGTTTGAAAGCCGATTTAAATCACTGAGAAATTTCTGACAACCTTAGAACTAAAATAAGTTGCGAAGAAAACAGATAAGATACATATTAAAAAAGCACTTCACTCAATAAAAAAGGCAGCTACATTCTTATGTTAACACCTGTTTTAGGCTTCCACATATTGGACTCAAATCAAGCCCCCCGATTAACAGCCTGATACTATATCCAATTGAACAAAAGGGGATTCCCTTTATATAAAAGTTAAAACTGGTGACACTCTTTACAGATTGCACCTTGTGTAAAGAGTTTAATGTGCGGCGAGAGTTTTAATATCTTCCTAAAAAGTTCAAAAAAAAAAAAACGATACGTTCATAAATACCCCTCAAATTGATTTAACTTTCTCTTTAACAGAATTTGAAATATATTTAGCACCTACCAAAGCCGACCATGACTGAAAACATAAGAAGATTGTTCAAGCTGATGGACCATAATACCAAGGAGGAAGCCTTGGTCTGCCTAAAGAAAGAGTTTAACCTCCAAAATAGGAAATTAATAATAGACGGATGGATTTTAGGTGGACTAATACCCGAGGCCTATCAAGAAAGAACCGTCAAATTGTTTCAAAATCTACTTAGGAAGCAGCAGGCTTTAAAAGCTAAATAAAAAGAACGGAATTTAAGACCATAGTTCAAATTAAGCATTAAAATTTATGTCGTTATTCCCACCTAAAGGCACCTTCCATTAGCTGCACTTCGCTGTTCTTGATTCCTAATTTCTTAGCCACATCTTTCCAACATCTAACTGCTGTCAATACTTCACTCAAAATGACATTCATTTCCTTTTCATTTAAACGAAAATATTCCCCAACACTTTTAGCCAAATCAAAGTTTAAAGCATTATCATCCATATCAATATTTAGAGATAAACCATCCTTTTCAATCGATGGATTCAAGTCATAAGCGGGTGAGAGCACCCAACCCTTATCCCGTAAAATAAAACCGTGGTTTCGCAAATGGTCGTCGGTGTTTGAGATGGCAATATTAAATACAATGCGTCGCCAAAGTTGGTGCAAGTTGGCTTCGACATCAACTCCGTAATTCTCAATAAATTCCACAATTTCGAGATAGTTTGGGGATGCATCTTTAATGGTCTCTTCTGTATTCCCTGTCATGGTCATTGCCGAGGCAAAGTGTATGCGTTTATCCTCTTCCCTATCAAAGCGTTTGGTCAAGAAAGTATGATGTTGGCCGCTGATTTTTTCCACTTTGGATTCTGCCATATCGATGCCGGCAGCTATGGCCAATCGATAGGCCAAAAATTCCCATAGCGCTTTGTCAATTGTATCTGTTTTGGATGAAAACTTTGCAATCCACAAGTTTTTCCTTGTATCAAAAACATTGGCCTTGGGTCTGGCACCACCCAATGAGGAACCTGGCGCAATCAATACGGCGATCCATTTTTTCAGCGCTTCATCCTGAGCATCACTTTCCAACTGTTTGACAGCTTCCTGCAAGTCGCCCAAGGATGACCAGGGCGGTGTTGGCGTCTGGGCATCGTTATCCAAAAACGGACCTTCCAAGTCGGTCTTAAATCGTAAAGCGCCCATTCGGCTTTCATCAAAAACACCTAGTAGATAATCTATTTCGTAAAGGGCTTTTGGCTTTTCATTTTTCGCCCGAGCATCTTGTGCAGCCCTACGTTTCATAAGGGTTTTGCCCCAAGTATCAGGCATACTGTCTAGAAAAATGCCAAAATTCTCTTTGTTGGTAGGAAACTGTGGCCCGGAATAAAACTCAATGTCAGGGTCGAGCAAACGCTGTGCATCGGTTTTTAACCACGCTTTATCGTATTCAAAACTGAAGGCTTTCTTTCCTTTAGCGAAATGCGCCGATAGCGTACCGATGAGGGTTGGTTTTTCTAAACAGACCCAATCTGCAAAAACATATATGTCAAACTTTCCTTCTGCCATTATTATAATAAATCAAGGTCTTGCAGTTTTCTTCCGAATTCATCGTCTACTGCTAGCTTTTTAAAATCCTCTTCAAGATTCAATACTCTAAACACATTGAAGTAAGAACCTATGGCAACCTTTGGGTCACCCTTTTCTATTCTATACAATGTAGTTCGGTTAATTCCTGCGCGTTCGGAAACCTGCTCGGTCGTAAGCTTTCTTCGCTTTCTCGCCAACTTTATATTCTCGCCCAACTGCTCAAAAATCTTATGGTACTTTGGCAATAGAATAGCTTTCTTAGGATTCATTTTGTTGCATATTTTCCACAAATTTAATATTTATGTTGATATTATGCAACATTTATGATAATTCACTAGCATGTACAGCATTTTCAATCCAGACCACCATTTGTCCATTCCCATGGGCCTACCCCATGTGTTTCGATTCCGACCGCCAAATGATTATACTCTAAGCGAGATTGAAAAAAACTACATTTGGTTTTCTGACAGGGATTCGTTGAATGACGAAATGGATTCAAATCCAGAATTTGTGAAGCTTTCATACATATCTTTATACATTCCAGAATAAGAATCTAGAGGATATGGTCACCTATCAGGGGACAAGTTACACCACTTAGTAAACTACCATTTGACAGTACTCCAAATTCAAAAAGTTCAATTAAATCCTGTCATCGTAGTTTAAGACCATCTGTTTGTTATCAAAGAATATTGACCCCGCCATCACTATTTAACTATTGAATATCAATATATTACGAAACTATTCACTATTGGCTTTTAGCCTATTTCGAGTAAAATTTTTGTAAAAGCGAGCATCTTACCGAACAAAATTTACAAAGTACAAGCCTAGGAAACCAACATAAAATTGACCTCAACACCAACTATATCAATCCGGTACAATTACAACTATAGCATGGAATATGAAAGGTGTTAGAATTTTGTTTTTTAAAAATAAATCGTACTTTTACCTTCTTGAAAAGCGTACACGCGACCGAACAAAACGGGCATTTTCAAGAAATTTGACGGAATTATTAACCTTTTGGCTTTCAAGGGCTTAGGATTTAAAATATACATCGCGGGGTAGAGCAGTAGGTAGCTCGTCGGGCTCATAACCCGAAGGTCGCTGGTTCGAGTCCAGTCCCCGCTACTACTCAATTCAATAATAGAGAAAGCCAAGATTTAAGTCTTGGCTTTTTTGATTTTAGAAAATTTGGCGGTGACTATTTGTCTTAAGAAAAAGAGGAAAAGAAATATAGCTGTTTTCTTGGCGTGCTAGGTTCTTACTCTTTTTTCGAGTACTAGTTCAACAGGGATATTTTTGTCTACAAGGCTTATAGAACCAATTTCACCCTTTAATTTTTGTTATCTTTAAGTATTCCTCCTATGAAAAAAAATTATATAAAATGGTTTCTTCAGACTACAAAAGTCAAGATGGGATTCTTGTCGAAAGGCTTGAAGAAATTGTACTTGCCAACATAGACAATGAAAATTTTAGTGTTGAGGAACTTGCCAAAACGTATGGAGCGAGCCGTTCGCAGCTTCACAGAAAACTGAAACGCATAAAAGGACAATCAGTTAGCCAGTTTATCAGGGAGATACGACTAAAGGAAGCTATGAAAATGCTACGGAACAATGTCGCAAGCGTTTCCGAAATAGCTTACAGGGTTGGTTTTAACAGCACTTCTTATTTCAATACTTGCTTTCATGAACGTTATGGCTATTCCCCAGGAAAAGCAAAGTATCAGACAGCATCTGAAGATGAAGTCAAACCTTCTTCACCCGCCTTTGAAGAAAGCGCAATTGAACCAAAGGTAAGAAGCGCTAAGTTTAAAAAACCTTGGATTGTTTTTATCGCATCAGCAGCCTTGTTCTTGCTTGGTTTTTTCACAATCAAGGGGTATCTATCAGCAGAAAATAAAAAGGAGGTATCCATAGCGGTCCTTCCCTTGGATCATTTGTCCGAAGACTCCAGCCAAGAATATTTGACCGCCGGTATCCACGATGCGTTGATTGGAGAACTTGGAACGATAAAAGGCTTGAGAGTAATCTCAAGAATATCTACACTTCAGTTCAAGGACAAAGAAATGCCAATTCAGGATATAGCTAGGCAGCTTGGTGCGGAGCATTTGGTTGAAGGGTCTCTCATATATAAAGGAGATAGTATCCGAATGCAATTACAGTTAATTGACGCTTTTCCCGAGGAAAAACATATTTGGGCCAAAGATTATCATAACAATGTCAATGATATTTTGTCCATTCAAAATACCGCAATACAAGACATCGCCAACTCCATAGAAGTCAATCTTGACCAACAGAATCAAGAACGGATTCAGCAATTACAGGGTACTAATCCAGAAACCTACAAAGCGTACTTAAGAGGCATGTACTACCTTACCAAATCCAATGCCGAAGATTTTCAGAAAGGGCTGGATTATTTGCACCAAGCAGTTGAGATAGATCCTGCCGACGCTCTGGCCTATGCAGGTCTGGCCGAAGGATATGCCCTTTTGGGTCATGGTCCCGACCCTATGAATGCCCCTTGGAGAAGAGGTAAAGCAGCCGCTTTAAAAGCATTGAAACTAGACCCAAAATCTGCTAAGGCCCATTCTGCACTAGCAATGATTCAACTTTATTACGAACGCGATTGGAAAGCCGCAGAACGGTCATTCGCAATCGCTGAGGAATTAAATCCAAACCTCCCCTATAATCATTACCATTACTCCTGGTATCTTATTCTTTTAGGCAGATGGGAGGAAGCCCTGGAAGAACATCGATTAGCGAAACAATTGGACCCTTTGGCTCCACTGATCGCTTCGGATTTGGGCTTACTACATTTGTGGATGGGCAACTATGAAAAAGCGTTGGATGGAGTAAGAGAAGCTCTTGAAATCGACAAAGAATATGCACCAGCTTGGAGCACCCTCGGTAACATTTATATCGAAAAGGGAATGCATGATGAAGGAATCCGTGCTTTAAAAAAAGCCGTTGAAATCAATCCGGCAGGAAAATGGGGATTGGGCGCCGCCTATGCAAAAATTGGGAATAAAGACAAAGCGCTTGAAATTGCTTCTGAACTGCAGGAGGGTAAAGTGGGCTCAAGGGAGGCCTTTGGACTTACTGTAATTTATGCCAATCTCGGTGATTTTGATGAGGCGTTCAAATGGTTGTCCAAAAAACCCTTAGATGTTTTCGCACCTTGGCTTAGGGTCTGGAACGGTCCTGAGGATTTTAGAAAAGAACCTAGGTTCGAACAGTTCCTAAAAAAGCTCAATTTACCCCCACTGGAGCCTTCTGCAACATAATTTAAACAATTCAACATAGTCGAAACCAAAATTTGAATGAATAACCACATAATCAAAACTGGTTTAAACGACTTTTCCACATCTTTGATATAAGCGTTCGCTTTTTGTTGGCCAATAATACCTTAAATGTTTAATCGGGCTTTTATTAGCCTTTAAATCAATTAATTATGAAAACAAAACAACTGTTTTCCTGGAAACTTACATCCCTATTTTTATTAGGAATGGCCATCATCTCAGCAATGGGATGCCATGAAAACGATGACGTAGATTACCTCAACAACGTTTCTGAAACTCAAGACGACGAATGGGTAAACTTTATTGAAGACCTCTCTTTTGAATCCATCATATTGACAGAAAACCAAGGGGATTTAACAGATGCATTGAATCAAGCCAGTGTTGGTGACTTGATATTCTACGAGGATAGTGATATCCCTGAAACTCAAAATCTAAAAAATTCTAAGGGCTCTCTATTTGCCTTCAACAGTTTTGAGGACGAACCCATTGCAATCCGAAATAAAACGGAATCAAGTGTAACCTCAACAAAGGACGCAGAAGAAGTTGTCGATAAGCGCAGAAGAAGTTGTCGAATTTTGAAAATAAAAAGGTCCTCTCTTTCCACAAATATCGCACACTACCAGATTTTGGTGAGAATGGGAAACGGACCCTATGATATAGTGCGCTTGCATAGGGTGGTCAAAGAATCAAGAAGGTATCGGCCCATTAGAACCGAAGGGAACATTTTTATGATTCATGGGTCATCACAAGGTTTCGATGATATATTTCTCCGACCAGGAGTAGAAAATCCTGATAGTCAGAATTCATCACCCTTTTACTTGGCTTCAAACAACATCGATGTTTGGGGCATTGACCTAGGCTGGACTTTGGTCCCAGCAGAAACCACGGATTTTTCTTTCTTCCAAAATTGGGGTACCACAAAAGATAGGAGACACGTCCTGAAATCAATGGCTATAGCCAGATTGGTTCGGGGTCTTACCCGACAGGGATTTGGGCGGTTGAACTTGTTGGGCTTCAGCTATGGTGCGGGATTAACCTATAATGCAGCAATCAAAGAAACACAACAACATCGTATTCTAAGGGATATAAAAGGAATTATCCCAACTGACTTTGCCCTGGTTTATGAGCAAGCCGATAGTCCATTTGGTGCGGGATCCTGTTCCGTATCAGAAACGTCAGCAATGTTACATTCAAATGGGGAATATCAGAATGCCAATGGTGTCGGGTTCATCACGGTAGGTCAAGCGGCCCTTGACGATCCCGAAGGGGATTCACCATTTGCACCTGGACTGACTAATTATCAGTTTGCCATAGCGGCCGCTGCAGGACCACAACCCAATGGTCCGGATTGGCATTTTTTAGGTGGTCAGTTTGATGGGCAAATCCCTACGGGACTTGCCTATACTGAAGAAACGCGATGGTTAAAATTGCTGACATCCTTAGCGCCCTATATGCCGACTTATATTGCTGCAGAAGGCTTTTCGGTTTTTTGTCCGGAAAACCGGGAAAGTACCATAGCGGATTTAAGTGCGGTTAAGGTTCCAATATTATATATTGGTGCTGCAGGCGGTTATGGAATAGATGGGGTTTTCTCAACCACTCTTACGGGTAGTTCAGATATCAGTGCTAAAATTGTCACCAAATTACCGAATGGCCCCCGAATTTTGGATTACGGGCATGCAGACCTCTTTATGGCAGATGATGCTTCAGAATTGGTATGGAAACCTCTAAGAGATTGGTTGGTTAATCATTGATAAGGCAAATCCATCAAAATTCAAATTTGGGGTAACAGACTCATTACCACACGAGTGCTGGTTAGAGTCGAGTCCCCACTACTGTAAAGGGCTTTCAATTAGTTGGAAGCCCTTTTTTTAATAGCTTTATTGCATCATTCCGTAGAATTCACGTCTTAGCTTATATGAATACGTGCGTACAATGATTAGTGATATAGATAAATATTATAATCCACTGCTCGGGTACATCAAGAAAAGGGTGTATCTCGCTGAGGATGCAGAAGACTTGACCCAAGAGGTTTTCCTTAAGTTATCCAAATCCGATTTGAATACCATCGAAAATGTAAAGGCCTGGATGTACCAAATTGCCAAGAACAGCATCATCGACTACTATAGGTCCAAAAAAAGGAAATTGGAAGGCTTGGAGAATAATTTCATCAACGAAACCAGGGATGAAGCCAACGCCATTGAAGAACTTAGTTATTGTATCGTTCCTTTTGTAGAAAGATTACCAGAAGAATATCGCACCCTATTAAAAATGTCCGATTTGGAAAACATTCCGCAGAAGGCAATCGCAGAAAAAATGAACATGAACTATGTTACGGTGCGGTCCAAAATTCAGCGTGGAAGAAAAAAACTCAAGGAGATGTTCGCTGAATGTTGTCAAATCACATCAGGGGGTAGAGGTAGCGTTATTTGTCATCAAAAACCAAGTAATTGCTGCGACAACTAAGGTGAAGTGACCTCTATTTTTACCAAAACCCGTTCCACAATTTCCTTGGAAGTAGTAAGGGTTTCCATATTGTGATATATAAACCCATCTTTTCCGGAATGATGTCCATGACCGATTAATTCCATCAAATAGTATTTTTTATTTCTATTACCTATATCCAAAATAGCCTCATAAATCAAAGAGGGCTGCCCCAACTGTCCTGTTCCGCTGTGGAACACCTCATCTTCCGGAAAATCGAATTCTGAATAAAATTCGTTGTCATCAAAGGCGACATTTATTTCCAGCCTCAAAAGGACATGTTTCGAAGCATCAGCGACCGTTGTAAGAAATCGGAAACTACTAGGCAAGGTTTCTCCCGAAACAGCATCCGCCAATGGGTGTTCTGGACTAGGAGCATAGAGGCCATCAGCTTGCACTTCCGCTCTTTTATGAGACCAGACAGGAAGCGCATCGACCCTCCTAAATTCTTGGGAAAGGCTTTTTTTGGCATCAAAGCTCTTAAAATTCTCTTTGGTCCGTCCTCCAAAAAAAGTTCCTTTTGCGGTGGCATGTGTCACATAGAGCGAGCTAATAAAGTTACCATCAACATCCTCTAGCCATATGGCCATCTGAGGATGCCAATAATGTTGGCCAGCTATCAATTCGATTTCTAATCTATTAGGCAGGTCCCTACCAAAATCAACAAGAATGAATTCATCCTTTTCAATCTCCCGAGATTGGTTTGCTCTCATCTTCGTTCCAAATTCCATAAGCTCCGAAATCGGTCCGAAATTGAAAAACGACATGCCCAGCACCAGAAGAAATAGGATTCCTACCAAGACAAACGAACCTTTCGGTCCCTTGCTAACCAGATAGTTTTTGAGTCCGCTCCAGTTGTTTCGAATATGAAACAGTGCTCCAAGCAAAAAAAGAAAACCAAAAATGGTATGCACCGCGGCAACCCTAAAGTCATAGTTAAAAAAGAAAGACAAAACTCCCGTGACTGACAAGACCACAAAGCATAAAGCAATGCTTGTGCTTATCAATTTGCGTCGAACCATAACCTTCGTATTATTTTATAGAGGCATTGTTTCTACAACCGTTTTTTAAGATCAGACAGTTTTGATTTCAGTAGCGAAACCTGTTGCGCTTTGTTTTCAGGTAAATCCAAGACGATTGGGTGGATGTTCAACTTTTCAGACAATTCTTTTTGAATAATTTCAATTTCATCCTTGATGATTTGTAAACTTTCATTGTCGGTTTCGCCGACTATACCGTGTATGTCATAAGATCTGGGGTTAAATGAAATCCTACTATGATTTTCCATCATGGATTTTAAATCGATGAGACTTAAACGTAATTCCGTAATGGTTTTGGCTTCACCAAATTTGGTTTTCGCACCTCTACATGCCGAGGGGGTGCATCCCGAATTAGGGCCTGCTACTGATTTAATATTCGAAACTTGTTCTGTGGTTTTCTTTGAGCTCGTTTCACAAGACTGCCCAAATGATTCCTGAATCCCCGCAGTAGATAGCGCTGCAATGAAGCTTAACATAAAATAGTTTTTCATGATATAAATTTTGATTTCCCTTTTAAAGACGAACAGTGCTAAGAAAAGATGCATGATCACAGTAATAAATCCATTCCTGGAATCCTTCACCCGTCAAATTGTAATGCAGTTCGTACGACTGTATACAAACGGTCGACTACTAATCACAACACAACTATTCTTACCCGGCAATTGCGTGGGAAGGACGGTTAGAGGCCTTACAAAAAATGAGTCAAATCGAATAAAACGACCAAATCTCATTTAGAATTTATGGATTAGTCACCATAGCCTCTACCTCCTCCTTTTTTGCTTTTAAAGATTTCTAACTAAAACTCAAAATGTATGAAACAGAAAATCCGTTTTCTGTCCGTATTGGTTTTGCTTTTAAGCATTTCCAATATATCGGGACAGGAAAAACAAATTTCGGGTACGGTCACAGATACCAACAACCTTCCCTTACCCGGAGTGTCCATTGTAGTAGTAGGAACAACCAATGGCACACAAACCGATTTTGACGGCAATTACACCATTTCCGCGAGTATTGGCCAGGTACTACGATTCACCTACTTAGGCCAAAAGACAGTCGAAAGGACTGTCGGTCCAAGCAATACAATCAATGTGGAAATGGAAGAAGATGCGGAGGCCTTGGAAGAAGTTGTGGTTACCGCCTTAGGTATTGAAAGAACGGCAAGAAGCATTGGATACGGGGTCAACACCGTTAAAGCGGAAGAGCTTAATGAAGTAAGGGAAACCAATGTATTGAGTGCACTTCAAGGAAAGTCTTCTGGTATTTTGATTACTAACCAAAGTGGTAATGTGGGTGGTTCACAGCGTATTCTAATCCGCGGAAATAGTAGTTTGGCCGGTACGGTCCAACCTCTTTTCGTTGTGGATGGAGTTCCTATTTCCAATAACAATACTGCTACAGGTAGCCGAACAACAGTTGGATTGGATTTTGGAAACAGGGCCCAAGACATCAATCCAGATGATGTTGAATCCGTAACGATTCTAAAAGGGGCATCGGCAGCCGCGCTATACGGTTCAAGAGCGTCTGGGGGAGCAATAATCATCACCACCAAAAAGGGCAAACCCGGAACAAGGGCAAGTTTGACCTTTAGCAGCAGCTATCGTTTTGATGAGCCCTTACGACTCCCAGACTTTCAAAACGAGTTTGCTGCAGGTGACCAAGGGGTATATGATTTCACCCAAGATCCTGGAAACCAGGTAACCTCAGGGTTTGGTCCCAGTATTGCCTCCTTGGCAGGTCAGACTTATACCAATATCGCAGGTGAAGAAGTACCCTTTGAGGTTTTTCCAGATAATGTTGAGAACTTCTATAGTACGGGGTTCACTAGCATTTATAATTTAAATGTTTCTGGATCCTCAGAACCAGGAGATGACTACCGAATGAGTATTTCGTATACCGATCAAGGCGGTATTGTACCTAACCAAAGATTGAACCGAACCAATATCGGTTTGAATGCAGGTAAAAACCTGACAGACAAGCTCAGCTCTCGTTTTAGCGTAAACTATGTGAGGACCAATACAACAGGTACCGCCGCGGGTGGGGCAAACAATCCAAACGTTCTTACTTCAATAGTGAATTTGTTGCCTCGTACTACTGATTTTGATTTGTTTACTCCAGATGTAGATGAGTTTGGCAATCAGCTTAATGATCCAGGAGGGCAGCAGAACAACCCATTCTTCATAGCCAATCAAAATGCGCCAAGAATTGAGGTAGAGCGTTTCTTCGGAAATGCATCTCTTACATACAAGCCTTTTGAAGGTTTGAGCCTTTTGGGAAGGGCAGGTTATGACACGTTCAATGACCGACGTTTGTTACAAAACTCAATTGGTACCATCGGAAATATCCAAGGTAACTTTACCCAAGATGTTATAGGACGGCGTGAGTTGACTCTGGATTTCATTGCGACCTATGAAGGTAGCATTACTAATGATTTGAATTTTACCGCCCGAGGAGGAACACAATGGAACGAACGTGTTTTTGAAAGGTTACAGAATTTTGGACAGAACCTGGCACAGCCCGAGCTCTTTTCTCCCGCAAATGCAGCAGTTAATAATGTACTCAATGACCTCAATACCGTACGGATTTTTGGTGTGTTCGGAGACATAACACTTGATTACAAAAATTGGTTGATATTAAATGCTACAGGGCGAAATGATTGGTCTTCTACCCTATTTCCAGATGATAATAGTTTTTTCTACCCTTCCGTTTCTTTGAGCTTTGTTTTCTCCGATGCATTTAACATTCAAAGTGATATCTTGAGTTATGGCAAGTTACGGGGTAGTTGGGCCAATGTTGGTGGGGATACCACTTTTGGTCAGTTAAACTTTTTCTTTACCCCCGATACGGGCTTCTTTAGACAGTTCTTACAACCTGGCACTTTTCCATTTGGTGGGAATTTGGCATTTAACTCCAGACCTACTTTAACAGATCCTAACTTGAAACCTTCCAATCAGCGAAATTATGAGGCGGGTATTGAATTGGGTTTCTTTAAGAATCGTATCAATTTGGATGTTACCTATTACGACAACCTGAACGAAGATGATATCGTATTTGTTCCTACACCTCAAAGTTCGGGATTCTCTTTTTTCTTGACCAATGTGGGAGGGGTCTCCAATTCAGGTGTGGAAATCGAACTTAATGCAAGAGTGCTACAAACCAAGGACTTTAGCTGGGATTTGGATTACAATTTCACCAAAAATGATCAGATTGTTGAGGATTTGGATGAAATTGAAGGAGGGGCCCTTAACCTCGCCAACGAATTCAATGGTCTTTCCGTAAGAGCCGAGGAAGGTCAGCCTTTCCAATTATTTGGTCCGCGCTGGAGAAGAGCACAAGATGCTGATGGCAATGATATAGAGGATGCCATTCTAGTTGACGAAAATGGAATCCGACAAATTGGCCAACCGGATAATATTGGCGCCATTCAGCCTGATTGGCAAATGGGATTGACCTCCACTTTTAAATACAAGGGATTCAGTCTTTCTACTACATTCGATTGGAGAGAAGGCGGACTTCTATTCTCAAATACCGTGGGAGCCCTACGTAGAACAGGATTGGCAGCTGAGACTGCTGTAGATCGCGATAATCTATTTGTAGACCCAAACACTTTTACACAACCAGGCGGACCGGGAACGGCAGTCATTCCAAATACCACTCCCATTTCAAGTGTCCAAAACTTTTATGCCAATGGTTTTTCCAATGGAAGTATCGCTGAGGGAAATATTTTTGATGCCACTTTTATTAAATGGAGAGAACTAAGCCTAAGCTACACCTTTGAATCCAAAATCCTTGAAAGAACACCACTCAAAGGTCTTCAAGTAGGAATTCAAGGGAGAAACTTGGCTCTTTTCAACACCAGTGTTCCTCATATTGACCCAGAATCCGGATTGGGTGGGTCAGCCAGTCAGTTTGATGGAATCGAGCGCGGCGGTATACCCACTACACGAAGTATTGGTTTTAACATAATAGCAAACTTTTAGGTCTATGAAAACGATAAAAAAATATAACGCTATCAAACAGTTTTTATGGGTATTCCTTTTCTTGGGAAGCACCCTAATCCAAACAAGTTGTGAGGATTCCATTGAAGGGGATGTCAATATTGATCCCCTAGTCGGAAATGATATAGATGTAAACCTATTAATGCCGCAAGTACTTCTTGCCGGACTTTCAGCCACCAGAACCATTGAACTAAATCAGATGAACAGCCAGGCCCAACATTGGTCTGCCACAGCAGGTTTTGGGGTATTTGTAAATCCTGAACGCTATAATATTGGACCGAATACGGTAAACAATACTTGGGTTTTCCTTTTTACCAATTCACTGCGGAACTTGCAGCAAATGCGTCTTCTAACAGAGGCGAACAATCCCTCAGCTCGTAATATTATTGGGCAGGCTAGGATTTTGGAGGCATTTTCCTTTTTCAATGCTACGCTGATTTTTGAAGATATTCCTTTTAGCGAGGCCACCAATGTCTCGGAGTTCCCCATACCACAGTTTGACACCCAGGAACAGGTCTTACGAGGTCTTCCTGCCCTTATAGACTTAGGATTGGCAGAACTTCAAACGGACACTGATATTATTACATCTGCCGATCTGTTGTTTGGAGGGGATAGAGAAAGTTGGATACGTTTTGGAAACACATTGAAATTAAAGATATTGATGCTGCTAGCCAATGTGGACCCTGCCTCCGTTCAAACAGAAATTCAAGCAGTGGCTAACCAACCCCTGATTTTGGAAGCCAGCCAAAATGCGGTGCTACAATTTATTAACACCCCAGGTAACGAAAACCCAATATGGGGAACTCTAAATGCCTTTGCCGGAGGAATTAACACCTTTTGGGGTGGCGCCACAACATTGATTGATATCATGAATACCAATGAGGATCCAAGAAGGTTCGTT
The DNA here is from genome assembly GCF_965601775.1 of Flagellimonas sp. Lineage (GTDB taxonomy): Bacteria > Bacteroidota > Bacteroidia > Flavobacteriales > Flavobacteriaceae > Flagellimonas. Next base: position 3,256,691 of record NZ_OZ271837.1, read on the forward strand.
TGGTTCGATCAGGTAGAAGGAGAATTTGTTGGGCAGGATCAGGGAGTGTTCTCTGCAACAGGAATTTCACAGATAAGTGCCAATATAATACGAGAAGATCAACCCGATATTTATGCAAGTGCTTCTGAAACCAATTTTTTATTGGCTGAGGCGGCCCTTCGGGGTTTTATTAGCGGAGGGATTGCAGCGGCAAATGGGTTCTATCGCGACGGTATTCAAGAATCTTTTAACTTTTACGGTAATGGTGTCGGTGCCATACCGGGAGTTTCTATTCCCGATGTGGATGCTGAAGCATACTTAGCTTCACCTCAAGGGTCAATAGATAGCGACACCGAAGCGGATGCCTTAAGAAAAATTCATTTAGAGCATTGGATTTCTGATTTCACGAGACCGATTTCCGCATGGACCACTTGGAGAAGAAACAAAGTGCCAGATTTACAGCAACCGGTGCAAGCCGTACTCCCAACCATCATTAGAAGGTATCAATATCCGGTAAGTGAGATTACTGCAAACCCCAACACGCCAGACTTTACTCCGTTGGAAACACCTATGTGGTTTGAAAATGAGTAATAATAGTTAATACATTACATGGAAAACCCTGGCAGAAACCAGGGTTTTTTTAGTTCCCTACTTCTTATTGGAAATAACAATAATTTATTTCTGGTTTGGTATTTGATATCCTAGGAAGTAATACCTTTAAATAAAAAGTCATGGTTTTTTCCAAAGTCTTTCTTCTCAGTCTCTTTTCTTACCTTTTAATGCTCCCAATAACTGCACAAAATCTATATGAAGGTTCTTTTATGACTACGGATGGGCAGTTTGGAATGCAGATGAAACAGGTAGATGCCGGTTTTCATGGGATTTTGGTGGCTAATCAGACCATGTACGCCGTAAAGGGGACAACCACTAATTCGGGTCTAGAGGGAATGGTCTATTCGGATGCTGGGAATTACCCCTTTGTGGCCAGTCCAATTCAAGGGGGATGGAATGTAAGCTCTGAAGGTACTTCCTATTACTTTTATCAGATATCTACGGAACACGAATTGGATGGATTGGATTTAACCCCCTATTTCAAAGAGGGTTCATTGCCCAATCAAAATTCATCCACAACGCCGTCTTCAGAAAATCAAAATACCCGTGTATCCAACAACTACTCTGGAGTCGCCAGACAGGTATATGACCTTATAGCTAGGAGTCAACTTGTTTTCTATCAGCGTACCTCTTACGTTAATGACAATACAGCAAGCTCCATCACCTACGTGAATTTTTGTGATAATGGCACATTCAGTTTAAACTATGATGGGGGATTTAGTGTTGAAGGTGACTACGGCGGAAATGCCCATGGGGCTACCCGAGGTTCAAACTATGGGACTTGGAAAGTGGAAACAGCACCAAATCAAAATCCATCCGTGGTTCTTCAGTATGCCAATGGGCAATCAGGTCGATACTATGTGAACTTAGCGAATCTACAAGCAGGTCGCTGGAGAATCGGCAATACCCAATACGCCATGGTGAAAAACAAGGTGTATTGTAGATAGTCCAACACTTGAAAAGCATTTTTAAGTCAAAAGATTCCCCTCATCATCCCATTCAGCAATAACTCCCCGTTTACTTTGATCCACACATTTGGCCAACCATTCTTCCTCATACGCAACTCCATGTTGTTTTAAGACATCCTCTGGAACCCCATTCCAAACATTGGGCATATTTCCTTTATATCCCAATTCTTCGATTCCAATCTTAGAAGTATAGAAACCGGTCATGGTCAAATCCCGAACAGTGCCGAAAAAATTAACCTCAAAAGGTCTTTCTTCCAGTTTTACCTCGGGGTCGTAGTAAGCAATGGTATCCAAAATGGATTTTTGTTGGTCTTCGGTACAGGATTTAAATTCCAGGCCAAATTCCGTATTGCATTTGTGGTCCAACCACATCAATCCACCTCTAAAATCGGTTTGAAAGGGGATATGGTCTTTGACCATAAATTCTATAAAATCCACGACCTTGGCATCGGAGGCGCCTTTAAACTGTTCGCTAGGAGGTAGAATCAAGTCGCAAAGAACTGTTAAGGTCTCCCGTTCATGGATACTGAAAAATTCCTCACCCTGAATTTCATTGATGATTTCATGCTCCACAGGAGTCCGCCAAGCAACATTCTCTGGTTCATTTAATGCGGGTTCTAAATTTTCCTGACCTGGTTTACATCCGCTGGCTGCTAAACCCGTGGCCACAGAGCCCAAAACAATTGACTTAATACTTTTTCTTCTATCCATGATTACAGGTTTTGTTGTTTTAATTGGTCCACGATATATTCTGACGCCCTCCATGACAATGCCATAATGGTCCATGTACAATTTTTATCCGCTTGAGACACAAAGGGACCAGCGTCTACCACAAAAACATTGTCCACATCATGCAGTTGTTGGAACTTATTGGTCACTGAGGTCTTGGCATTATCCCCCATTCGGGTGGTCCCCACTTCATGAATTATACGACCTGGGGCTTGTAGCCCATAATCTTCATCTTTTCCAGGTCTATTACCCAAAAGTTCACCGCCCATATTAGTTAAAACCTCCTCAAAGGTATCCTGAGCATGTTTGGCTTGATTCCGTTCTAAATCCGACCATTTATAGTGAAAGCGTAAAACGGGAATACCCCATTCATCAACAGTGGAAGGGTCTATCTCACAATAGTTGTCTTTACGAGCAATGGATTCGCCTCGTGAAGATACTCCAACCACGGCCCCGTAATATTTTTTTACATCGCTACGTAGGATATCTCCATACCCACCTACCTTGGTTCCAAAGAACTTATTAAACTCATTGACATTAAAGCCAAAACCATAATTGGGCATTCCCATACCGCCCCAAATTTCCAGATGATACCCTCTTGGAAAATCTAGTTTTGAGTTATCTTCCCACCACGGTGAATATACATGCATCCCTCCAACCCCGTCTTCATTATAGGAAGGCTTACGATTCATTAAACCGGGTATAAAAGCCATTCTATCAGCTCCGGTGGAATCATGTAAATACTTGCCCACAACGTCACTGCTGTTTCCAAGCCCATTAGGATGCTGTGAACTTTTGGAATTCAAAAGTATTCTGGCCGTGCTACAGGCAGATGCGCCCAAAATAACCACCTTCCCCTTGAGTTTGTATTCCTTTCTATCCTCTTTATTTATATAAGAGACTCCTGTGGCTCTACCTTCTTCATTTACAGTTACTTCACGCACCATACAATTGACGAATAAGTCAACTTGACCACGGCTTTTTTGGGCTGGAAAAATTAAGCAGGAACCGGAAGAGAAATCGGCATAGACACTACAAGCTCGGCTACATTGACCACAATAAAAGCAAACGCCACGTTCCTTATTGATTTTTTTGGTCAACATCGACATTCTGGAAGGATACACTGGAATATTCGATTTTCTGGCTCCCTTTATATAAAAAAGTTCATGCAGCCTAGGCTTAGGTGGTGGGAGGAAAAAACCATCAGGATCATTGGGCAATCCTTCATTCGTTCCAAATACACCAATCAATTTATCCAAACGGTCGTAATAGGGTTTAATATCCTCATAACCTATTGGCCAATTTTCACCGTAGCCATCCACATCTTTGTGTTTGAAGTCTTTTGGACCAAAACGAAGGGAAATACGACCCCAATGGTTGGTTCGTCCTCCCAACATATGGGACCGAAACCAATCGAATTTGGTCCCATCTTTATGCGTATAAGGTTCCCCTTCAATTTCCCAACCGCCATAAGCCGCATCAAAGTCGCCAAATGGCCTAAATTGTGTGCTTGCACCTCTACGTTCGGATTCCCATGGCCAGCGTAGCTGTGTTTTCTGTTCGGGATCTGCAGGGTCGAAAAAGGGACCTGCTTCAACTACGGCAACTTTCAAACCTGCATCAGCCAATACTTTGGTTGCCATACCTCCTCCCGCTCCCGAACCAACAATAATAGCATCGTAAACGGTGGGATTTTCAATTATTTGCATACCTACTAGTTTCTTTTTAGTAATTATTGACTTAAACTACTAAAAAGTTAGAGGATACTAAATCTTTTATGCTTTAAATTGAGATGAAGTCTATTGCCCAAGAATGGTAGATTCAAAAAATACCAACTCATCATATTGAAACTCACAGCTAACCTCAATTGGATTGCAGCATACTTCACAATCCTCAACATAGATTTGACTTGAGACCGACCTATCCAAAAGAAAAGATATTTCTTCCCAACAATATGGACACTGGAAAAAATGTTCCAACATCTTCTTAGGTTTATATAGAAACGTTTAGTAATTGACCGGTAAGCTGCAATAACTGAAGCTCGGCCAATTTTGCGTTGTACTTGGCTAAATTCCTGCTGGTTTGGGCGTTCAATAAATTAATTTGGGCCTGGCGCAGTTCGACAGAGGTAATTTGACCCAATTTGTAGCGCTCATTGGAGCGTTTATAGTTATCGGTAGCCGTAATTACATTCTGTTGTTGTAATTCGAAAACCTTTAACCGATTTTGGAAATCACCTCTGGCATTTGCAATATCACGCCTTACTTCAAGTTCAATTTGATTTTGCAAAGCATCCTGGGATTCCAAAAGTATTTTAGCGTTCTTAACTTGTGTAATTCCTCTACCTCCATCAAAAAGGTTCCAAGTCAAGGTCGCACCAAGACCAAAATTTCGGGTATTGTTCACATTTACGCCAGGGAAGAATGGACCGGGCGCATTTTGATTCAAGTTCCATCCATAGAAGCCTGTAAGACCCACCGTTGGAAGGAAAACCGACTTTGCGGATTGCAGCGTATAATCGTTAATGGTCATATTAGAATTTGCCTGCAACATCCGTACATTGTTTTGCTCTCCTTGGGCCGTAAAATCTTCCAACTGAAGTTCATTGATGAATGTAATCGTTGTGTCGACCACAAACTTTTTTTCCAAGTCTGCATTTAGAACAATATTGAGATCACGCAAGGTATTCTCCAGTAATTGCCTTTCGTTCATCACATTGATACTGTCGTTTACCAAATCCACTTCTGCATTTAGCACATCGAGTTTGTTGACCTGACCAAACTCAAAACTATAATTTGCACGCTGCAGTCTGTTTTTGGTATTTTGATAGGTTTGCTCAAGCACAGTAATGTTTTCTGAAATTCGGGCGGCTTCAAAATAAACGCTAAAAAGTTGAAGGATGGTAGTTTCAAGGGTTTCCCTAGCCTGTAAAGAGGATAGATTGTACTCCTCCTTCAAACGCTTCATGTCGTACCATCTGCCCAAACCATCAAATAACACATAATCTGCGGTGATTCTGGCATTATACCGTTGTGCTTCTGCCTTGTATAAATCGGCATCGGGTCTTGGTACGGGATTTCCAGCATCATCAATTATAGGATTTCCCTCTTCATCGCTTAAAAACTGCCCAGGGAATTCAAAGGTCGAATCATCCCTTTGGTAGTTTGCCCCAGCAGTACCCGTAATTGAAGGGAGAAATCCGGAATTGAGAAGGCTCTTGTTATTCTCGGCAATTTCAACATTGTTTTCGGCAATGAGAATTCCCAAATTATTCTCCAAGGTCTGTCTGATAGCTTCTTGCTTGGTAAGTAACTCTTGGGAAAGCAAAGAACAAGTGAACAAAAACGATAATACGAGGGTGGGCAGGTAGTTTTTCTGCATCATAGTATCTCTTCTAATTCTTGTTGGGATTTGTTTTTCACTGGATTACCATTTGCCTGCCCGTTTGCAGATATAACATCACTTTCGGATAAATGAGCTTCATCATGTTGTTCAATAATGGCACGCTCCACCTCTTCCTTACTGATTTTATCTCCTGTTCTTAACCACTTAGTGCTTACTTTAACACTGTTACTGAAGGATAAGAAGATGGGAAGCATAACCAAAGTGAGTATGGTGGCAAAACCGATACCGTAGGCAATGGATATGGCCATGGGCTTTAAAAATTGGGCTTGTCGACTTTTTTCCAGAAGCAGTGGAGCCAAACCTGCAATGGTAGTAACCGAGGTCAAAAATATCGCCCTAAACCTCGAACGACCCGCTTCGAATAAAGCATCATCGAAATTCATTCCACTTCGTAGATTTCCATTGAACTTCCCGATGAGTACAAGCCCATCATTCACCATAATTCCTATTAAAGCGATTATACCCAACATGGATAGGATGTTCACTGGAAAACCATGAATCCAGTGGCCCCATGAAACCGCGGTTAAACTGAATGGAATCAATAATAACAATAACAAGGGTTGACTAAAGCTTCTAAACGTAAAGGCAATTGTTATATAGATTAAAGCTAAAACCGTTAATCCCACGAAGTTTAATGAGTCAAACAATTTATTACGCTCCCGATTTTGCCCTTCATAGGAGGCGGTAATACTAGGATACTTGGACTGGATTTCGGGCATTATATCATTTCGTATCCAGGACAGAATATCTGGCGCACTCGTATTATCAGGGTCCTTTAAATCGGAGCTTATTCTGATTTCTCGCTGACCATCCAGATGGTTAATAGCGACATCTCCCCGTTGAATTTGATAATCTGCTATTTCTTTTAGAGGAACTCGAGAACCTGATGGGGTAAGAATCCGCATTTCATCCAAATCTGAAATGGAAGACCGATTTTCACGATCATATCTCACCCAAACCCGTATTTCGTCCTGTCCTCTCTGAAACCGCTGTGCCTGCGTTCCGAAGAAACCAGCTCGTACCTGATTCATAACATTTCTAAGGTCCAACCCCAATAGGTAAGCATTGTCTTTAAGTTCCAGTTGGATTTCCTTAATACCTGCAGGGTCGTTATCCGCAACATCTTTTAACAGCGAATTGCTTACCATAGCTCCTTTTAGTTCCGCTTTGGCAGCTTTTAGCTCGCTAATATTATTCCCTAAAAGGGATACCGATACTGGGTCTCCACCGAAGTTTCCACCAGAACCATAAATAAGGCTTTCCACTCCAAAAACGGGTCCAACCAGTTCTCGTAATCTACGAGTAACCACGTCAGCTCGGATAGCGTCTGGTCGTTCTTCACCTGGAAGCAGGTTAATTACCAAGGTGGCTGCGGATGAACCTGGTCCCACATTCTTGATCATGTTTTCAAATAGTTCTTTATCAGTACCCTCCAAATACTCCTTGGTAAGTTCATCGTTTACGATGGCGGCTTTTTCCTGAATTAAGCTGATAATGGAATCCGTCACCTTTTCATTCGTTCCGTTGGGCATTAGAAGTTCCACTGCCACGCGGTCACTAGCAATTCTTGGAAAAAACGCGGTGCGTATGATTCCCCCACCAATAGAGCCAAACGTAAGCACTAGGGCCAATACAAAAAAGGAGAAGGTCAACATTTTATATTGCAGGGCAAACTGCAAAACAGGAGCATACAATTTATCGCGCATCCAAGCCATTGCCCTATCTCCCATTTTATTAATGATTCGTAGTTGAGAAAACACCTTGGCAATTCCTGTTTTTGGGGCATCACTTTGTTTTCGCAAGGCTTTGGAATGGGCCAAATGCGCAGGAAGTATAATCAGTGCCTCAACCAAGGAGACCACCAAAGTTAAGATGACTATGACTGAAACCTCTCCGAAAAAATCCCCAATCCTACCATCCAAGAATAGGAAAATAGAAAAGGCCAGAATGGTAGTTATAATTGCCGAAACAATAGGTGGTATCACTTCAATAGTACCATCAATTGCCGCTTGAATGGGTTTTTTGCCCTTTTCATAGTGTTGATATATGTTTTCAGCAATCACGATACCGTCATCCACCAATATTCCGATGACGATAATCATTCCAAAAAGCGAGAGTACGTTGATGGTTACGTTCAACATTGGAGCAAAAACGAACATCCCCAAAAAAGCTATAGGCAAACCGAAAGCCACCCAAAAGGCCAAACGTGTATTTAGAAACAGACTTAGAAATATCAACACCAAAATCATTCCCATGATTGCGTTTTCGGTCAACAGCTGAGTTCTTTGCGTTAAGGTGGTGGATAGGTCACTAATTACGTTTAACTGTACATTGTTGTATTTCTCATTGAATTCAGCAATGTATTCTTTGACCCTTTCGGCAGAACCAATTAAATCCTCCGTATTCGTACTGGTTATCGTTATGTTTACCGCTAGGTCATCATTATAGTAGGAAGCATTGGGCGTTTCAGAAAAGCGATCACGAATTTCAGCGACATCCTTCAGTCGGATGGTACGGCCAGAAACATCACCTCTGACAACGACGTTGGAAAGCTCCTTTCCGTAATACGATCGGTTATTGGCACGAATCAAGTATTCTTCCGCATCGGTCTTAATATTACCCCCAGTTACCAATAGGTTGGCATTAGCCACGGCCTGGGCCACTTCATTGAAAGACACATTGTAGGCCAGCAAGCTATTTTCGTTGACCGCTATTTCAATCTCTTCTTCAGGGTATCCAGAAATGGCAATTTGGGAAATTCCATCAATGGCTCTAAGGTCATTTTCAACCTGTCTGCCAATCTGTTTTAAAGTCGCCAACGAAATATTATCCCCACTTATGGCAAAACTAATTGTCTGACGTACAGCATCCAACTTGGAAACCACTAGAGGTTCCATTCCTGTTGGGAAGGTGGGTACCCTATCCACAGCATTTTTAACCTCCAACAACATAAAATCGATGTCATACCCCTTTTCGATTTCCACATTGATGGAACCTGCATTTTCTGAGGAGGTTGAAGTCACACGGTCGACCCCTTCCAAGCCTTTTAGGTTATCCTCAATTTTGAGGACAATACCTTCTTCAATTTCTTGGGGAGATGCACCTGGATAAATTATGTTTATTAATACATTTTTTGATTCGGTAAGCGGGAAGAAAGATGACTTTAGGGAAAGTGCCCCTACGATACCGAAAACAAAAAACGAAATGATGATGACGTTTACGGCAACATGATATTTAATGAAATATGAAATTACCTTTTTCATTTTGCCGCAGTTTCATTATTTGGTGCTCCAAAAACCTTGACGAGCATACCCGCATAACCTCCAGAAACAGGTCGCGAAACTATGGTTTCACCATCTGGAACATTCTTCAATACAACTTTTTTGTCTGTAAAATAAACGGGGTTTACATCAATAACATCCAAAATAGTATCTCGAACTACGAATATCTGATCATTGTCCAACAAAAGTGATCGGTCAATCTCAATGGCCGTTTCTTCTGTTCTAGCATTCAAGTTCGCCTCCAAATACTGCCCTTCGTTCAGGTTGTCTCCTTTGACTTCGATAAATACCGTAATGGTCTGGGTCGTTTGGTCCACTCGCCCGTTTACTCGAACCACTTTTCCTTTATGTTCTTGGGTCTTATCCAGATTGGTCAGGTTCACTTCTTTACCTATTCTCAAAAAGTCAGCATAGGTTTTTGGTACAGCGACCTCAAGCTCATAGGTTCCTGTTTCTATGAACTCACCCAATTTTTGTCCCGCCCTAACTAGAGAGCCTTCAGTAACCAATGCCTCGGTAAGAACTCCGGAAAACGGAGCAGAAATGCCATATTTAGCCAATCGTTGTTCTAAATTTTTGACATTGTAATAGCTTGTATATATACCCCTACCGGTAATAAAGTATTTTTCCTTTTCTGAAGTAACTTTTGGAAGTGGAGGGGTGGATTTTTCCAAATCAAAACTGACTAGATATTCTTGCCACTTGGAGAAGTGTTCAGGGTAGTCCAACTGCAAATCGGGCATAATTGAAGTCACCAAATTGAAAAGATTACTTTTCGCCGATTGCACACTGGCATAGTATTCGGAAGCATCAATCCGAATCAGAGTTTGGCCTGCACGATACAGCTGACCAGCCTTAAATGCCTTTGCTCCGGGCCTAAAAACTCCTTGAACCTCAGCAAAGAGTTCTACCCGACGTTTTGCCACCAAATTCCCGTTGGCTGATATCACAATAGGTACATCGCCATTGGTTACCGTATCCACAAAAACGGTCTTCACTACTTTTTGGGGTTTTGGACGTCTATTTTCCTTGCTGTTGACAATAACATTGTAAAGTACAAATGCAATGATAATAACAGCAATCCCAAGTAAAACAGATAGTATAGTTTTGCGCATATAGGGCCGATTAGTTCAGTGCAAATCTATTGTCTTGCAAGTGGGGTCTTGGTTAAATATTTCATAAATGTTTATGCATTATGGCAATTCATGAAACAAAAAAAGGGGATACACGCCTGTATCCCCAAACCAAACAAACTAAAGTATAACTAACTACTCATTATCGTTATCATCTTCAAATTTTGTGTCTGCCATTCGTGTGCGTTGTAGCTGTATCTCATTGAACTTTGGTCTTAGACTCTTATCATCCGTGTCAAAAACCAAAAATTGTTTGGTGTCCATAGCCTGAATCCCAGTATACGATTCGAATCGATTATTTTGAAGCTGAAGTATTTTAAGACTGCTTAATTGCGCAAATTCCATGGGTATTTCACCGCCTAATTGGTTGTTGGCCAATACCAGCTCTTTTAATTTTCCCAGATTTCCCAGTTCCGCAGGGATAGTCCCGTCCAAACTGTTCTCAAAAAGCCCGAGTGCGACCAATTTTGTCAAATTTCCCAAGGATTTTGGAATACTTCCCTTAAGATTGTTGCTAGAAAGGTTTAACTCCTTTAAATCTGTCAATTCCCCAAATTCCTCAGGTATTTGACCATTCAAAAAGTTATTGAACATGGAAAACACCTGTAATTTTTTTAGCTGTCTTATCTCCGGTGGGATATTTCCCTTAATGCGGTTCATCTCCAAGCGAAGCACCATGAGGTTTTCAAGCTCCAATATCTCTTTGGGCAAGACCCCAGTAATGCTGTTAAAAGCCAAATTCAAGTGTTGCAAATGTCTTAACCTACCTAAACTGGAGGGCAAAGTACCTTCCAAATTGTTGCGAAAAAGATTAATCTCAACAACGTGATTGTCTTTTACGGTAACACCCCTCCAAGTTTCTACAGGCGTATTCAAATCCCAAGGATTGTTCCATTGGGCACCGTTGGTACTTTCAAAAAGGTCAATCAATGCCTTTTTCTCCTTGGCGGTGACGGTATTCTTCGCAAACGCGACCCCTACAATACATAGGGCGATAAGGCTGAGTGAGGTTAGCTTCATTCTTGGTTTATTCTTAGATTTATAAGAATTCACTTACAAATCAAAGAAGAAAGAAAAAACCTACAAAATATAATGTGTGATTCTTAAGAAAACTGTTGTGAAGCGCTCTAAATGTGTTGCGTAGGAAACACCTTACTATTAGGAAATAGCCTCCATCTCCTCAGATAGCGCTTCCCAATCCCCCATTAATCCTTCCAAAAGCTTCTTTTTACCCTCATAAGCGTCAAAAAAGCCCTCTTTGGCTATGGTAGCGTCATAATTCATAAGCAGTTCATGGTCTATCTCTGCAATTTCCTTCTCCAGAGCCGCAATTTTCTTTTCAACCCCACTAAGTTTGTTTTTCAGGGATTTTAGTCTTTTCTGTTGCTGATAGTCATTTTCCTTTGGACGGGATTCCATTTTGGTTTGAGGCGCGTCTTTCCTTTCTATCTTTCGAAAATCTTCAGCTTGCCTTTGTTCCAAATAAAAGTTGATATCTCCCAAATACTCTTTTATGTTGCCATCTTTGAACTCATACACCTTGTTGGTAAGGCCTTGAAGAAAATCCCGGTCATGGGAGACCAAAATCAAGGTCCCTTCAAAGTTCTGGAGTGCTTGTTTCAACACATTCTTGGATTTAATATCCAAGTGATTGGTTGGCTCATCCATAATCAGCACATTGAAGGGCTGCAATAACATTTTTGCCAAAGCCAATCTGTTACGCTCACCCCCAGAAAGTACCTTTACATACTTTTCCACATCATCTCCCCGAAACAGGAATGACCCCAAAATGTCCCGCACCTTACTGCGATTTCCTTCATTGGCCGCATCTGTCATGGTATCCAAAACGGTCTTATCTCCGTTCAAATAATCTGCTTGATTCTGTGCGAAATATCCAATTTGGACATTATGACCCAGTTTTACTGAACCCTCATGTTCCAGTTCCCCAACAATTATTTTAGCCAAAGTGGTCTTTCCCTGACCATTTTGACCCACAAAAGCGGTTTTACTTCCGCGCTCCACCAATAAATCAATATCCTGCAATACCTGCTTTGGGCCATAGTTTTTGGACAAATCTTCAAGTGTAGCGACTACCTTACCCGGATTAACGGAGACGGGAAAGCGAACCGTCATTACGCTATGGTCATCCTCATCTACTTCAATACGGTCAATACGGTCCAATTTTTTTATCAAGGACTGGGCCATAGATGCTTTGGAGGCCTTCGCACGGAATTTTTCAATTAGTCGTTCTGTTTGCTGAATCTGTTTTTCTTGATTCTTTTGAGCACTGAGCTGTTGCTCCCTAATCTCGGCCCGTAAGGCTAAATATTTAGTGTAGGGTTTGTTGTAGTCATAGATGCGTCCCAAAGAAATTTCAATGGTTCTATTGGTGACATTGTCCAGGAACATTTTATCGTGGGATACGATCACAACCGCTCCCGAATATCCTTTTAGGAATTGCTCCAACCAAATAATGGATTCGATATCCAAATGGTTGGTGGGCTCATCCAATAAAAGCACATGATTATCTTCCAAAAGCAATTTGGCCAATTCGATACGCATACGCAATCCTCCGGAAAAGGTGTCTGTTACTTTAGTAAAGTCCTCACGCTTGAATCCTAAGCCTTGTAAAACCTTTTCCGTCTCCCCTTGATAGTTGTATCCTCCAATAATCTCATAGCGATGGGTTAGTTCAGTAAGGTCCACCATCAACTGGCTATAAGACTCGCTTTCATAATCTGTGCGCTCTGCCAACTGCTGGTTGATATTCTCCAATTGAACTTCCAAGGATTTTATTTCGGTAAAGGCTTGATAGGCCTCTTCCAAAACGGTTCTTCCTTGCTCAAAGTCAATATCCTGTTTTAGAAAACCGATTTGGGTCCCCTTTTCGATAGCAATAGAGCCCGTATCTGCTTCTTGTTCTCTGGAAAGCAATCGCAATAGTGTGGACTTTCCTGCTCCATTCTTGCCAATAAGACCAACCCGGTCTCCAGCATTCAATCGAAACGCGATTTCCTCAAAAAGGTATTCCCCTCCAAAAGCGACCGAAAGGTTATGGATATTAAGCATACTTGTAATCAGAATTCATTATCTCAAAATCAGCTTTTGATATTGATTTTGGTGACATCAACGGCAACAATTCCTACCTTTGACAAAAGCAATGCAAATGTTAAAAAAAGGAACTAAACTCTACAGTATTTTAACAGGAAGTTGTCCCAGATGCCATGAGGAGAGCATGTATGTGAACAAAAATCCCTACGCTATAGGAGAATTGTTCAAAATGCATGAGCGTTGTTCCCATTGCGGTTTAAAATATAAGATTGAACCTTCCTTTTTTTATGGCTCCATGTATGTGAGCTATGGCGTTGGCGTAGCATTCGCTGTCGCGGCTTTTGTTATTTCGTTTTTGTTTCTCGGACTGAACTTAGTGAATACTTTCTTTGCTATTGTTGTGACTTTGGTCGTATTTATGCCCATCATTATTCGTCTTTCCCGAAATATTTGGATTAATCTCTTTGTCAAATATGAACCTCAGGAACTTAGAGAAGCTTCCTGATACTATTTCTTGGTAAACCTAGCTAAATCCATTTCCGGATTAATGGGTTCTCCATTTTCAATACAATCAAAAAGTTGGCCTGAGGCATAGGGAGCAATAAGTACGCCTCGCGAACCAAACCCATTTAAACAGTAGATATTTTTATGAGTGGGATGCGAGCCCACCAAAGGTCTGCGGTCTGCTACAGTGGGTCGAATTCCAGCTACATGGTCCACCACCTCATAATCGCATTTTAGGAAGGTGTCCAATTTGATTAGCAATTCCATTTTTGATTCTTCTGTTGGCAAATTGGTCTTGTCTTTCCACTTGTATGTAGCCCCTACACGATAGAGGTCGCCCCCCAAAGGAATGATAAATACTGAGGATTTAATGACGGATTCTTCTTTGAGGTCTGGAGCTTTGATAGTCAACAACTCCCCTTTTGTGCCATTTAGAGGCAAATAATTGAAAAACGGATTGTTTTTAAGCCCATAGCCGTCCGCAAAAACAATTTGCTTGGCAGTAATGGATTTATAGCAGAAATGACCACTAAGCGTCCGAAAATGGGAAAAATCAAAGGTTTCGCTGGTAAATTGGCCTTTTTGCATCAAATATTCTGCATACACGGTAAGAAGTGTGCGGGTATCGATTCGCCCAGTGTATCGCACTTCTCCAAATCCCAAGGGAGCGTGAATACGCGGATTCTGATTTTGTTGGATATCTGGGGAAAGGAAATACTCCAAATTCGGCCTGTCGGCAGCTACAAACCAGCCATTTTGTTCTTCTACGGAGGCAAATAAACGCAACACACGAAGTTTGTAATCCAGCTTTACCTTGAGTTTTTCTTCCAGTACTTCGTAAAAAGGCATAGCCAAATCCATCTGCTCTCTCGCGTTCCAGGCCATGGTAAATCGTTTTAGGATAACCGGATTGTATAGTCCACCAGCAACCCATGAAGCTTGTTGGGAACTATCCGAAACCACGTGAAACGATTTACCGTTTCTTTCGAGCGTTTCACAGAAAGAAATTCCCGCTAAACCGCAACCAACGATCAAATAATCTACCATGGGGCAAAAGTAAGCATCCTGGATAGAGATTAAACATAGTGTACTAGTCTATTTACCGTTTGACGCGAATGGCACGAATGGGCACGAAATTGGGCAAGGGTTATTGGTGAAGGGTGAAGGGTGAAGGGTGAAGGGTGAAGGGTGGTAAGTTACTTTCTTTATTTTTTGAATCGAAATGCATCTATTAGGAAAGGACTTAAACTATTGGTCTAGTATAAGAATAGTAGCGGATTTTTAAGTATAAAATTTTCGGCTTATGACAGACTTTTAATTTATTCATTTTGGTTCGATCAAACGAGTAATTATATATGTTGCAGGGGGTAGTTTCTAGTTTCTTTCTTTTTCTTCTTTACGCCAAAAATCAAATTGTTGATTTAGTAAAGTTACAGCGGGTTTACCACCTTTTTCTATACCTTGAACTGCTAATTTTAAAATAGCTCCATCTTCAGGTTTGTAAACCATCATAAAAGCGGATCTGGCATATTGTGTTCCACACCTTTTATCACCTCCGGCCTCTTCTCCAGCTTTAAGGGCTAGCATTAAGCGTTCAGCTAAAGATTTATCCCTGTTTTGATCAAAGGCCCCGTAGGCTTTCTGAACTACTTCCTCTCCTGCAAGTATGTTGCCCATTACCGCAAAATCATCACCTAACATTTCGCCATTCCAATCTTTAATCTGAGCTCCAGAATAAACCAAAGGGCTACTGCTGTCATTCACTAAGATTACCCCGTATTGTTGTAGTTCAGGCTCAAATTCTTTGGCCATCATTGCATCCATTATTTCCTGGGCCGAAGCATTATTCTCCATAAGTGCAACACCTCGCATTTTGGCATAGTAATTACTCGCTGCCTGTACTATAACAGCCCCTTTTCCGGGTTCTATGGACCCTATCCATGATACATCAAAGGTGCAGGAAGCTCCTACAATTCCTATTTCTCCTGTTTTTCTATCTACAGCAATAATAGACCAAGTTGCGTAGCAATGTGTAGAAAAAAGCGTGGTAAATACTATTAATAAATAGATTCCTATTTTCTTCATTTTTAGAAAGTTTGAAGTGGTTTATGTATCAGAGATAAGTCAAATACAAATTTGTTACAGTATACAAGGTTGAATTCCTAATGGAAGAAAATTATAGCAATAGAGATGTTACCACCAACGATTCAAGATATGGCTCCGTTTCAATGGACTATATCGTCCGATACCCGCCTGACCGGAGTGAAGTTCGAGAATTTCAGTTAAAAATGCCAAAGGCAATTGATGCATAAAGAATACGGAAGGATAATGAGCACAAAGAGAATATATTCAGATTTCTCGCTTTGTTTTCGAATTCATATGATTCTTATAAGAACTGTGGATTCCTGCCTACGCAGGAATGACAAAAGTGAATAACAAAAAAACGCCGCACTAAAGTGCGGCGCTGTATGAATTGAATTGGAAAATTATTTTTTGGCTTAGTACGCCCACATATCCTGCTCCCGGTCGCGAATCACTTCTTTGATTCTATTAGCTTCCAAGAGTTGGAATAGTGCATTGTCAAAAATATAATCGTCTATCTCACGGTCACCGTGAACGTTCTCTTCTTTGTAGATTACTCCATTAAAACGTCTGGCGTTCAAGAGCATATCAAAAGAGATAGGGCGTGCAGAATTGCGTTGGTTATACACTTTGGCATCGTGCAAGATTTGTCTTGCTGCTGGATACCAAACCCAGAACAACTCTACCTTATTTTCTCCCGGGTCTACAGACTCGTCGTCAATAAAGTTTACGTCTGGTGCTACTGGGGCAACCCCCAATAGTCTGTATTTCAATTCTCCTTGACGCTTGTCAAAGTACCATATTCCCTTGATGCGATACTCTTCAATATCTGCTGCGGTCAAATCCCTTTTGTTGATAAACTCCGGGGAAATCTGCTCACCAGCATTCAATTGTTCGTATCCTAAATCCGTGGTATCCACTTTTTGCAAGGTGGCGGATAGGTCTTCCAATCTACGCTTTTCGGTAAAATAGGAATCCGCATATACCTCGGTCAATTTCCCATTTCTGATGTTTTTCATCAAAACATGGTATAGGGACCTTCTATCCAATCCAATACCAATAGTATCGGTAGGATAGTAAAGAGGGAAGTTTACACGCTCGTCCAGGTCAATGATTTCCCAAGTGGTCTTGGACCAAAGGATATCCCGGTCGTCCACATAGCCATAGGCTAAAGGAGCATCCGCGTCCTGTGCGATTTGTGCTTCGGTCTTTTTACCTATTTCTTCAGGCAATTTGGCATTCAGAATGTTTGCCTGCGCCATCATGGATACGGGCAAAAGACTTAAAGCTCCAATTACGAATACATTTTTCCAATTCATGATTTTCTGTATACTTTATTTTAGTTTGTAAGCTCAACTACCACTGGAGAAACTTTCTTCAACTTGTAGCTTCTGTTGTTGGTAATGTAAGCGTTGATATCAAAAATCTGAACAGCTTCACCTCGTCTAGCTCTTTTCAAAGCAGATTTAGCCTGAGCGTTCAATTTGTTACCGTTTACTACGATG